>NZ_CP136522.1:2567692-2888653 GCF_033180165.1 Shewanella youngdeokensis
TAATTGGTACTGAATCTGGGTGCTTATCAAGATTAGCCAACTGCTGTAACAGCCCTGCTCTATCGGTGGCTTTTTCGCCCATACCGACAATGCCCCCCGAGCAGACTTTCATGCCTGATGCTCTGACGTTAGATAAAGTATCTAATCGGTTTTGATAAGTTCGAGTAGTAATGACGTCACCATAATACTCAGGTGACGTGTCTAAATTGTGGTTGTAATAGTCAAGTCCAGCTTCTGCCAACTCACTTGCTTGATCTGCAGAAAGCATGCCTAACGTCATGCAGGTTTCCATGCCTAACGATTTAACTTCTTCAACCATCGTTTTAAGGTAAGGCATATCGCGCTCTTTTGGATTACGCCACGCCGCCCCCATACAAAAACGAGAAGCGCCAGCCGCCTTTGCGCTACGCGCTTCGGTTAATACGGTTTCCATTGCTAATAACCGCTCTTTTTCAAGACCAGTATCGTAGCGCGCGCTTTGAGGACAATACTTACAGTCTTCAGGACAAGCACCGGTTTTTATTGATAACAAACGACTAATTTGAACTTCATTAGGATCAAACTCTTGACGATGTATGCTCTGTGCTTGAAACAGCAGATCATTCATAGGTAACGCAAATAATGCTTCAATTTCTTCACGTTGCCAGTTATTTCTCAGTGGTAGATCAGACATGCTTTTTTCCTATTCCGGCTCACGCTCAATGTAAAACCGTGCTTTTATATCAACAATTTGTCACCTTGACTGTTATGGGAAGATTATAATCAGCAAAAGAACAAAAAAACATTAGACTATATGAAACAGATAGTTAGACTGAAATTGTCGTATAATATTACGTAGATTTATCTTGCCTAGGATACCGACAAGCCTTAACCTGTCAATGCCAACTCGCTTAAAAGGTTTACTGACGGTTAATTTATGAACAAAACAACACCACCCAATGAACAATGCGTTGACATAGAGTTTGACAAACAGCATCTATGGCATCCCTATACGTCTATGAATAATGCTTTGCCAACCTACGGTGTTGTTAGCGCTGAAGGAGTTGAATTAAAACTTGCTAATGGCGTTAAAATCGTTGATGGGACGAGTTCATGGTGGGCGTGTGTTCATGGTTATAGTCACCCCAAAATTGTTGCTGCTATACAACAACAAGCCCAACAACTGAGTCATGTTATGTTTGGTGGGATCACCCACCGCCCTGCAGTTGAGTTAGCCAGAATGTTGATTGACATGACAAGCAAACGCCTTACAAAAGTCTTTCTTGCCGACTCAGGTTCAATTGCCGTTGAAGTATCAATAAAAATGGCACTTCAATATTGGCAGGGAAAAAACCAACCTAACAAACAGAAAATTCTAACTGTAAAAAGTGGCTATCACGGAGATACATTTGCCGCGATGAGTGTCTGTGACCCCGAGGGTGGAATGCATACTATGTTTGGTGAGCTAGTGACTCAACAATTATTCGCCCCTGCGCCAAACTCAGCTTTTTCAGAGTCGTTTGATCCACAAGAGCTTTCAACGCTTAAACAAATGTTTAAAGATAACCATCAACAAATTGCCGCCGTGTTGATTGAACCCATTATGCAAGGGGCTGGCGGAATGCGTTTTTACCACCCAGAGTACTTAGTAGCACTTCGAACTTTGTGTGATCAATACGATGTGCTGCTTATTTTAGATGAAATCGCCACCGGATTTGGCCGCACAGGTAAGTTGTTCGCTTATGAGCACGCTAATATAGAAGCTGACATTTTATGTTTAGGCAAAGCTCTCACTGGCGGATATGTATCACTAGCAGCAACAATGTGCAGTGACAAAGTTGCTAAAGGTGTCAGTGACTCGCCAGCGGGTGTATTTATGCATGGCCCAACCTTCATGGGTAACCCACTGGCATGTGCTGCCGCCATTGCAAGTTTAGAACTAATCAACCAACAGCAATGGCAAGCTCAAGTTGCCAACATTGAAGCTCAAATGAAATTAGAGCTTGCTGCAGCAAAACACTACCAAAATGTGGTGGATGTAAGGGTACTTGGCGCTGTTGGAGTATTGGAGATGAATGCAACGGTTAATACCGCTGAGTTGCAGCAGCAGTTTGTAAAGCTTGGGGTTTGGATAAGACCTTTTGCAAACTTTATCTACATCATGCCACCTTATACTATTACAAATATTCAACTTACCCGACTGACTGATGCGATGAAAGTAGTCGCCAGCCAAATTTCATTACCCAATAACGATGCAGCTTTTGTTAGTCACGGATAATTTACCGACTATACTTTTAAGTCAATCATCACTGAGTGAACTGGGTGATGATTGAAGCTGAATCGAAATCAAGGCAGAGCTTAGCGCAAAAATACACCGTATTTTAACCTTAGATAAGTGCTTAAAATGATAAACGCCATAGAGTTACTACACAACACACCTTACGAAGGTAATAACTACTTATACGTAAATGGAAGTTGATTGGCTGTTTCTTATTTCAGACTTCGAACAAATTGGCCCTTTTGGTTTTTCTAAGTAAAACCAAACAAATTTTAATACAAATGAGCGGAAATATAATTGACGATTATTTCATTCCAAACTTTTTTACTACAAAATCACGGCGCATCAACGGCTAATGGTCATTTTAAAACCCTTAATACCGAGCCTAAAGTGTGATTTTTTTAAGAAATTTAGCTTTAATTGGCCCAGAATGATAAAAATCGATAAAAAAATTTGAAAAGTATTGCTATACTTGCGCGGAATTTTAGAACGTAACTACAATAGAGTAGAAAAATGACTGATTTATCAAAGTACAGAAACATTGGTATCTTTGCTCACGTTGACGCGGGTAAGACCACTACAACTGAGCGTATACTTAAGCTTACCGGTAAAATCCATAAAATCGGTGAAGTTCATGATGGCGAATCAACAACTGACTTCATGGAACAGGAAGCTGAGCGTGGTATTACCATTCAGTCTGCTGCTGTAAGTTGTTTTTGGAAAGAACATCGCTTCAACGTTATTGACACCCCTGGTCACGTTGACTTCACAGTAGAAGTTTACCGTTCTCTTAAAGTTCTTGATGGCGGCATCGGCGTATTCTGTGGTTCTGGTGGTGTTGAGCCACAATCAGAAACTAACTGGCGTTATGCTAACGAATCAGAAGTTGCTCGTATCATCTTCGTAAACAAGTTAGACCGTATGGGTGCTGACTTCTTACGTGTTGTTAAGCAAACCGAAGACGTACTAGCGGCAAACCCACTAGTTATGGTTCTTCCTATCGGTATCGAAGATGAGTTCTCAGGTGTTGTTGACCTTCTAACTCGTAAAGCTTGGGTATGGGATGAAACTGGTCAAGCTGAAAACTACAAGATTGAAGATATTCCAGCTGACATGGTTGACCAAGTTGAAGAATACCGTGAAATGCTTATCGAAACTGCTGTAGAGCAAGACGATGATCTTATGGAAGCTTACATGGAAGGCGAAGAGCCATCTATGGAAGACATTAAGCGTTGTATCCGTAAAGGTACTCGTACAATGGATTTCTTCCCAACTTACTGTGGTTCTGCATTTAAGAACAAAGGTATGCAGCTTCTTCTTGACGCTGTTGTTGATTACCTACCAAACCCAGTTGAAGTTGATCCACAACCTCTTACTGATGAAGAAGGTAACGAAACTGGCGAACACGCTTTAGTTTCTGTTGAAGAGCCATTAAAAGCGCTAGCATTCAAAATCATGGATGACCGTTTTGGTGCACTTACCTTCGTTCGTATCTACTCAGGTAAGATCAACAAAGGTGACACCATCCTTAACTCGTTCACAGGTAAAACTGAGCGTGTTGGTCGTATGGTTGAAATGCAAGCTGATGAACGTAACGAACTTGACTACGCACAAGCTGGTGACATCATCGCTATCGTAGGTATGAAGAACGTTCAAACTGGTCACACTTTATGTGATGTTAAGCACCCTTGTACTCTTGAAGCAATGGTGTTCCCAGATCCAGTTATCTCTATCGCTGTTGCGCCAAAAGATAAAGGCGGATCAGAAAAAATGGGTATCGCTATCGGTAAAATGATTGCTGAAGATCCATCTTTCCGCGTAGAAACTGACGAAGACTCAGGTGAAACTATTCTTAAAGGTATGGGTGAGCTTCACCTAGACATTAAGGTAGATATCCTTAAGCGTACATACGGCGTTGACCTAATTGTAGGTGAGCCTCAAGTTGCTTACCGTGAAACTATTACTCAGGTAACTGAAGATAGCTACACGCATAAGAAACAGTCTGGTGGTTCTGGTCAATTTGGTAAGATCGACTACGTTATCCGCCCAGGTGAGCAAAACTCTGGTTTCACTTTCAGCTCTTCAGTTGTTGGTGGTAACGTTCCTAAGGAATTCTGGCCTGCAGTTGAGAAAGGTTTCGCTAGCATGATGAACACCGGTACTGTTGCTGGTTTCCCTGTGTTAGACGTTGAACTAGAACTTACTGATGGTGCTTTCCACGCAGTTGACTCGTCAGCTATCGCGTTCGAAATCGCTGCTAAAGGCGCATTCCGTCAGTCTATGCCTAAAGCTGGTGCACAACTTCTTGAGCCAATCATGAACGTTGACGTATTCAGCCCAGAAGACAACGTAGGTGACGTAATTGGTGACCTTAACCGTCGTCGTGGTATGATTAAAGACCAAATGGCTGGTGTTACTGGCGTTCGTATTAAAGCTGACGTACCGTTATCAGAAATGTTCGGTTACATTGGTTCACTACGTACTATGACATCTGGTCGTGGCCAATTCTCTATGGAATTCGCTCACTACGCACCATGTCCAAACAGTGTTGCTGAAAAAGTAATTGCTGACGTTAAAGCTCGTGAAGCTGCTAAAAAGTAATTATTGCTAATTAGTGGTAACTCTTATGAGTTATTAGCTTAAAAAAAGCCTATAGATGAAAGTCTATAGGCTTTTTTATTACCAAAATGCTCAAACCCCAAAACGGCCACATTTGCTACATAACAACTACATACAACCATAAATAACCACCGAGAACACATAAACCTAACACCTCACAGATTAAAATGCTGAATAACTCCCACATTTATACAGTAAGCTTGATTTCCTTGCGCAAATAGCTAAAGTACGCGCTCGGTTAATGATCTCAATATTATGAATATTTATTTTACTAAAGCTTTAGCACTCACCCTTACTGCAATTGTCTCTTTCACTTGCGTGGCAAATGATGATTTAAATGCAAGCGTGACCCAACAAACAAGCCCAAAACATTGGAGCCACCTCCCCCTCTTAGCTGATAAAGCAACAGAGAGAGGCCATGAGTTGCCAATACCTGTGGGCGTTACCTTGTTTTATAACAATATCGATGCTGACTACAAAGCTGAAAACGATTTTGAAGTGCAAGTTACCGGCGGGCTATTGGGCTTTAAAGGCCCCAATGATTACGTTGTCCCCGCTGAGGATGTCAGTATTACCGGTAATGACAGTAGCCTACAGTTGAAACTTGATGCTTGGATCTTACCCTTTTGGAATGTTTATGGCCTCGTTGGCTATACCGAAGGCAGTAAAGATATCCGCGCTAAGCTCGACAACGTTGAAGGTCTCCCTTGCGGCGATGCTTGTAATGGGATTGTATTGCCCATCCCTATTCGCTACACCGCTACCAACTACGGTATTGGTACTGTACTAGCAGGGCAAATAAATTCGTTTGTGAGTGATACCCCTTTCACGATAATGGCCGTTGGTGCATTGGTTAAGGCCAAAACCAATACAACTGATAGTATTATAAAAACAAAACTCGCTTCTGTTCGAGTGGGTCAGCGATATGATTTGGCAGGTAACAAGCTCGCATGGTTTTTGGCATATAGTCATCAGAACGTTAATCAAAATGTAACGGGTGACTACTCTTTCGCCGGAACGGAACTCGCTCCATTAATGGAAGAAGTGAGGTTTGATATTGATTTGGCCAAGGAAGAAACTAAAAATATGTCGCTGAGTGTGAACTATGACTTTGGTCCTCGCAATGAATGGAACCTCTATGCCGAGTATGGCTTCTTAAATTGGAACCATTTAATTATCGGCATGGGTCGACGCTTCTAGTTGAACCGAAGCTAAATGTGATCAATTGTTTCAAACAGAGTCGCCATCCGCTTTATGCTATTAAGCGTAACTCGGTGGCGATTTCTGTTTGCACATAGCTGTTGATGTGCAAAGTTTGACGGTATACCAACCTGCTTAATAATAACTTTATAGCCTAACGCTTTGGCGGCAGCTCGATAAGCAGCAAATTCCCACAGTGCGATATTGGTATTATCACATATAACAAAGCGTACACCGTCTGACATCGCCTCAATAAACGCTGTGAGATTCATTTGATGATATTTTGACAGCAGCGCAGCATTAAATGTGTAAATACCATTGTTAACAAAAAACTGATCTGTCGAAAACACTTTCACTTCAGCCTTTGCTTGCTCTAACCCCACATTTTTCACGTGAGTATCTAAATACTGCGAGACCCAGTAGCTTTTACCACTTCCCGGTAAACCACGCATAATAATCGCCACTTTATCTTCGTTCATGACCTCAAACATCGATACCACACCTAGTCTACCTGCCCACTAATCATTTTACCCTGCAAAATTTGCTCTACTAACATAGGTAATACCTCGCTTGCCTTACCTTTGTAATGATATTGAAATTGGCTACCTCGTTCAGCAGGTAATAAATTAACATCGACAGTCTTAGCACCATGATGATTTGCAGTGTCAACAAAGCCCGCAGCAGGATAAACAGTACCAGAGGTACCAATAGCAATAAACAAATCACACGTATCCAGAGCACTTTGAATGATGTCTAACCCAATAGGCATTTCACCAAACCACACGACATGGGGCCTGAGTCTTTGTGCAGGAATACAGCATGTACAAGTATGGTTCGGCCCAAATGGCTCTTTTAATAAAAATGTTTGCCTTGAGCGAGGGCAGCGTCCTTTAGACAGCTGACCATGCATATGCAGTAAACGCTTAGAACCGGCTCTTTCGTGTAAATCATCAATATTTTGCGTGACGACAAGTAATTTACCTTCGAACTCCTGCTCGAGTTTAGCCAACGCTAAATGTCCTGCATTAGGTTGAATATCACCTTGATGAAACTGCTGCCAACGGTCATTATAGAACTGCTCTACCAACAATGGGTTCTTAGCATAGCCTTCTGGCGTGGCAACTTCTTCGATTTTATGTTCTTCCCATAAACCATCTTGATCACGAAAAGTGCGTAATCCTGATTCGGCCGAGATCCCCGCTCCGGTAAGTATGACTATCTGTTGGTACATCTACAGTCCTATATCTTAGTTTAAATAATAATTTTGCCCCGTGAACTGCGTTTTTCACATTAGGCATTAGTATAATTGCCAATAACAATACAAAAAGTAAGCTCTATTAGCTCGTTTTATATCAGCTTTTTTGTTTTTATTTGCTTTAGACGCTTTATTAATAAATCAAAGGTTTAAGTTTTCATTTACTCCACATATAATGAATTTTATTAGCCACCTTTGAACAGGCTCATATTATAAAGCTGTTCTCCAATCGAGAAACCAATAATGACAGATGGAAATCAAGCGCTAAAAAAAGCGGGTTTGAAAGTAACCTTACCACGAGTCAAAATTTTAGAATTGATGCAAGGACCTGAGAATCAACATATCAGTGCTGAAGATCTCTATAAGAAACTTCTCGATTTAGGTGAAGAAATTGGCTTAGCGACAGTTTATCGCGTACTTAACCAATTTGATGATGCAGGCATTGTAACTCGTCATCACTTTGAGAGTGGAAAAGCGGTTTTTGAACTTGCGACCCAGCACCATCATGATCACCTTGTTTGCTTGTCTTGTGGAAAAGTGATTGAGTTTTCAGATGAGGTGATTGAGCAGCGCCAAGATGAAATTGCAGCAAATCATAATATTAAACTGACAAACCATAGCTTATACCTTTATGGTGTTTGTATTAATGACGACTGCAACCACGGCAACTGATAAAGACATAAAGAGTCGATCAAAAGACCTGCTTAACGCTGTTTTTTGATCGCACCTCGATTGAAATAAACAGTGGTATAAGGTAACAGCCTCATTAGCACTGTTTTATGCTATCTATAGAGATTAGTTAAGGTTTTAGGTGTTTATGAAACACATTAACCTTATGACCCATAAACTTGTCTTTACCACGTTCTGTCATTCCCAGTTTTTTTGCAACCCCTTCAGAGGCTTTATTACCGATAAGAATAAGCGCGATGGCTTCGCTGATGTCGTAATCAGCAAATTTAGCTAACGCAGCAGTCCCTGCTTCATAACCAATGCCTTGGCCCCAATATTGTGGTAAATAACGGTAGCCCAATTCAACTTCATTGAACTCATCAATGTACTTAGGCCCACAAAAACCAATTACTTTTGCATCGGCTTTATGCTCAACAGCCCAACGTCCATAACCAAATTCCTCATAATTTTTTAAAATCATGCTATCTAAGATCGTTTCTGCTTGAGATATATCAGTCATTGGAGCACCTGGAATATAAGTCAGGATTTCAGGAATACTGTTTAACAGAAAAATGGCTTTAGCATCATCAGCATTAAACCTGCGTATAATTAACCTTTCTGTTTCTACTATTATCACCTTATGCCCCTTATTTATGTTTAGCCATGAACCATTGCAAACGATTAAAAACGCTGAACCTGCCTGAAGTCATATTCGTTGACTATAGTTATATTAATATACCCAATATGTATAAATTAGAAAGTATTAAAGCGAGTTAACTGATTTTTTGATTACGCAAAAACCTAACAAATGCCTATCAATGAGTAAGGAACACTTATGACAGCCATGCAAAAGTTCTTTTGGTTTATCGCATCGTTCGGTAACATTTTTGCCCTATATTTAGTCTTTCAAGATGTAAGTGTTAGCACTTTAATATTACTTATTTTGACTGCTAGCTACAGCTCGATTGGATACTTTGACATGTATCATAGTAAACATTCCCTCAATCGCTTGTACCCTGTCGTTGCTCATATCAGATATTTTCTTGAATCTTATCGCGTTGAAATTCAGCAATACTTTATAGCCAATGATATAGAAGAACAGCCTTTTAGTCGTGAGCAGCGCTCCTTAGTCTACCAAAGAGCCAAAAATGTACGTGACACTATCGCTTTTGGCACTCAGCGTGATCTGTTAGAGGACAACTATTTGAGCCTTTGGCAGTCATTGCACCCAAAAGTTGTAACGGACGATGCAAAGCGTGTCCGCTTTGGTGGTCCAGGCTGCTTAAAACCTTATGATGCTTCTTACTTAAATATATCAGCAATGAGCTTTGGCTCATTAAGTGCCAGTGCCATCGAAGCACTTAATTTAGGAGCCCTCAAAGCTGGCTGTTACCAAAATACCGGTGAAGGTGGCGCAAGTCCTTATCATCTCAAACACCGTGGCGATCTTGTATGGCAAATTGGCTCAGGCTTATTCGGATGTCGTGACAATAAAGGAAATTTTAACCCCGAAAGCTATCGCGCAATGGCGACTAAAGCGCAAATAAAAATGATTGAAATAAAGCTATCACAAGGGGCTAAACCTGGCCATGGTGGTGTATTGCCAGCGGCGAAAATTACAGACGAAATTGCGGCTATTCGCCATATTGATAAACACAAAGATTGTGTTTCGCCTGCGGTTAACCCTGAGTGCACTACCCCAAAAGATTTACTCAATTTTGTTGTAAAATTAAGAACATTAAGCGGAGGTAAACCCGTTGGCTTTAAATTATGTATTGGTAATCCTGTTGAGTTTCTCAGCTTATGCAAAGCAATGATAGAAACGGGGATCACACCAGACTTTATTACCGTCGATGGGGCTGAAGGTGGAACTGGAGCCGCGCCTGTCGAGTTTACCAACCGCTTAGGGATGATGTGCCTAGAAGGTGTATATTTCGTTCACAATGCATTAATTGGAGTCGGTTTAAGAGAAAAAATTAAAATTATTGCTTCAGGTAAAACCGCTTCAAGCTTTGACTTACTCGCTAAGATAGCCATGGGAGCCGATAGTGTTAATGCTGCCCGCACAATGATGATGTCCTTGGGCTGTATTCAATCACGTCATTGCAATACTAATATGTGCCCAACGGGTATTGCTACTCAAGATCCAGTAAGAAACAAGGCCATTAATGTCGTTGAAAAAAGCGAGCGTGTTAAACACTTCCATCGCAATACGATTAAAAATTTCTATGAACTGGTTGGCAGTATAGGCCTGGATAATCCAGCCAAACTGATGCCTCAAATGTTAAAAAGGCGCACACCTTACGGATTATTAATGTCTGTAGGCAGCCTGATTGAACCTTTGAAACACAATGATTTAGTCGATGAAGTCTCCATAGATGGCCCATGGAGTGCTTGGTGGCATATGGCAAACAGTGAACACTTTTACAGTGAGGATACCTATATTTTGTCACCAGCAGAGTTCACGCGAGCAAAACATGCCAGTCAAAGCATAAATCAAACTAAGGCCGGTGAATCACCACCTCTATCATGACCAATAGCCAAAAATAACAATGACCAAAGAAACATGAAAAGGTCAAAATCGACATATGCAGTTAGCTATATCAAAAAGAGCTACTAACATACCCATTAAACAAGCGAGCCACGACAGTCATCAGTGAATGGTCTACAACAAGAGGTAATAAATCAATTTAAAATAGAAAGGGTGTCGACGTGCGTGGGTTTTCGTTGCTAGCTGTTACAGCATTTTCCTTTGGTTGCTTCCCTGCATGCCACCACCTACTTGTTAGAAATATTTAACGGGATCACATTACAAAAAATCTCTTTCTCAAACTGTTGTTCTAGCTTTTCTCTCCAGCATTGTTTGTTAATGGGGACAAGATAAAAACGTTCGCGTGAAGTATCGGTCACGAAAGCTAAACCATGCAACATTAACTCAAAATGAATGTCGCTAACAAAATCAGATGAAAAATTTTGTCGGCCTGTAAGTTGATTAATATCTTTACGACTCAAAGAAACACCTTCAGTGAGGCCCTCAAATCTCAATCTTAACCAATCTGCAAACTCTTTTGCGCTAACCATAGACATAAAATTTACCTACAAGTTCCTCTATAGATAAATTAGGTATAACAGATTGTTGTTACAACGCCATATTTTTGACTAATTTTCACTGCATTATCACTATTAGTTCTAGTAGAGCAGTCAAATGCACGATTAAACTCTAAAAATAATAATGCAAAAAACAAATAACCCGCTAACAAATCGGCAACATTAATTTACCTCTTATGGTGTTAGTAAGCTCAATGCTAGACAACTTAAAACAAAAAAGCCGTGCTGCTAAGCACGGCTTTTATCGTGAGGTTAGAATATTACCAACCGGTTTTATCACGTAGTGCTTGACCAATGTCAGCTAAAGACCGAACAGTGCTTACGCCAGCAGCTTCTAATGCAGCAAATTTATCTTCAGCAGTACCTTTACCACCAGCGATAATTGCGCCAGCATGGCCCATACGCTTACCTTCAGGTGCAGTTACGCCAGCGATGTAAGAGACTACAGGCTTAGTTACGTTGGCTTTAATATAATCAGCCGCTTCTTCTTCAGCTGTACCGCCAATCTCACCAATCATAACGATTGCTTCTGTTTCAGGATCATTCTGGAACATTTCCAATACATCAATGAAATTAGTACCTGGAATAGGATCGCCACCAATACCAACACACGTCGATTGTCCAAAACCTTCATCCGTAGTTTGTTTTACGGCTTCGTAGGTTAACGTACCTGAGCGAGAAACAATCCCCACTTTACCAGGTCTATGGATGTGGCCCGGCATAATACCAATCTTACATTCACCAGGAGTGATAACACCTGGGCAGTTAGGGCCAATCATTCGTACACCAGTTTCTTCAAGTTTCACTTTAACTTGAAGCATGTCTAGGGTCGGAATGCCTTCTGTAATACACACAATGAGTTCAATCCCACCGTCGATTGCTTCAAGGATTGCGTCTTTACAAAAAGGCGCTGGTACATAAATAACTGACGCAGTAGCACCTGTTGCAGCAACGGCATCCTTAACCGTGTTAAATACAGGAAGATCGAGGTGAACTTGGCCACCTTTTCCTGGAGAAACACCACCAACCATTTTGGTACCGTAAGCAATTGCTTGCTCAGAGTGAAAAGTCCCTTGGCCACCGGTGAAACCTTGGCAGATAACTTTAGTCTCTTTGTTAATTAATACGGACATTATTTGCCCTCCGCTGCAGCAACTACTTTTTCAGCCGCATCAGTTAATGACACAGCGGCAATGATATCAAGATCTGAACCTGCAAGAACTTCACGACCTAATTCAGCATTCGTCCCTTCAAGACGCACAACAACAGGCACTTCAACGCCGACTTCTTTAACTGCGCCGATAATACCTTCAGCAATCATGTCACAACGAACAATACCACCAAAGATGTTAACTAAAACAGCTTTTACATTTGAATCAGAAAGAATAATTTTAAAAGCTTCAGCAACACGCTCTTTAGTTGCTCCGCCGCCTACGTCTAAAAAGTTAGCGGGTTTGCCACCATGTAAATTGACGATGTCCATCGTACCCATTGCTAGACCGGCACCGTTAACCATACAGCCCACGTTTCCATCAAGCGCCACGTAGTTAAGCTCAAACTTAGCTGCGTGAGCTTCACGTGCATCATCTTGCGATGGATCGTGCATTTCACGGATTTTAGGCTGACGGAAAAGCGCATTTCCATCAATGCCAATTTTGCCATCGAGACAATGGATATTACCTTCATCGGTGATCACAAGTGGGTTGATTTCAAGTAACGCGAAATCATAGTCTTCAAACATTTTAGCTAAGCCCATGAACACTTTAGTAAACTGCTTCATTTGTGTCGGGTTTAGCCCTAACTTGAAGCCAAGATCACGGGCTTGGTATGCTTGTGGGCCGGTTAATGGATCGATAATCGCTTTATGAATTAGCTCTGGCGTTTCCTCTGCAACAGTTTCAATTTCAACGCCACCTTCTGTTGACGCCATAAATACAACTCGACGAGTCGCACGGTCAACAACTGCACCTAAGTACAGTTCGTTTGCAATGTCAGTACAGCTTTCGACTAGGATTTTAGCAACTGGCTGACCCTTTTCATCAGTTTGGTAAGTCACGAGGTTCTTGCCTAACCAATTTTCAGCAAATGCTCTGATCTCTTCTTTATCGCCAGTGACTTTAACACCACCAGCTTTACCACGGCCGCCTGCGTGTACTTGACACTTAACAACCCACATATTTCCGCCAATATGGCCTGCCGCTTCCACTGCTTCTTGAGCCGTATCACATGCAAAACCTTCTGACACTGGTAAACCATATTCGGCAAATAAAGATTTTGCCTGATACTCATGCAAATTCATGATGATATATCCATATACTGCTTGTCTATTTTCAGCAGGCCCTTCTGGGCCTGCAGCGAGGGTGTTGTCTGGCTTAACTTAAAGGTCAAGTAACAGACGAGTTGGATCTTCGAGGAAGTCTTTAATCGCAACCAAGTATCCAACCGACTCACGACCATCCACGATGCGGTGGTCATAAGAAAGAGCGAGGTACATCATGGGCAGAATTTCAACCTGTCCATTAACAGCCATAGGGCGATCTTTAATCGCGTGCATGCCCAAAATGGCACTCTGTGGTAAATTTAAAATGGGAGTCGACATCAGTGAGCCAAATACGCCACCGTTAGTGACTGTAAAGTTACCACCGGTCATATCGTCAACGGTCAGCTTGCCATCTCGGCCTTTAATCGCAAGTTCCCGAACATTACGCTCAATATCGGCAAGGCTCATTTTATCGGTATCACGTAATACTGGCGTTACCAATCCACGTGGCGTGGAAACAGCAATACTGATGTCAAAGTAGTTATGATAAACAATGTCATCACCGTCAATCGATGCATTAACTTCAGGAAAACGCTTAAGAGCTTCAGTCACAGCTTTAACATAGAACGACATGAAACCTAGGCGGATCCCGTGGCGCTTCTCAAAAATATCTTGATATTGCTTACGAATATCCATAATTGGTTTCATGTTAACTTCGTTAAATGTAGTTAACATGGCGGTAGAGTTTTTAGCTTCGAGAAGACGATTAGCAATCGTTTTACGTAGACGCGTCATCGGGACACGCTTTTCACTACGTTCTGCCAGTGGTGTTGCTACTGGTGCTGGAGCTGCGGTCGTTGGAGCAGACGTTGCGTTGGCGCTTTTGACAAATGCTTCAACATCTTCTTTAGTAATTCGACCACCAACACCAGAGCCTTTAACGGCGCTAGCGTCAATATTATGTTCGGCAATTAGACGGCGCACTGATGGACTCAGTGCATCACTGGTCGCTTCTTCTGTGGCAGGAATCACCGCTTCGGCTTCTGCTTTGGTTAATTCCTGGCCAGCAACTGCACCTGCAACAAATTTGGCAATAATTGCTTCACCCAAGACGGTATCACCCTCTTCCGCGAGGAATTGTGCAATATGGCCATCTTCAGGTGCTACAACTTCAAGTACAACTTTATCTGTTTCAATATCAACAAGGTTTTGATCACGAGACACTTGTTCGCCAACTTGAACGTGCCAAGTCGCAATAGTTGCATCAGCAACTGATTCTGGCAGTACAGGCACCTTAATTTCGATACTCATGGATAACGATCCTTTTATATAATGTCTATTTTGACAGTTTTAATGCGCTGTTAATTAATGATTCTTGTTGCTGAGCATGTAATGCAGGGTAGCCACATGCTGGTGCAGCTGAAGCTTCTCGTCCGGCATAACTCAATTGAGCTCCTGCGGGAATAACACTCCAGAAGTGGTGCTGACTACAATACCAAGCACCTTGGTTTTGCGGCTCTTCTTGGCACCAAACATAATCTTTAACGTGGGCATATTGAGCTAAAATATTTGCGGCTTCGTCAAGTGGGAACGGGTATAACTGCTCCACTCGGATCAGCGCAACATTGTCTAAGCCTTCTTTGCGACGTCGCTCTAGTAGCTCAAAGTAAACTTTACCGCTACAAAATACGACGCGATCGACTTTACTTGCATCTTGCTCGTCAATTTCACCGATTAAGTTCTGGAAAGTACCTTCCGCAATTTCTTCCAAACTGGAAACAGCTAAAGGATGACGTAACAGCGACTTAGGTGACATAACTACCAAAGGACGACGCATAGGTCGCACCACTTGTCGACGAAGCATATGGTAAACCTGAGCAGGTGTTGACGGCACACACACTTGCATATTGTGGTTTGCACACAGCTGTAAAAAACGCTCTAGACGCGCACTGGAGTGCTCAGGACCCTGCCCTTCATAACCGTGTGGCAGTAACATAGTTAGGCCACATAAACGGCCCCACTTTTGCTCACCCGATGATAAGAATTGGTCGATGACCACTTGCGCACAGTTAGCAAAATCACCAAATTGCGCTTCCCACAACGTTAGGCCACTCGGCTCAGCAGTTGCGTAGCCATACTCAAAAGCCAGAACCGATGCTTCTGATAATACAGAATCAGTTATGTCGATTGGGCCTTGATCATCAGCAATATTACGCAGCGGCATATAGGCGGTAGCGTCGTTTTGATTATGCAAAACAGCATGACGATGGAAGAAAGTGCCTCGTCCAGAATCTTGCCCTGTAATACGAATGCGTTTCTTGTCTTCAAGAATGGACGCATAAGCTAACGTTTCAGCAAACCCCCAATCAAGTAGCTTCTCACCAGCGGCCATTGCTAGGCGATCTTTGTAGATTTTAGCCACTCGAGAATGTAATTTATGGCTGTCTGGCACATAGCTGATTTTACCCACTAAGTTTTTGATCTTTGCCATTGGTGTTTTGGCATCATATGGGTCATTCCACTCTGAACCAATATAAGGCGTCCAATCAACAGAGTTTAGCGTCATTGGACGCCACTCTTTAACCACGCAATCACCGTGATCTAATGCATCGCGATAATCATTAACCATCGATGTGACATCGTCACTACCCATTGTTTTTTCAGCAATAAGCCTGTCAGCATAGATTTTTCTAGGGGTTGGATGCTTCTTGATTTTGGCGTACATAATAGGCTGAGTCGCACTTGGCTCGTCGGCTTCGTTATGGCCATGACGGCGATAACATACCAAATCGATTACCACATCACGTTTAAATTCATTGCGATAATCAACTGCCAATTGCGATACAAATGCTACCGCTTCAGGGTCATCAGCATTAACGTGGAATATTGGCGCCTGCACCATTTTAGCAATATCGGTACAGTATTCTGTTGAGCGCACATCTTCAGTCATATTAGTTGTAAAGCCAACTTGGTTGTTGACCACAATACGAATTGAACCGCCCACCTTGAAGCCGCGGGTCTGCGACATGTTAAAGGTTTCTTGCACAATACCTTGCCCAGTAATCGCTGAATCACCATGAATGGTAATTGGCATCACTTGTAAACCAGTGTCGCAGCCACGTCGATCAAGGCGTGCTCGTACCGAACCAATCACAACAGGATTAACTATTTCTAAGTGAGATGGGTTAAATGCCAGTGCCAAGTGAATGTTGCCACCAGGGGTTTCAAAGTCAGATGAAAAACCTTGGTGATATTTTACATCACCAGAACCATTGAGTTCATCGCCATGCTTTCCTGCAAATTCGTCGAATAACTCCGATGGCTTTTTACCCAAAATATTAACAAGAACGTTTAATCGACCTCGGTGAGCCATACCTATGATGACTTCTTTAGTGCCTGCATCGCCCGCGCGATAAATAATTTCGCGCATCATAGGTACTAACGCATCTCCACCTTCAAGAGAGAAACGTTTAGCACCAGGAAACTTAGCACCGAGGTATTTTTCCATACCTTCTGCAGCATTAAGGCCTTCAAGAATTCGAGTTTTATCGGTTTTGCTATAACTGGCAGCGCCCAAAGATGGCTCAAAACGTTGCTGGATCCAACGTTTCTCATCGGTATCGGTAATATGCATGTATTCAGCGCCAATTGAACCGCAATAGGTTGCTTTAAGCGCTTTAACCAAATCAGCTAGCTTCATGGTTTCACCACCATGAGCAAATGAACCGGTATTAAACTCCCGTTCCATATCATCGCCATCAAGACCATGAAAAGCTGGGTCTAATTCAGATACAGTATCTCGTTTCCAAATATTTAGAGGGTCCAAATCGGCGTTTTGATGACCACGAAAACGGTGTGCGTTAATTAACTGCAGGACTTTTACTTGCTTTGCATCAACCTCATGATCGGTCACTTTAGGTGAACCTTTCTGTCGGCCATCTAATGCAAGACTGCGAAAATAGTCGCGTACTTTAGAGTGGGAAGCTTCGGGTACATCTACTGTTGTACCGCTAGCAGGAGGAAGATTATCAAATACTACTCGCCAATCCTCGGTAACAGACTGCGGGTCTTCTTGATAGGCTTCATACATCTGTTCTACGTAAGTCGAATTCGCGCCATTAAGGTGAGACGATTCGATCCAGGCTTTCATGATGCCTTGGTGCATTTCTATTCCTTTCAAACTGTATACACTTATTTAGCCAAAGTCTTAAACACAGAGAGCCTTATTAAGTTATGGCTTCTGCAATCTCTGTAGCCCCTAGAGTTCCAGATTTACTTTTACGAATATTGCTTGGCACAAAAAGAGTCACAGTCTTTAATGAAAGTGACTCGACTTGCGCTATTAGAATAACAACTTTTGAATTAGCATTTAAACAGCTCTTTTCAAAAGCATAGACTTTATATGCCCAATTGCTTTGGTCGGGTTAAGCCCTTTAGGACAAACATCAACACAATTCATTATGCCATGACAACGGAACACACTGTAAGCATCATCGAGCTCAGATAAACGCTCTTCAGTTGCAGTATCACGGCTATCGATTAAGAACCGATAAGCATGCAGCAAGCCACTTGGACCAATAAATTTATCCGGGTTCCACCAGAACGAAGGACAAGCTGTAGAACAACATGCACACATAATGCACTCATAGAGTCCATCTAAGTGTTCACGCTCTTCTGGTGATTGTAGATGCTCACGCGCAGGCGTTTTTTCATCATTAATCAAGTACGGCTTAATCTTTTCGTACTGGGTATAAAATTGTGTTAAATCAACGATTAAATCGCGAACAACAGGCATACCAGGCAATGGACGGATCTCAATTTTTTTTCCTTTGAAGGTCGAAACGGGCGTGATACACGCTAATCCATTTTTCCCATTCATATTGACACCGTCACTACCACACACACCTTCACGACATGAGCGTCTAAACGACAGAGTTGAATCTGTCTCTTTAAGCTTCATCAATGCATCAAGGACCATCATATCGGTACCTTCATCCACTTCTAAGCTGTAATCCATCATGTAAGGCTTAGTGTCTACATCAGGATTGTAACGATAAACTGCAAATTCCAATTTCATCTTAACTTTTCCTTAGTAGGTACGTTTAATAGGCGGGAATGCGTCACGGAGTTTCGGTTCCATATTAACTTCACGTTTAGTCATAAGTTCGGTAACCGGGTCATAAATACTGTGACATAACCAGTTTTCATCATCACGGTCTAAGAAATCTTCACGTGAATGCGCCCCGCGGCTTTCGGTACGGAAGTTAGCAGCTGTTGCGGTGGCAATTGCTGTTGCCATTAAATTATCAAGCTCCAAACATTCAATACGCTGAGTATTAAACTCTGACGAGTTATCAGAAAGCTTGGCATTTTCAAGACGGGTGCGAATAGCCTTAAGTTCTTTCAGGCCTTCAGCCATTGCACCGCCGCTTCTAAATACTGAGAAGTTGAGCTGCATGCAAAGTTGTAGATCTTTACGGATAACTGCAGGATCTTCGCCATCTTTATTGGTTTCCCAACGATTCAAGCGAACAAGAGAAGCATCAATTTCAGCATCTGTTGGGGCTTTAGGTTCTGGCGTAGCGTCTAGAGCTTTACCAAGGTGTTGACCCGCAGCACGTCCAAAGACAACTAAATCAAGCAGTGAATTACCACCAAGTCGGTTAGCACCATGAACAGAAA
Organism: Shewanella youngdeokensis; assembly: GCF_033180165.1. Classification (GTDB taxonomy): domain Bacteria; phylum Pseudomonadota; class Gammaproteobacteria; order Enterobacterales; family Shewanellaceae; genus Shewanella; species Shewanella youngdeokensis. Next base: position 2,586,743 of record NZ_CP136522.1, read on the forward strand.
CACAAGCAATTTCACCAACGGCAAATAAACCTACGATATCATCTTCGCTGCCATCTGGATTTTGACGTAAAACTTGGCCGCTCACTTTTGCTGGTAAACCACCCATCATGTAATGACATGTTGGTAATACAGGGATCGGGCCATCAGCAGGGTCAATGTGCGCAAACGTACGCGACAGCTCACAAACACCAGGAAGACGTGCTTCTAAGGTCTCTTTACCCAAGTGATCAAGTTTCAGTAAACAATGCGGTCCTAAAGGTCCGTCAAGGCCACGCCCTTCACGGATTTCAGTCATCATTGAACGGGCAACTACGTCACGCGATGCAAGATCTTTTGCATTCGGTGCATAACGTTCCATAAAGCGTTCACCGTCTTTATTTAGCAAGTATCCGCCTTCACCACGACAACCTTCTGTTACAAGCACACCTGCGCCTGCGATACCGGTTGGGTGAAACTGCCACATTTCCATGTCTTGCATTTGTACGCCAGCACGGATAGCCATACCAACACCGTCACCAGTGTTAATATGCGCGTTTGTAGTAGAGGCATAAATGCGGCCTGCTCCGCCCGTCGCTAGAATTGTTGCTTTAGCTTTAAAGTAAACAATTTCGCCGGTTTCAATTTCAATAGCAGTACAACCAACAATAACGCCATCTTCATTTTTGACTAAATCAAGTGCATACCACTCTGAGAAGACTTCAGTTTTATGCTTAACGTTTTGTTGATAAAGACAATGAAGTAATGCATGACCCGTTCGGTCAGCCGCAGCAGCAGTTCGAGCTGCTTGCTCACCACCGAAGTTTTTAGATTGGCCACCAAAAGGACGTTGATAAATGGTGCCGTTTTCAAACCGCGAGAATGGTAAACCCATTTGCTCGAGTTCTATAATTGCTTCTGGACCAGTTTTACACATGAATTCAATCGCTTCTTGGTCACCGATAAAATCGGAACCTTTAACGGTATCATACATATGTTGTTCCCAATGATCTTCATGGGCATTACCCAGCGCAACAGTAATTCCACCTTGGGCAGAGACTGTGTGTGAACGGGTCGGGAAAACTTTAGATAACAGCGCACAGCTCTTACCTTCTTTAGATATTTGCAACGCGGCTCGCATACCTGCGCCACCTGCGCCGATTACAACTGCGTCAAACTCGCGAACTGGAATAGCCACTTATACACCCCACACAATCAAAATGCCTGCTGCCAAATAACTAAAGGCTGCAATGACAAAAACAAACTGAAGCACACCACGTAATGACACAGACTTAACGTAATCGGTAAGTACTTGCCATACACCAATCCATGCATGGACTAGAATCGCAACAAGTGCGAGTAAAGTGAAGACTTTCATCGGCAAACTGTTAAATAGACCATGCCATACTTCAAAAGTCAGTGGAGAGCTAAGTGCAATAAAACCAACAATAAGTATACTGTAACAGGCTAATATTATTGCACTTGCACGAAGAAGAATAAAATCATGGACACCACTGCGCCCAAGACTCGCTGCGTTAGTTACCATACCCAAATCCCCACAATGATTGAAAACACTATCGACAATGCAATAGCGACTTTAGCTGAGGTTAATCCTGAAGATAATTCTTCCCAAAAGCCGGCATCCATCACTAAGTGACGTAAACCCACTAACAAATGGTACCCGAGGGCGGTTAGAATTCCCCAAACGACAAACTTGACGATAAAGTTATCAAAAAGAGATAAGACACCTTCGAAACTCTCAGCGGATGCTAATGACTCATTGAGCAACCAAATAAGAATGCCGACGGCAAACAGCATAATAACACCAGATATACGATGTAGGATTGAGGCGATCGCAGTTGCAGGGAAGCGTATTGTCTGCAGATCTAGATGGACAGGTCTTTGCTTTTTCACGTTCTGCTCACTCTGCTCTATATTGAGCTAATTTTTGTTATACAAACAACTTTTGCTTCGTTCAGAACTGAGAGCAAGATCACAATTCGACCTCTACAAAAGAAAACCCTAATACAAATCATTAACATGACTTAGGTGGTACCACTTAAAAAACGCAAACAAATAATAACTAGTTATCATTGCCTGCAACTCTTTCGAGTTGCGATTAGTATACGTGTGTGAAATGTCAAATACAAACATCACATTATGCAAAATTTGTTTTTTGGTAAAAAAATCTACCAAGAACCAGCTACAGCAAGCGATTGCGGGGATTCAAGACCATGAGCCAATAAAATTAGTCACTTATTTGAATTGAAATGTGATCTGGATTCACTGTAAAGTGTTGGTGTTTGATAAGCCGCACTCAATAAGAATGAAGTAAGGAGAATGGGGTATGGCTGAGAATATAGCCAAATTAGCACTACCAGGGAATGAGTCAATCGATTTGCCGATCAAAACAGGAACGGCTGGATTCGATGTTATAGACATAAGTAAATTAGGTAGCACAGGTCACTTTACCTTTGATCCAGGATTTCTTGCTACAGCTTCCTGCGAATCTGCCATTACTTATATCGATGGCGCTCAGGGGATTTTACTGCATCGCGGATACCCTATCGGCGAATTAGCAGTTGATTCTGATTATTTGGATTTATGTTACTTATTGCTTTACGGAGAACTTCCTACAAAAGCAGAATACGAAAAATTCGTACATACAGTTAAAAACCACACCATGGTTAATGAGCAACTTGCAGCCTTCTTTAGGGGCTTCAGACGTGACGCTCACCCGATGGCAATGCTGTGTGGTGTAACCGGTGCCCTTTCAGCATTCTATCAAGACTCTTTAGATGTGAATGACGAACGCCACCGTGAAATAGCCGCTTTCCGCTTGGTTTCTAAAATGCCAACAATTGCAGCTATGTGTTACAAGTACTCTATTGGTCAACCATTTGTTTACCCTCGTAATGATTTAAGCTACGCAGGTAACTTCTTAAGCATGATGTTTGCAGTGCCGTGCGAAAAGTATGAAGTGAATCCAATTGTTGAACGCGCGATGGATCGTATATTCATCCTACACGCGGATCACGAACAAAATGCTTCAACTTCGACGGTACGCTTGGCAGGTTCATCAGGGGCTAACCCATTTGCTTGTATTGCTGCTGGTATCGCCTCTCTTTGGGGCCCCGCTCATGGTGGTGCAAACGAAGCTTGTTTGAACATGCTCGAAGAAATTGGCAGTGTTGATCGCATTCCTGAATTCATTGCACGAGCAAAGGATAAAGATGATCCTTTCCGCTTAATGGGCTTTGGCCATCGAGTTTATAAAAACTTCGACCCTCGCGCTAAAGTGATGCGTGAATCGTGCCATGAAGTACTAGCAGAGCTTAACGTCAATGATCCATTGCTAGATGTCGCCATGGAACTTGAACGTATTGCCTTAGAAGACGAATATTTTGTGTCTAAAAAGCTGTATCCAAATGTTGATTTTTATTCTGGGATCATCATGAAAGCTATCGGTATTCCTACAAGTATGTTCACCGTACTATTTGCCCTCGCGCGAACTGTTGGTTGGATTGCTCATTGGAAAGAGATGCTTGATCAGCCTGGTCATAAAATTAGTCGCCCTCGCCAGCTATATACAGGCGATGCTGAGCGCAGTTTTGTGGCTAAAGACAGACGCGATTAGTTATGCATTACTGACCACCTTTAAAGGCACTCATTGAGTGCCTTTTTTTTACAACCTAAATAATGCTCCACACGTTAATTACACCGCAGGGTTTAGGCTTAATACTCATGAGCAATAAACACTTAATTCTTTTGGTCGCTCAGTAAAGCTATCAAGCGAAGTCGTAGATGTAAATTTGCTCGCAATAACTCACTTTTATTCACTCGCTCTGCAAAGTTATATCAAAGTTTGCCGTGAAGTGCATTTCATAAAAACAATTAAATACAACAAGTTGATTTAACGCTGTCAGAGAACTAGCTACGCACCGCTACAGGCTTATGGTACATATTCTGATTCTGCTCTGAAGTTTCAACTATAAAACTACGCTGATATAAATTAACCATTCTAATAATTGTTAAAAAATGCAACAATTAATCAAACTTGCTACATTTGGAGTAAACAGACCATTACCTAACAAGCTGCTTAATATAAATAATTGTATTTAAAGGGAATTAAATATTGGCACGTTTAGTGCTATTTCACTGTTAATTGGATTATCAACATAGGTTTATTAACATGGTCTTGCACAACAAAAGAACTGTTTTTTCGCCAATACTCATTACTACAATAATGGCTGTTTTACTGAGTGCTTGTGGTGTAGAAGAAGAGGTCAAAGAAGAAGATAAATATGCAGTCCCAGTCGAGACAACAATGGTGGTACAAGGCGACGTATCCTCTTTTTACAGTACCACTGCAACACTCGAAGCACCACAAGAGGCACATGTCGTTACCCGCGTAGCTGGACTGATTCAATCAATCAAAGTTGAGGAAGGTGATAGAGTCACCAAGGGACAATTATTGGCCGTTATTGATTCGAAAAGACAGAAGTTCGAATTAGATCGTTCACAAGCAGAAGTTGAAATTATTGAGCAAGAACTCAACCGTCTAAAAAAGATCAACAATCAAGAGTTTTTCAGTGCTGACTCCATGGCCAAGCTCGAATATAACCTGCAAGCCGCAATGGCCAAACGAGACTTAGCCGCGTTATACGTTCAAGAAAGCATGATCCGCTCGCCTATTGAAGGTGTAGTTGCAACTCGGTTTATAAAGTCAGGTAATATGGCCAAAGAATTTGATGAACTTTTCTATATCGTTAACCAAGATGAGTTGTACGGAATCGTTCACCTACCAGAGCAACAATTACAGCACCTTCGCTTAGGTCAAGATGCGCAAATTTCCGCCAGCAAACACTCCCAAGAGATCACTCACGCTAAAGTGTTACGGATAAGCCCCATTGTCGACGCACAAAGCGGCACTTTTAAAGTAACACTATCGGTACCGAATCAAAAAGCCACCTTAAAAGCTGGAATGTTTACTCGGGTACAACTTAGGTACGATACCCACAAAAACGTAATAACGGTGCCTTATAATGCCCTTATTAATCAAGATAATGAATTTGCGCTTTATATTATTGACGGCAGCAACGCTAGTCGTCGTACCGTAGAGGTAGGATACCGAGAAGGTGATACCGTAGAAGTACTCGCTGGCATTGTCACCGGAGATCAAATTGTTGTTCGTGGACATCAAAATCTAAAAGATCAGTCACTCGTTGAAGTGATCCGTTCTTTAGATGTTGCATCAAAATAGCCGAGGGAATAGCGATGTCGATTATCAAAACCTCGGTTAACCGCCCGGTTACCGTGTGGATGTTTATGTTAGCCATTATATTATTTGGCATGGTAGGTTTTTCACGCCTAGCAGTAAAACTATTACCCGACCTAAGCTATCCAACGATGACTATTCGTACCCAGTATGTCGGGGCGGCGCCGGTTGAAGTTGAGCAATTGGTGTCAAAACCCATTGAAGAAGCGGCGGGGATCGTAAAGGGGTTACGCAAAATTAACTCTATTTCTCGTTCTGGAACCTCAGATGTTGTACTTGAGTTTGAATGGGGTACCGATATGGATATGGCTAGCCTAGATGTCCGTGAAAAACTCGATACCATTGAGTTACCACTGGATATACAAAAGCCACTATTACTTAGATTTAACCCCAACTTAGACCCAATTGTACGCTTAGCATTGTCTGTCCCGAACACTAGCACTGGGCTCAGAAGTACTGCGAGTAACAATGATCTAAAACAGATGCGTACCTATGCCGATGAAGAGTTGAAACGCCAGCTTGAATCATTATCTGGCGTTGCAGCAGTCAGACTTTCAGGCGGATTACAGCAAGAAGTGCACATTCAGCTTAATCAGCAAAAACTTACCCAGCTAAACCTCAGTGCTGAGTTAATCCGTACACGCATAGCGGCCGAGAACATTAACCTGTCTGCAGGTAAAGTGATCCAAGGCGACAAAGAGTATTTAGTCCGCACCCTTAATCAATTCAATTCATTAGAAGAGCTTGGGCAAATCGTCATCTATCGTGATGCACAAACCTTGGTCAGACTGTTTGAGGTCGCGAAAATTATCGATGCCCATAAAGAGCGCAACGACATAACCCGCATTGGTGATCAAGAATCCATTGAACTGGCCATTTATAAAGAGGGAGATGCCAACACAGTAGCAGTCGCACGTAAAATAGCCGCGGCACTTGATAACCTCAATAAAAACAGTCATAAGGGCGAGCTCAAAGTTATTTATGATCAATCAGAATTTATTGAAAGTGCTGTTAGTGAAGTGACATCAGCCGCACTAATCGGTAGTTTACTGTCGATGTTAGTTATCTACTTATTTTTACGCGACATTATTCCAACCCTGATTATCTCTATTTCAATCCCGTTTTCGATAATAGCAACATTTAACATGATGTATTTTGCCGATATTAGCCTTAATATCATGTCTTTAGGGGGGATAGCCTTAGCGGTGGGGCTACTGGTCGACAACGCCATTGTTGTGCTAGAAAATATCGACCGTTGCAAGTCAATGGGCATGAATAAAATTAACGCTGCAGTGACTGGCACTAAAGAGGTTGCGGGCGCGATTTTCGCTTCAACGCTCACGACCTTAGCTGTATTTATACCCTTGGTATTTGTTGACGGCGTGGCCGGAGCATTATTTTCTGATCAAGCCCTGACCGTCACATTTGCCCTATTAGCCTCTTTATTTGTTGCGCTAACAACCATCCCAATGCTTGCCTCAAGAGAAGGATTTAAAGCTTTACCACCACAATTATCAAAGACAGAAAAAGCCAAACCAGATACAAAAATAGCTAAGCTTAAACACTATAGTGCCGCCGTCATTTCATTCCCTTTTGTACTTTTATTTAACTATCTACCCAGTGCCCTACTCACGCTCTTATTAGTGCTAGGTCACACGTTGGCTTGGGGGGCTGGTTTAATTATGCAACCTATAAGTGGAGTGTTTAACTGGTTCTACACTCTATTAGAAAAAGGTTATCACCAGCTATTGGCTATGGCGCTAAATTTTAAGGTATTAACTTTAACCATTGCGGTGACCATCACAGCGGCCGCAGCGCTGCTAGCTCCGAGGCTTGGTATGGAACTGATCCCGCCGATGAATCAAGGTGAGTTTTATGTTGAAGTATTGCTCCCGCCTGGCACTGAAGTTTCTGAAACTGACAATGTTCTGCGTAAATTAGCACTATCAATTAAAGACCGTAAGGACGTAAAACACGCCTACAGCCAAGCTGGCAGTGGTGGACTGATGACCTCAGACACCTCTCGTGGCGGTGAAAACTGGGGACGCTTACAAGTCGTCCTTGCCAATCACGACGCTTATGATGCAGTCACAGCACAATTACGTACAACCGCAATGCGGCTCCCAGAGCTTGAGGCCAAAATTCAACATCCAGAGTTGTTTAGCTTTAAGACCCCATTAGAAATAGAGCTCGTAGGTTACAATCTGGCTCAACTAAAAAGTACAGCTGATGCTCTGGTCGATGCATTGTCTGGCTCAGAGCGTTTTGCCGACGTCAATACTAGCCTACGCGATGGACAGCCAGAAATAAGCATTCGATTTGACCACCAGCGTCTTGCATCTTTAGGAATGGATGCCCCTACAGTTGCCAACCGAATTGCACAGCGCATTGGCGGCACCGTGGCGAGTCAATATACGGTGCGTGACCGTAAGGTTGATATTCTAGTACGCAGTGAACTTGAAGAGCGTAATCAAGTTAGTGACATCGACGCCATGATTATTAACCCCAACAGCCCTCACCCAATTTCACTTAGCGCTGTTGCTGATGTCACGTTAAAACTGGGTCCCTCTGCGATTAACAGAGTTAGTCAGCAGCGTGTTGCCATTGTGTCGGCAAACCTAGCCCACGGCGATCTCAATGATGCCGTCATTACCGCGCGTGAAATTTTAGCCCAGCAAACACTTCCAGCGTCAATTCAAGCACGTTTTGGTGGCCAAAATGAAGAAATGGAACATTCATTTAGATCTCTACAAATTGCGTTAGTGTTAGCGGTGTTTTTGGTGTATTTGGTCATGGCCAGTCAGTTTGAGTCGTTGCTGCACCCTTTATTGATCCTCATTGCAGTGCCAATGGCTGTCGGCGGCAGTATTTTTGGGCTCTACATTACCCAAACACATTTGAGTGTAGTGGTGTTTATAGGTTTAATTATGCTCGCCGGTATTGTGGTAAATAACGCCATTGTATTGGTCGACCGTATTAACCAATTACGCCAGTCTGGACAAAATAAACTTACCGCAATAACCAATGCAGCTCACTCTCGGCTACGCCCAATCATAATGACAACCATGACCACAGCTCTCGGTTTATCACCAATGGCTTTAGGGCTAGGCGATGGCAGTGAAGTTCGGGCTCCAATGGCCATTACCGTTATTTTTGGTCTATCGCTGTCAACATTACTGACCTTAGTTGTTATTCCCGTTCTCTATGCGCTGTTTGACCGCAAAGATTTTGAAAAAAACCATCAACATGGTACGAAGCAGCTAACCCGCTCTACAGCACAGGGCTTCGATACAGCTTCTACTGATGGAGACAAAACATGAACATTACTCGCTTGGCCATCGCAAGGCCGGTAACCACGGCGATGTTTTTTGTCGCCATTTTACTGTTCGGCCTAGCATCTAGTCGATTGCTACCACTGGAAATGTTTCCCGGTATAGACATTCCACAAGTCATTGTTGATGTCCCCTATAAAGGCTCGACGCCATCAGAAGTCGAGCGTGACATCACCCAAGTGTTAGAAGAAACACTTGCTACCATGAGCGGTATTGAAGAGCTGCGTTCGCGTTCATCGCAAAATGGTGCCGAAATTGAACTAAGAATGAAATGGGGAGAAAACGTCGCCACCAAAAGCTTAGAGGCAAGAGAAAAAATTGACTCGGTTCGGCACCTGTTGCCAAAAGATGTAGAACGGGTTTTCATCAGACAATTTAGCACAGCCGATATGCCGGTACTGACCATTCGGATATCGAGCGAACGTGAACTCTCCGGTGCATTTGACTTACTTGATAAACAACTAAAAAGACCGCTTGAGCGTGTGTCTGGCGTATCGCAAGTGACTTTGTACGGTGTAGAACAAAAACAGATTGAAATTCGCATTAATGCCGACAAGCTCGCTGCCAGTAATATCTCAATTAACAACTTGACTCGTCGGCTGCAGCAAGAAAACTTTGTGATCAGTGCTGGTACATTAAAAACAGGCTCTCAGGTTTATCAAGTATCACCAAAAGGAGAGTTTAGAAACCTTGATGACATAAAGGCATTAATACTGAGCCCCGGTGTCACACTGGCCGACATCGCAACGGTGAGTTTTTCTTTGCCCGAACGTTTAGATGGCCGTCATTTAGATCAAAACTACGCTGTTGGCCTGGACGTTTTTAAAGAGTCTGGTGCTAACTTAGTTGATGTATCAAAGCGAGTATTGCAAGTAATTGAAAACGCTAAACAAGACCCACAATTTAACGGCATAAAACTTTATGTGATGGAAGATCAGGCTTACAGTGTTACATCATCACTCAAAGATTTATTAACCGCGGGCCTAATAGGTGCCATGCTGTCATTTGTAGTGTTGTACCTATTTCTACGTAATTTAAAAATGACACTAGTTATCGTGTTATCTGTGCCTATTTCAATTTGTATGACCCTCGCAGCCATGTACCTTTTAGGCTACAGCTTAAATATTTTGTCGATGATGGGCTTACTACTTGCCGTCGGTATGTTGATTGATAATGCGGTGGTGGTCACTGAAAGTGTTCTACAACAAAAACAAGCACAGCTTAACAAACAACCCTCATTAAATGATGAAAACCGCTCGGTATTCAAAGGGGTCGATAAAGTATCTCTGGCAGTGCTGGCTGGCACACTAACTACCGCCATTGTATTTTTGCCCAACATATTTGGCGTAAAAGTAGAGCTCACCATCTTTTTAGAACATGTGGCGATCTCTATCTGTATCTCACTAGCCGCCTCTTTATTAGTCGCAAAAACACTATTACCGTTAATGCTGAGTAAATTTCAATTTGATATCCCTGTTAAAACACAGCCAAATCAATTACAGCAACGTTATCAAAATAGTTTAAATTGGATTTTAGCAAGACCTAGATTATCAGGCGCTATTGCATTATTGCTACTGGTTTCTACTGCGTTACCACTATCGATGGTGCAGCAAGATGAATCCGATGGTGAAGGCAACAATCGCCTTTATATTAATTATCAGGTCGAAGGCCGACATAGTCTTGCGGTTACTGAGGCCATGATTAACACTATGGAAAGCTATTTATACGCTAACAAGCAGCAATTTCATTTAGACTCCGTTTATAGCTACTTTTCAGCAGATAGTGGTCAATCAACTTTGTTACTTAACGAAGATGAAGATTTCGATATAAAAACTCTTAAAAAGCAAATAAGAGACGGTTTTCCTAAGTTTGCGATTGCTAAGCCACAATTTGGCTGGGGCAACGAAAGCAGTGGCATCCGAGTGTCACTGTCTGGTCGATCAACCACTGAACTTATCAAGCTCAGTGAGCAAGTTATTCCATTATTGAGCATGATAGAAGGCCTAGAAGATGTGCGTTCTGAGCTAAACGGTACTCAACATGAAGTTGTGATCCGCATTGACCGAGATATGGCTGCTAGGCTTGACTTGCCGCTTAACGAAGTAGCGTCAAGTATTTCAATGGCACTACGAGGAACTCAATTAAGATCGTTTCGGCATGCTCCTAACGGCGAACTACGTATCGAAATGGCCTATGAGCAACAATGGCGCTTATCACTCGACAAGCTAAAACAACTACCCATAATTAGAATAGATAGCCGAGTCTATACGCTTGATAGCCTTGCAAAAATTGAAATACAGCCTCGCTTTGATGTTATCCGTCATTATGATCGCCAAACTGCGCTATCTATTGGTGCAAATTTAAATGAGCTCACAACAGAAGAAGCAAGAGAACAAATTACCCAAGTGATGGACACCATCAACTTCCCACCAGGTTATAGTTACTCTTTAAGGGGGAGTTTTCAAAAACAAGATGAAGATGAGGCAATCATGGCTACCAACATGTTGCTGGCAATCGCGATGATTTACATTGTTATGGCGGCATTATTCGAATCATTACTATTACCCACCGCAATTATCACCTCAATTCTGTTTTCGATTACCGGTGTGTTTTGGGCGCTATTATTCACAGGAACCTCTATGTCGGTTATGGCAATGATCGGCATATTAATTTTAATGGGGGTAGTTGTGAATAACGGAATTGTATTGGTTGATCAAATAAACCAACTTAGACCAGAACTTGATAAACTGCCAGAAACGATAAGCAAGGTATGCCATACCCGATTACGGCCAGTGCTCATGACGGTCGCCACCACAGTATTGGGTTTAGTGCCATTAGCAATGGGGGATAACCAAATTGGTGGCGGTGGTCCGTCGTATTCGCCTATGGCTATCGCCATCATTGGCGGACTCACCTTCTCTACAGTCACCAGCCTGTACTTAGTACCACTATGTTATCAAGCGCTGTATCGCATGCGCTATCAATCGGCGATAAAGCTTGGACAGGCTGACCGTTTTTCGCGCAAAGTGTTGCCCTGGATGACTTAACAATTTTCAAGCTTTTTTCGCACTCAAAGGCTGCAATCGCAGCCTTTTTCGAAACTAATTACCTCTACATTTGCACAGTAAGCAAGTAAGTCACCGTCTGCTAATATTAAACAACCAAAAAACACTCAACCATTCGTTAACATTGCACCATACTAAGATAACTTAATAAAAGGTATCAAAATGATCTCACTTTCAAGGCAACTCAAATTAATCCTTATGGTGAACTTCGTTTGGTTGATGTGTACCAATACCGCGGTACACGCCAACGATAAGTTTGCTAAGGTTCAAATTAAGCCAATAAAAATAACTGACACCATATACATGTTTACTGGTGCAGGCGGTAATATCGGCGTTTCTGCTGGGAGTGACGGCTTGTTGATTATTGATGACCAATTTGCACCGCTGGCGAACAAAATATCAGCAGCGCTCAACCAGCTTCAAACCGGAGCCCCTAAATTTATCATCAACACGCATTTCCATAGCGATCACACCGGTTCCAATAGTCATTTTGGTCAACAAGGTACCATTATGGCACACCATAATGTATTGAAGCGGCTAGTATCTGACAGCAAATTTCAACCTAACGCCCTACCTGTCATTACATATAATGAGGGGATCAGCGTCCACTTTAATAACGATGTTTTACAGGTTGCTCATATGGGGCCAGGACACACTGACGGTGATAGCGTTGTTATTTGGAGTAACGACAAAGTCGTCCATATGGGCGATCTCTTTTTTAAAGATAAGTTCCCATATATTGATTTAAACGCTGGCGGTTCAGTACAGGGTTATAGAGACAATGTTGCAAGCATAGTGCATGCTATGGAACCGCAAACACAAGTCATACCGGGCCATGGTTCGCTTGCCAATAAAAGTGATTTACTGCGTTTTAAGCACATGTTAGACACATCAATTAATTGGATGCATGAACAAAAAGCATTAGGCCTGACATTGTCGGAGTTAAAAAAACAAGGCGTACCAGAGCCATTAGCAGCATGGAGCTGGCAGTTTATAACGGAAGATAAGTGGATCGAGACACTATATAAAGACTTGTAAAATTTAACAAAAAAGCGCCAACTGGCGCTTTTTTTACTTGATTACTCCGCTAGCGGCTCAGCTTTATTTTCAAGTAGTACTGGAATGCCGTCATTGATCGGGTAAGCAATTTTATCCAAGTTACAGATAAGCTGATTATCTTCTTTATTATATTCAAGCTTTCCTTTACATACTGGACACGCAACAATTTCAAGTAATTTTTTATCAAAAGCCATGCTATTACCTTTTTTTCTCTATGACCGATTGCTTCACGCTAGCCATAAGTTGTTGATCAAATGAAGGTGATAGCTTCGCATCTACCGCTAAATACCACCAGTTATCTTTTGCAAAATCGCGACATTTCACCGCATCTTTTTCTGTCATCAGTAATGGACGTTTGCCAGCAAGCGTGCTTAAGTCAGCCTCGGTGTAGGCGCTATGGTCGTCAAATGCTTGTGTTTTATCCAATGTAAAACCCAAATTAGATAAGGTATCAAAAAATCGATTTGGGTTACCAATCCCGGCCATAGCTACAACCGGCTGCTCTTGCATCGGTTGAGCTGCGGATTTAACTTCGGCGTGAGTCTTACTCACTTTATGGCTGTTAGCTGCAACCAAATGCCACTGGCTAGCCATTAATGTCATTTGTTGCTCAGTACCAATGGCCGTGCCGCCGTTCACAATCACGTGATCAACACTCGATGTGCGCCAACGCCCCTCTCTTAAAGGGCCTGCAGGCAGTAGCATTCCATTACCAAGGCGACGTTCACCATCCAAAATAATCAGTTCAATATCACGAGCTAGAGCGTAATGCTGTAAGCCATCATCGCTAATAATGATATCGACATCAAAATCGCTCAGCAGCTGCTTTGCAGCCTCAATACGTTTTGAGCCAACAACCATAGGCACGCCGGTTCTAGCCACGATCATAGCGGGCTCATCACCGACTTGGCTGGCGTTATCACCATAACGTACAGAACGCACACCTTTAATGTTTACACCATAACCGCGGCTGATAACACCAGGTTTATACCCTTGCTGACGCAACAGCTCTATCAAGTAAATCACCGTAGGCGTTTTACCACTACCACCTACTGTAATATTTCCCACAATAATAACTGGAACCGGCAAGGTATGTTGCTTCAACACGCCACTGGCGTATAACAACCTTCTTAGCGCAGTTATACCGGCAAATAACACCGACAATGGCCACAACACAAACCTTAAACCGTGCCCTTCGTACCAGAGCTTATTTACCCAAGACTGCATTTAGCTTCCAAACTGCATCTGATAAAGTTTGTAATATACGCCTTGCTTCTCAAGTAAGGACACATGCGTACCGCGCTCCACAATTTGACCTTGTTCAACCACCAAAATTTGGTCAGCGCTCTCAATCGTTGATAACCGATGTGCAATTACAATCGATGTCCGGTTTTGCCTTAAATTATCAAGGCCATGTTGAATCGCTTTTTCAGACTCGGTATCAAGCGCAGATGTAGCTTCATCAAGGATTAACACTGGCGAGTTACGTAAGATGGCTCTGGCGATGGCAATACGTTGTCTTTGCCCACCTGACAACATCACACCATTTTCTCCAATTTGAGTATCAAGCCCTAACGGTAACGGCTCAATAAACTCCATAGCATGGGCTAAGGTTGCCGCCTGAATAATCTGCTCACGGGAAGCTTCCCCCGGATACGCATAAGCAATATTGTTCGCTATAGAGTCATTAAATAAGGTAACTTGCTGCGACACTAACGCGACTTGACGACGTAGCGAAGTTAGCTTGTAATCATCAATATTGGCGCCATCTAAAGTGATTTCACCGGCCTGTAACCCACTATAAAAACGGGTTACTAAGCTGGCAATAGTTGATTTACCCGAGCCTGAACGCCCCACCAGCGCTATGGTTTGACCTTGTTTTACAGTAAAGTCGATACTATTAAGAGCCAGTTTATCTTGCCCTGGATAGCTAAAGTCAACATGATTAAATGCCAGCTCGCCTTTAACACGGTCAACTTCAAGTTTGCCGTTATCTTCTTCCGGATGGGTATCTAATAATTCAAACACTGTTGTACAAGCTGCAATACCGCGTTGGAACTCAGCATTAACACGGGTTAGGTTTTTAATCGGTTGCAGCATGGCAAGCATCGCGCCCAAAATTGTCGCAAAAGTACCTGCTGTAAGCTCTGCTTTCATGCTATCAATACTGGCTGCATACAAAACAAATGCTATCGCAAATGAGCCAATAATCATCACTAGAGGTTGGCTAATGGCCTGTGCTGTAGCCAGTTTCATGGTTTGGTATCGGTTCTGAGCATTCACTTTCGCAAAACGCTCAGCTTCTGTTTCTTGACCACCAAAAGATAAAACGTTTTTATGGCCTTTAATCATCTGTTCGGTCGCGGCTGTTACCCCACCCATCGCAGCTTGAATATTTTTCGACACCTTACGAAAACGACGGCTCACCACAGAGATCACAAGCCCAATAGCGGGGCCTACAATTAAGATCACCAACGACAGTTTCCAAGAAAAATAGAACATGATACCAATCATGCCAATAACCGAAATACTATCGCGAACAATGGTGATCAATGCGCTACCTGAGGCTCGGGCTATTTGCTCAGTATCGTAGGTTACGCGCGAAATAAGATTACCGGTGTTTTCACTGTCAATGTAACTAACCGGTAGCTTTAAGTAGTGTTCGAAGACTTCTTGGCGCATATCCAAGATCACTCGAGCACTCATGTAAGCGACACAGTAAGTTGATAAAAAATTAGCTAAGCCACGCAAGCTAAACAACACGATGACCACAATTGGCGCCATCATTAGCACCTTATTGTCAGATTCAAACCCATCGCTCATGCCAAGGTCAACGTTACCTAAAGCACCACCTGCAGCAGATGTAGCTTGGCTTGCTTGTCCACCAAACCCTTCATCAATAAATGGTTTAATCACCGCGATGAATGTCGCATCAACGACGGCATACATGGTTAAACCCAGTACAGCAAAAAACAGGACAGCTTTGAGAGGTTTTAAATAGCCGAGTAGTCGCTTAAAGACTTTCCAGACTTCATTTTTAGAAGATGTTGTCATTGAGAAAATTAACGTATTGGCAAAAGAGTTATTCTACTCTGGATTACTGAACTCGCCAAATCTAAACACTTGGTTATACCAAAATGGTGCAAAATCTGCGCGATAGGTCTGATAATGGAAGCCATCTGGCTCAAAAAAAACACTAACCTGTCCTTGTTCACCACTCACCTGTGACGTAATACCTAACTTATGATATCGAGCTAAAACATCTGCTTTAGGGAATCCATAACGGTTATTATGCCCAGCGGCAAACAGCACCAACTGCGGAGAAACGGCCTTAATAAAAGCTCGAGTTGAAGATGTTCGACTACCATGATGTGGCGCGGTCATGACATCACTAGCAATATTGTCTGTGAGTAATAATGCTTGCTCAGCTTTAGATTCAATATCACCGGTAAGTAACAAACTATTGTTGCCTTTAGATAATCTCACTACGCAAGAACCGTTGTTACCTTTATGCGCAACTTTCGGTCCAATAATATTCAGTTTAATGGACTGCCATTGCAAAACCTTAGGTCGACAATTAATACTGCCCCAGCGTTTATCATCCGCTATGACGGTCGCATTCGGGTAGGCTTCCATAATGACATCTACTCCACCAGCATGATCATTATCTGCGTGGCTAATAATGATATAATCAATGTCTTTAATACCACTTTTAGTCAAAAACGGTAATATGACCCTTTTGGCATAACTAAAGGTTGTACCATATCGAGCTGCGGTGTCGTAAATTATGGCCCGACCATTACGTTCAATCACCACCGCGAGTCCTTGGCCCACATCGAGCAAGTGCGCTTTCCAGCGCTCATTGTTACTGTGCTCAGCGCTAATAAAAGATGAAAAGCTCAATAGTATAATCGGTAATAACATCACACTGAGTACTAGCCGCAAATTCGTTAACTGACACTGCCGAATAAGCCACACACCTAAAAGTCCGTAAATAAATGCCGCTATCCATTGTGATGACAAATCAAGCCACGCAAACGACAGTTCTCCAGCCCAATCAAGCATCATCAACACGGGCTCCATTGATAACTGCGCTGCAGCAAAAACGTTAATGCTACTGGCGCTAAACCCCAGAAACAGCCCACAAATAAACAGCAAAAGTGATAACAATGACACCGGCAGCACAACAAAGCTAAACCAAGGAACAACCACACAATTAACCACAATACTGATCAGCGATGTACCTGAAAAAAATATCGCTTGTATCACCCCCAACACAATGGCTAGCCGCCATTGAATGGCCCAAAAAGCCGTAAGCCATTGCTGAATTAGCAGCCTTAATCGACCAATGGCAGACTGTGGCTCTCGCTCGGCAAGGTCATCTAAAGTTTCAGCGGTTGATTCTAGAGTAATAGCAGATTGATTGACGGTATCTATTGTTGAAATAGTTAGTAAAATAACAACTAACGCTATAAATGAAAGCCAAAAGCTTGCACTTAACGGCGCAAGCGGATCAAGGCATAAAACAATAAATAATGCATAAAGTAGCCGCTCCCAGCTACTGGCATGTCGATGCATTAGCCAAGACAATAAATAGACCAACAGCATGATCAACGCTCGCTGAGTAGACACTGAAAAACCGGCTAAATAGGCGTAAGCAATCGCTGCAAATGCACACACTAACATGGCGGTCACGCTATTTCGGCGTCCTTGCGTAGGAAACACCCTAAACAAAAAGAGCTTAGTCAGTAAATAGATCCAAAACGATGCCACCGACAAATGTAATCCTGAAATAGCAAAGAGATGTCCGGTTCCGGTATTGCGTAACTGCAACCAACGCTCAGCAGTCATCAAGCTTCGGTCGCCCACCATTAAGGCCTGCAACAAATCGTTAGCGGAATAACCTGTTAATGCAATATGTAATTGCCGGATCAATAATTCTCTAGCACCAATATTATCTTCAATCAGTTGACCAGTTACTATTTTACCTTTGGCAAAAATACGTTGACTAAGCATATACTTCTGCGCATTAAAACCACCTTTATTTAACGGTGCTGTTATCGATTTGGGTTTAATCGTTAGCTGCCACCGCTCCCCAACCTTTACGGGTGGAGGGTTTGACCACGATAATCTAAACTTTCTATTCAGTTTATGGGGTAAAATTGAATCAACTGGCACAATATCAATACTAATCCAGTCGCCGTTTGCGTGAACTAGTGATATGATTTCGGCCTCAAGATTTATGGCAACGCCATTTTCACTTTTTTCCCAGCTCATTAATAACGTATTGAACAGCGTTATCCAGCTGAGTGCGATTAAGCAACCAGATAACATTGGGAAACGCTGAATAGCGACCACAGCAATAAACACGCACAACGGTAATACAGAAAGCTGAGGCAGCAATGGCCACACCATTGCCGATAGTATTGTGGCGCAAAAGCCACACATGAATCGATTCATAATGAAGTAAGTTAAGACAGCAAACTCGAGTTATGCCAAAAAAATTTATAGAAAGATTTATGCCAAAGTCTGAAACACTGCGTAATCATAAAAATCTACGTATGTTTGGTGACTTATTGCTAAAACCCAACTTATGGGCACTCAACAGACGTTCTGCACCTGGTGCATTTGCTGTTGGATTATTTGTGGCTTGGATGCCAATGCCGTTTCAAATGGTACTTGCTGCTGCGCTGGCAATATTTTTCAACGTAAACTTACCTGTAGCCGTCACGCTCGTTTGGGTGACAAACCCTGTGACCATGCCGTTTATGTTTTATATTGCATATATGCTTGGCGCAAAAATATTGGGAAATCAACCGCAAGATTTTGCTTTCGAAGCAAGCTGGCGATGGGTTGAATCATCATTAAGCACCATAGGGCCATCACTATTTACGGGTTGCTTAGTTCTCGGGATCGCCTTTGCTTTAATCTCATATTTACTCATTAAAACGCTCTGGAAATATTCAGTACTGTTTAAATGGAGACGTCGTAACAAGTAGTAAGCGATGCCGCAGGTATACCCAGCTTGAACAGGAACGTTAAGTACAAAAAAAGCAGCTATTAGCTGCTTTTTTTGTAAACGATTGTATTTTCAGTTATTTTTCAACACACTTGCCATTGAAGGCACAATAGTGGTGGGATCCAATTTCATTTGGTACCAATTTATTCGCCAATCTAAATGCGGCCCCGTCACGCGACCGGTTGCACCAACCTCTGCCACTTTCTCACCTTGCTTAACCACTTGACCCTCTTTGACATATAACTTGCTCAAGTGCAAAAAGCTCGAACTAACCCCATAGCCATGGTCAATAATCATTGTGCCACCAGAATAAAACATATCTGGTACCGATAGCGATATCACGCCATCTGCAGGCGCGACCACAACTGTGCCTGTTTTAGCGGCAACATCAACACCATAGTGCGGTGTGCCAGGTTTACCGTTATAGACACGTTGGCTGCCATAAACGCCTGAAATACGCCCAGTTAAAGGCCAAATAAACGTTTGGCTAAAGGCATCACTAGCAGTAAATCGTTCGCGGGCAGCTCGAACTTGTTTACTGTCTTTTGCAGCTCTTGTTTGCGCCTTGGGATCAGGTTTCATGATTTTTTTACTGATCCCGTTCACTTGTTGGATCTTGTATTCTCGCTTTGCAATTTTCAGTGGCTTCAATTCGGTTAATCCATCAGGATAAACCAGCTTGAGTACTTGTTCGAGCTCTGCTTCACGGGCAAAACCAAAAGCAAACTGCCCCTTAGCATTCACCGTTATGGCTGTATCATTCAAAAACACTTTTGTTCCAGGTTCTACCTGAGCACGAATTAATGCACCTTGCTTAAAGTCCCCCATCAACTCAACACCGGCTAGGGCCTGAAAAGACAAACTGGCCACTATGGTGGCAATACTGGCAATGGCTCCTGAGACACATTTATTCAAAATAGCTCCTTAATAAAATTAACTTTTAGCTTTGCGACTCGCAATAGCACCTTTACCAACCCCTTCATAAGCAATCACTTTAAAGTTACTGCTGGGGACTTTCTCAATTAAGGTTTGTGCCATGTAGTCAGCAAGTAGTTCAACGGTTGTATCTATGGGTAAGATATCGCAGCAGCCTTTAGGCATTGCAAGTTGAAAGTCACCTTGCGGTGCTTGGTAATGAAAGCCAACATGGCTACTGTCGGTGATGTTACTTTGCGGCGATAACGTAAGGCTAGTGACTGAAACACAATCTTCTTCGCTGCCTAAGTAAATGTCACGCCAACGCTTAGCCCAGTACTCATCCCATTTTGGCGCCGCTGCGCCGTTTTCAAATACGGTAACCGGACTGCGGTGCCCATGAGCGATACGCTGGCAATTACCATCGTGTTTTTTCAAACCATGAGTGTAATGATAAAATGGAGCATCGTGGATTTCATTTCTTAACGTTAAAAACAAGCCATCTACATTTGCAGGGAGCTGTGCTTTGAGTGCTTGTTGCAAAAACTTATTAACGCTTTCAAAGTCAATAATTTCACTTGGAATTAGCGCAAAGGCTTCAGCAGGGCAAGCTAAATGAATATCACCTTGTTGGCTATCAAAGTCCATCCAAACTCGCTCACCTTGTTGTTGCCAGCGAACTTCACTGCAGGCAGTTGGAACCAATAAACGGTGGTCGGCTACGGCATCAATCGTATTTTTAATTGTGCGTTTAACTTTGGCAAAATCAAGAACCATATTTTGTTCGTCTAAATTACCATCAAGCAACACATCAACGATCCAACTTTCTCCGACCATACCTCTAATCGGACAAAGGTATGAAAAATCAATCACAGTTAAATCTTTTACGAACAATTGCATTAAAGCTCCTCGGTAGAAAAACAGTCTACCTGTAACAGTCCAAGCAGCGATGGCTGCAAGACATAAAATAGATAAATAATTGCAGTTAGCAATCTTTCTCACAATCGCTGTAGCTTACAATGATATACATGATTATTCGACCATTTTAAGGTTATACAAGCCGATATTGTTATGACGAGCATAAAAAAACCGAGTCATGAAAACTCGGTTTTAATTATGCGTATCTCTTACTTGAGCTTTACTCGCCTTTTAAACGTCTATCTAATTGATCTTTCAAGTTTGCAGGTACACCTTTAATAATAATGCTGTCTGATACTGGATCATAAATCACTCTCTCGCCAAGGTGTTGGCCGTCAAAGCTCAGTGTCACTCCACCGCCAGTGCCAGAGAACTTCTTCAATTGGCGTAGCGTCGGTTTATCACCTGGAAACTCTTCTTCAAGCTCGTAGCTTCCACTTTGTGCAAAGTCATAGAAAGAATCAATTCCTTGATCCGCCAGTTCATCGGCAAGATCTTTAATCTGAATCGCCGCCCCTTCATCACAGCGTTCAGTACAGTAGTCAAACACACGTTCACGTGCACCTTGACGCTCATCTTTCGTTAACTCGCTGGCACCAACAAAATCTTCAACCGCATTCATTAATGATTTATTTTGTGCTTTGGTGTTAACGCCTTCAACGCAGCCCATAAAGTCGAGGAAAAAATCAGCCACTTTACGCCCAGCTCGTCCGCGAATAAAAGAAATGTATTTTTTTGAATCAGGCTCTGCTTGCCATTCAGTCAAATCAATCCGCGCAGCAAGTTGAACATTGTTGAGATCCAGATGCGTGTTTTGAGTTAACTCCATATCGTCTAAAACAGTCATAGACGACTTAGCGTTTAATAGCGACACATACAAATAGTCACTGGCCATGTGGGTATAACAAGATAACAATAAAAAACCACCAGTACTAAAGTCATATTTGGCTAACTCTTCTTGCAGCAATTTACCTGCAATACCTGAAAACTCAACAAAACCGAGGTCATTAGCACGGTACTGAGCTAAAGCCTGTTCAAATTGAGTATTTGCTTCACCATCTTCACCATTAATACCAAAATGACCAAAACCTTTACCCGCTTTAGTTGTATAGGTTTGATGTAATTCTTCTAACATGGTTTCAACAGCTTGGCTGTTCAGCAAAGGCTGAGGGCGTAAACGACAACTTAACTGACCTTCATTGTCTTGAGAAATCGCATGGATGATTGCTTGTTCGACGTTAATACTCATTGAGCCTCAATTGAAAGTTGATAGAGCCAGCAAAAAGCAGCGCTATTGGTAAAAAAGGGGAATGTTTGCCGCTAAAATCACAATACTCAGCCGATAAGCGAACAAACTTTAATGGGTTTATCATACCAGACAACTATCATAAATCCATCTCAAAGACCGAGGTAAAGCAACTATTGTACGGCGTTTTATCCTACATTAGCTAGGCCATCAATTACACAAAACTGTTGTAACTTCAACTTATTAATCGGTGCCTTATATTTATAATAGTGAAATAATTGACCCAAGGGACACTGACCCAAACGATAAACTTTTGGGCCCATTTATCGCCCAACCTTGCACACTACATCACTGCATTTAATAACAAATACCCACTCAGAGACCAAAAAGTGCAGAGCTTCTTGTAAAAATCCGTTATTATATGCCGTTAATCAAGATTCAAAGTGAACATTTTCAAATATGGCTATTCAATCTAAATATTCAAACACGCAAGTTGAAGCAATTATCACTGAGCTTTTAGCAGTTTTAGAGAAAAACCAAGCCCCAACAGACTTAAGTCTAATGGCATTGGGTAATTGTGTAACTCATCTGTTGCATAACAAAGTTCCAGCGGAGGCTCGCCAAGTTGTCACTGAACAGTTTGCTAAAGCATTGTCGCAATCAGTGAAAACCAGCTAAGACAAATGCACTAGTAACAACAAGTTAGGGTTTGGTAACATATATCAAACCCGATAACTGCCTGAAGAGAATATAGGTCAACAATGGTTGAGCGACAAAAACAGATAGGAAGAGACAGGGTTTCACGCTTAGTAAGCTGGGGGCATTGGTTTGCTTTTATAAATGGTTTACTTGCCATTATTGTAGGCTACCGATACCTGGAAAATGTAGGCTTGCCAGACTCTTTTATTGGTTGGAGCTACTTGGCTTTAAGCAGCCTTGGCCACTTCACCTTTTTGGCTTTTGTGGTGTACGTTGTTTTACTGTTTCCGATCACCTTATTATTACCTTATTCGAAAATTCTTAGAGGTTATGCGGCTGTCGTCGCCACCTCAAGTTTATGCATACTACTGTATGACACCATAATTTATGATGATTACGGCTTACATTTAAATCCTTTTGTATTCGAGTTAGCTTGGACCGATTTAAATGCATTACTGCAAGGCACGTCTTACATTGTCACGCCCATTGCTATATTGGCACTTGAGCTAACAGTAGCTAACTTTTTATGGAAACGAATCGAAAAAATTCGTAAACGCAATTATGGCAATAAAGTCGTTATTGCGGTTGGTTTATGCTTTGTTGCAAGCCATTTAATTCATATTTGGGGCGACGCGACAGAAAACACAGCGATTACTCAGTTTGATGATGCTTACCCCTTATCATACCCCGCTACAGCACGCAGCTTTATGGAAAATTATGGTATTGATAACAACATATCCCAAAAAAACCAGCCTATTCCGTCAGCGAGCCTTAAGTACCCTCTATCACCAATGCAATGCAGTGCTGACATTAAGCCCAATATTTTAGTTATTGCCATTGATAGCTTACAAGCTAAATTGGTTGATCAAACAACCATGCCTTTCTTAGCTCAGTATGCCAGTGAAAACCACTCATTTAAGCAGCATTTCAGTGGCGGCAATCAATTTAGTAGCGGTATGTTTAGCTTGCTTTATGGCTTGCAAGGCAGTTATATCAACGCTGTTGATTTAAATTATCAAACTCCAGTGTTGACTCAAGAATTATCGGCTAATGGTTACCAATTGGGACTGTTTACAGCTGAAGATACCCTTGCACATCCACAAGCAATATTCGATAACTTTGAGCGGATTAACGCTCAAGATCGCGACAGCGATGCCAATGCCGATCTTAGCTCTATCGCTAGCTGGGTGCAGTGGACTAACACCAGCAAAAAACCTTGGTTTACAGTACTTAACCTTAAGTCTCCTGAAAGCTACGATACGCCAGTAGGCTTCTTAGGGATTAAAACAGTTAAAGCAGATACCGAGCTAAAACCGGCGCAGAAGGTACTGTTTAATCAATACCGCCAATCTCTCAATTTTGTTGACCAGCAACTGAGCAACATTCTAAACGACTTGCCTAAAAATACCTTAGTGGTGATCACTGGTGTTAGCGGCAAGCTCTTAACGAGTAGCCCTAATGAAGCCCGTATGAACTGGTCACCAGACAGCGTTCAAGTTCCCTTGGTAATTCACTGGCCAGAGCAAAGAGCTGCAAAACAAATACAATACCGAACTACACACCATGCAGTAGTGCCAACACTGATGAGCCAGGCATTAGGTTGCACGAACCCTGCAACCGATTACAGTGCCGGCAACAGCCTAATGCAGCCAAGTGATAACTCTTGGATTTACACCGGTGATAATCAAGTCTTTGCGATTTACCAAGCAAATGAAATAACTACCATTGATCGCCACGGTAAATATAGAATTTATGATAATAACTACAAAAAGCGCTTAAAGAAAAAACTGAGTGCTCCTGAGTTAATAGAAGTCATGCGTGAAGGTCGTAGATTTTATATTCATTAATGCATAACTGATTGGTTACAAAGCAATCAAACGAATAATGACGCTCTAGAAGCGCTTGCACTCATAATTCTGAGTTGGTAAAGTGCTTGTGCTTCAGAATAATCCTTATTTAATAAGTTGTTCTGTCAACATTCGGGATATGGCCTAGTCCGGTAAGGCGCTTGTCTGGGGGACAAGAGATCACAGGTTCAAATCCTGTTATCCCGACCATATTTATATAAAAAGGCCTGCTTTTAGCAGGCTTTTTTATTGCTTCAACATCTCCAGTTATAATCATGCAGCCTCAAATAAGTGTTTTTTTAATCGCTAATAGCTTCTGTTGAGTGCTTGTTATTAAAACCGGCGTGCGCTTACACAAAGGCTCTCAATATTGCCAATATAATAAATGGCCACCAGCCCTTTATCTCATCGAAAATTAAGCAACTGCTCATGCCAACTATTTCATCTAGAATAGCCATCAAAATGTTAGCGAAACACCTCAATAACAGTTAACATAAACAAAAAAATAACAACACAAAAACACCACGCAAACCTAACAACCAACTCTGTATACCGTGGCTAAGTCGATCTAAGGCGAATTTTGGATAAGTTTAAGCAAAATAAATTATTACTAGCATCAGTACTTGGCTTCATCGGTTTAGTCGTCAACCTCTTTCCTATACCTTTATTTTCAAATATCCTGCTTATACTGGGTAATGCTAGTTATATTATTTCTGCAGCTTTGCTGGGGCCTGTTTATGGATTGTATACTGCGTTAATCGCAGTTTCTGGCTTATTTATTTCAATGGAAAGCCCTCATGTTTACGTCATGTTTTCAATGGAAGCAGTTTTTCTTGGGGCTTTAAGGCGGCGGGGGCTATTTACTCTATATGCCAGTTTGTTTTTTTGGGGGCTTATTGGCATGCCACTATTTTACGTTTATGCCACTTTCTTTACTGAACTTCCCAGCACTCACCTCCCCTTTATTATTTTAAAACAAGGTATCAACGGTATTATCTATACCGGTATTGGCTCGTTGGTTGTTATTTTAACGCCTGGTTTTTGGTATTTAAAAAACCGCTCAAAATCAAAGAAACGTCTCACATTTAATGCTCAATTAACCTATGCATTTACCTTAATTATTTCGTTGGCATTACTTTTTGCTGCATTGTTATTTAATAATCAATTTGTCAATCGTCATCAAGAACTACTGAGCCAAAATATTAAAGAGTCAGCTCATCAAGTTGGTGCCTTAGCTCAAGCCCATATTGATACCCATATTCAAGCGATCAATAATGCCGCAAGCGTATTTAGCTTGCATAACATCAGTATCGAAAAACAGCAACTAACACTGTCAAAGCTACATCGCATGTATCCTGGATTTATCACCATGCTCAAAACCAATCAGCAAGGGATACTCACGGCCGCAAGCCCAGCATCACGTTTAACAGGATCTAATCAGCCTACAACCAATATCAGCGTAGAAAGTAGACCATACTTTACTGAGTCTTTTGTAAATCAGAAAAATTTTATATCTCCAGTATTTTTAAGTCGCAGCTTTGCCAATGATCCCATCATAGTCATTAGCGCACCCGTTTATTCACCACAGAGCTTTCATCAACCTATAGGTGTTCTTGCGGGTTCATTGGACTTGGGGCAGTTCAAAAATATTGAACACAAAAACAGTCAGACAAAAGCTCAATCAATCGTTCTTGTTGACCGAAAAAATCGGGTGATATTTGGCTCTCGAGAATTAGGGCTTTCGCCTTTATCTGACTTTAACTATACACAGAAAAAAAATACCAGCATCAGCGAATTGCCAACGATAAATATTCGTACTTTAGATGACATGTCAGCTGAGTTTATTTATGCCCGCTATGAATTAGATAATCAGTGGACTCTTTACGTGCTCAACCCAGTAAGGCCGCTAGTACAGATAGTTGAAAATATGTACATCACAACTTTTGCTATATTATTGATTTCACTTCTTATTACTTTTTTTATTACAAAAGTAATTAGTACTAGACTCACACTACCGCTTGAAGCGATAGCCAGTAAATTTAGTGACTCAAATATAAGCAACAATTACGACGACTCTATTAATGAAGAGTCCCCAAAAGAGGTCTATGCGCTCTACTTACGACTAAAACAGAGTAAAAGTCAGTTAATTAGTTATCAGTTAGAGCTTGAAGAAAAAGTTGCTATCCGTACTTTTGAGCTAGAACAAGCAAATAGCCAGTTAAAGTTACTTGCGGAAAAAGACTCGCTTACAGGCTTATATAACCGTCGTTACGCTGAAAGCCAGTTCACATCAATTCAAGACAGTTGTAAAAGAAGTGATGAAGCCATTGCTATTGCAATTATGGATCTTGATCACTTCAAACATATTAATGATACTTATGGTCACTTGGCTGGAGACATGACTCTTAAGGCTGTGTCATGCCTATTAGAGCAAGATTTTAAAAGAGATGCTGATATTATTGTCCGTTATGGCGGGGAGGAGTTTCTTGTCATTATGCCATTGTGTAATGCGCTAAAAATTGAAGCTCATCTAGAAAGTTTTAAGCAAAAACTGTCCCAATTAGTGATACTAAAACCAGGTAGTGATATTGAGTTTAATGTAACAACCAGCATTGGAGCCGTGATAGCTAATAGCTCTTATAGTAATTCATTAGAGGATTGGATAAAGCAAGCAGACCTTAACTTGTATCATGCAAAAAATAATGGCCGTAATAAATTAGTGTTTACAACATTACCAGATCCAGTGCGCAATGGAGAAACTGAATCAACATGACAATACTGGGGCCTGAACAGACGGTAACGAGTATTTATTTACCTACATCACCTATAAAAGGTGATCAATGGCATTACAACAACATTGATGCGGTTCAATCTCTCATTGACTTAAATGGTAACCATTGGCGTAAAATATTGACGATTGCTGCAAAATTATCTGTTACAGGGCAAAACTGGCGGCAGTACCGCGACGCCAACTTGTTAAAACAACACGAGGCAATTATCACTGCTGCAGTCAGTCTGCAACCTAACTCAACTACGCATATTATTTGCGGCCATGAAAGCGCGCTAGCCCTTGGTTTACAATGGAACTCGGCTAACTATAAACCGCTAATTGCAGGAGATAATAAGTTACTAAAGCACCACCAGTTACCGATTTATTTGTGCCCTTACCTTGATTACCGACAATTTCCAAACCACCACATTAATATAGTGAGACAAGCCTTAGGCAAAGTCTTACTGGATTAAGTAAGCCATACGTAATAAAAAATCAATCTGATTAACACATAAAAAAAGGTGCCTAAGACACCTTTTTTGTACATTAAATCAATGGCTTTTGATTAACCAGTGTTAATCATAAATTGTCGGAATAGATTCACGTTTATGTTGAGTGGCACGGTAAATACTGATTAGCTTATTAGAGACAAAATCGCTGACCTCTTTACCTTCAAGAAAATCATCAATCTGGTCATAAGTCAGTCCCAGAGCAATTTCATCCTCTAGTTGTGGTTGACCCTCTTCAAGATCAGCGGTCGGAGCTTTATTAACTAATATGTCAGGCGCCTCTAAGTATTGTGCTATTTGCCTAACCTGACGTTTATTTAAACCAAATAACGGCGCCATATCACAAGCACCATCACCCCATTTTGTATAAAAACCGGTAATGTTTTCGGCGCTATGATCGGTTCCAACCACTAAGCCGCCCACAAGCCCAGCAATTTCATACTGAGCCACCATACGCATTCTCGCTTTTACGTTACCTTTCACAAAGTCAATTTTTTCTGCTGATGGAACGCTAATCCCCGCAGTAATGACGGCGTTGACAGTTTCATGATGGATACCTTCAACACCTTGCTTTACATTAACAGTAACCTGTTTAGAAGGATTAATAAAACGACATGCTAACTGGGCTTCATCTTCATCTTTTTGTACATCAAAAGGCAAACGGACAGCAATAAACTGATATTGGGCGTCATCATTGTCATGGTTTAGTTCATCAATAGCTAGTTGACATAAACGACCTGTAACAGAAGAGTCAACACCACCACTGATCCCTAATACCAAAGATGTTGTATTCGATTGTTTAAGCTTCGACTTAATAAAAGCTATTCGTCTTTGTACTTCAAATGCAGGGTCAATTGCTTTCAGTACTTGCATTTCCCTTAAGATCTGTCCTTTCACGTATTCAACTCCAATCACATCAAGTGTTAACGAAAATCCCACCCATTATGGTCGAATTGGTAAAACAATACACGGCAAAATTGCTATAAGTAAAGATCAAAGCTAACTAAAGACTGTAAATATTTTATTCACCTAAGCGCAAAAAGAGTCGGCGTTTAAATCTCAAACAAATACATAGAAACAACATGTAAACATAATGCCGTTCAACCACGATTAAACTTCAATTATAAATGATCTTAATTTTTAACAATCAATATGACGCTAAATAAGTAATAATCAATTTTAAGATTTACCATCATTCATAACAGAGAAAACGATTACATTATGGATCTACAATTATTGGTGTCACTGGCCGTGATCCACACTATCGCGCTAGCAAGCCCTGGCCCAGACTTTGCTCTGATAGTAAAACTGTCAAGCCAAGAAAACCGAGCCGTGGCACTGGCGTCTGCACTTGGTATTTCAACAGCGATCTTGTGCCATACATTACTGAGTTTAACGGGGTTAAGCTTGCTTATTCACAGTTCGGAGCAAGTCTACCTATTAGTACAGCTAGTCGGCGCAAGCTATTTAGCCTGGATGGGAATTGGTGCAATACGCGCAGCACTATCACACTGGCGTGCAGCTGTTAGTCTTGAGTCGTCAGGCCAAAGTGAGGCTATCGGTATTAAAAAAGGCTTTCTACAGGGGCTGTACACCAACTTACTGAACCCTAAAGCGCTCGTATTTTTTATCACACTGTTTTCAACACTCATTACACCTCAAGTCTCTTTGGTCACAAAAGGCGTTGCTGCAGCCTTACTTTTTACCCTGTCAATGATGTGGTTTAGTTTTATCGCTATGGTGCTAACAAAACCCAAGATCCAAATAAAATTAAAAAAGGCCACGCCTATCATTAATCTTGTCACTGGTTTGGTATTTGTCACCGTCGCGTTAGTGATAATTTATGGGCTACAATTTTAGATTAGAATTTAAGGTTAATCAGTCACATCAACGCGTGGCGAGCTAACCTTTACAAATAACACTGGTGTTGCCCAATAATGAGTATTGCCGCTATCAACAAATCAATACCTTTGATAGACGACAAAATTATTACCATAGTGGCAACATTTTGCTAAATACGACCAACTACACTGGTGCTATTAGTCGCTGTTAATATGAAAAAGAGCGAATAACTTATTATTGGATAATGTTCAGCTAACCTTGCAACTTAATCATATTTATTGGTGAAATTGTGGCCTTCTGCACATAACACTATTTATACATCGATAACGCCGAAAGTGAATCTCGATTCTGTGAAGCAGCTTATAGTATGCAGGTTTGATTACACCGTATTCTTAGATGTTAATGATGATCAAATAGGAAAAGATTTTATGTGGTGGCGTATTATTTTAATTGTGTTCGCATATTTGTTACTCAGCGCACATTGTCTTCGGTTTGGTCAACAAACGGCCTGCATGGCCTACGCGCTCGCACCGCTTTTGCTATTTTTGAGAACTACATGGGTCACTAGGGCACTGCAACTGTGTCTTATCATCTCTGCAGTTTTTGTTTGGGGGGTCAGCAGCGTCGAATACGTGCAGATGCGAATTAGTGCAGATGCCCCTTGGTACCGTCTGTGCCTGATCATGAGCAGTGTGGTGATATTTACACTACTTGCAGCTTGGTCTGCTAACGGCATAATAGCCAAGCGGAGTCAGCGTAATATTTTTAGATAACAATACAAATAAACACGTTAAATTTGCGACTAACGCTAAGACAAACTCTTAAAGCAATGAACCAATTTGCTATAGCTATCGAGCCCAAAGTAACGCTGTGAAGCTCTGCTGCCATTAAGTAATTTTGATGTAAACTATTGAATAATTGAACACACTGAGTTGGCAGCCATAATTAATCTGCGTAAACTAATCTTGATTGCTCTAAAGGGGATTTAGCTATGAGAATATTAGTTGTTGAAGATAATCCTATTTTATCTCACCATCTAAAAGTGCAACTTAGTGAGCTCGGAAACCAAGTTCAAGTTGCATTAACCGCAAAAGAAGGTTTCTACCAAGCAACCAACTACCCTATTGATGTAGCCGTCGTTGATTTAGGCTTACCCGATCAAGATGGAATAAGTTTAATTCAAACATTACGAGAGCATGGCCTAAAAGCCCCTGTACTGATATTAACAGCTCGAGTTAACTGGCAAGACAAGGTTGAAGGCCTCAATGCTGGCGCCGACGACTACCTAGTAAAACCCTTTCAAAAAGAGGAGCTGGTTGCCAGATTAGATGCATTAGTCAGGCGCAGCGCCGGCTTTGTTAAGCCAAAAATCACCAGCGGTGCACTCGAACTTGATTTAGCAGCAAAGCAGGTAACACTCAATAAAAATACAATGGAATTAACCGCTTTTGAATATTTAATTCTGGAATACTTAATGCGTCACTGTCATGAAGTCGTGGCTAAGCAACGATTACTCGATGTCATATATGGTGATAAAGAGGGCGACCCGAACACAATTGAAGTAATGGTAAGCCGTTTGCGTAAAAAGCTCACTAAAGACGATGCTGTAGAAAACCCCATAGCAACCATTCGTGGCCAAGGCTACAAATTCAACTTACCATGCAACTAAGTTTTAAACCTAAAAAACGTCTATTAACACGGATGTTTCTCACCTCTCTGTCAATCATTGCTTTAGTAGGCTTTGGTTTAGCATGGATGGTGAATATTCTTCATGCACAAAACAGTTATAACGTTGAAACCTCACAGTTAATTGCTGAAATACCAAAAGTGGCAGCAGAACTGAGAGAGCATGACATGTTGCCAAATAATAGTGATGAATGGCTTGCCGAAAATACCACATCACAGCGCTACATTATCGCCAGTTGTGACAGCAACTTTAATCAAGTTTGGACATCCTCTTTAGCTGCTGAACGTCAATTATTTGATACTTGTGAAAATTTTAATGACATTCGTGAAAGCAGCCCGCCTTATCAACTGTCCTTGGCTGATGAACGAGACTACTTTGCGTATTTACTTACACTTGACATCGCCGGCGGTGAATACAATTTATTGGTATTAAAAGACGCTGAAAAAATTAAAGCTGAATATAACCAATTTAGCCGTCGAACATATTTACGGTTAGGCTTTGTACTTGCACTAGCACTCGTACTACTGATCAGTGCTGCATACTGGGGCATGAGACCCCTGATGCAGTTACGCAATGAACTACAATCAGTCAATCGCGGCGAAACGATGACCTTATCTGAAGGTTACCCCGTTGAACTTGAAGCTGTGACACAATCTTTAAACCAACTATTAAATCAGTCAAGCTCCCAGCAACAGCGCTACCAGAACGCAATGAATGACCTAGCCCACAGCCTAAAAACTCGTCTTGCCGCTGTACACGCCATTACTGACGATCCCAGCCTAGATAAAGAGACAACAAGCGAAAAAATCATGCAACAAGTCAGTCAGATGGATTTGTTAGTTAAATATCAATTAAAACGAGCAATGTTAGGTCGTAAAGGCTTGAAGCAACAGCAAACTAAAATTCAACCTCTCGTTGACCAACTGGCGCAGATGTTATTTAAAGTTTACAGTGATAAACAAGTGCAATTTGAAGCCATAATCGATCAAGAACACGTATTTCCAGGTGATAAAGGTGACTTAATGGAACTATGTGGCAACTTAATGGAAAACGCCTTTAAGTTATGTATTAGTACTGTGAGGGTGTCATCATATTATAATGATAATGGTGAATTCGAATTGCTCGTTGAAGACGACGGACCTGGCGTCGATGCAAGTATAAAGCAAAATATTATCCAGCGCGGCGTACGAGCTGACACCCAAAAACCAGGCCAAGGCATTGGCTTAGCCGTTTGTAATGAAGTCGTGAGCAGTTACGGCGGTCGCCTCAGTATCGAAACCTCTAGCTTAGAAGGTGCATGTTTTAGGATTTCTATTCCTATTTAGCAACTATTTTTCAGTATTGCACATTTTTGCTCCTTAGCCTGAATCCACAGGGCTGAATCAAGCACTCTCAAATTTATAATGTTACGCAGCTTTATCATCAATCTAGTTGAATAACAAAATGATGGAACATAGACACAAAGTCACTTTACCCAACCAAATTGTTACATTTATAGTGCGTTACATCTCAAAAATGTAATCGGCATACTTAACTCATTGTAAGTATAGAAAATTAGATTAAAATAATCTGTTGTTCAAATATATACTTGATAGAAACATGACAAAAAGCTGTAAAATTGCAGTTAATCAACTGCAAGTCGGAAATTTTATTCAACTGCCTCTTTCATGGAAAGATCACCCTTTCTTATTTAGCCGCTTTAAAATTAAACAGCAAGCACAAATTGAACTAATCAAAAATCTTGGTGTGCAGCATGTTTTGGTCCTATTAGATCGTAGCGATACACATGTACTACCGCCAGAGGAAGCCAATAAAGGCACTAACCTTTTAAGTGAAAGTAAACTTGAACAACTTTCAGAAGAGCTTAAGCAACAGAAGTCTGACAGCATTGAGGCTCAAAAAAGGTTAAAAAGACAATTAAAAAAAACAGAGCAAGAATTTGATCGCTCCATATCGATGCTTAGAAGCTTAATGGCAAAATTACGAAACCGCCCACTCAATGCCGTCGATGAAGGTAAAGAACTGATCCATGATATTTGTGAGCAACTACTTAAGTCAGATAAGTTAGTTTTACATTTAATGCCAGACTCTAAAAATGATGAAGGGATTAACTTTCACTCATTAAATGTTTCAGTATTATCAATGTTGATTGCTAAAGAACTCAAATGGACTCGAAGCGAAGTGGAGTTAGTTGGTATTGGCGCGCTATTTCATGATATAGGCAAGCTTAAAGTACCAACACAGCTGCTAAATAAGACCTCCGCGCTGACTGAAGCAGAGCAGAAGTTTTTTGACCAACACCCGGCTATGGGCGTAGCTCTACTCAAACTAGCAGACAACTTCCCAAGCGATGCCTTACCAATAATCTTAAATCATCATGAATTTTTAGATGGTTCAGGTACGCCTAAAGGGCTAAAAGAGCCACAATTAGATAAGTTGAGCCAGCTTGTTGGAGCAGTTAATACATTTGATAATCTCTGTCATTCAGACAGAAGTCGAAAATCGAAAACACCATATACTGCTTTAGGCATGCTGTATAAAAACTATCAAAATCAGCTAAATTCAGCATTTGTAAATAGAATAATAAAGCTGTTAGGTATTTATCCACCAGGGAGTATCGTTGAGCTCTCGACAGGGCAATACGGAATGGTCATGTCTGTCAACGTGGGGCAATTATTGTTTCCTACAACACTGGTTTATGATCCGCTAGTGCCAAAAGAGCAAGCTCCGATTATTGATTTGGCACATGAAGGTATTAGTATCATCAGATGCTTACCGCCATCTGCGTTACCAGAAAAAGTACTTCAGTACCTCAACCCAAGAGAAAAAATGAACTACTATTTTAGCACCGACGGCTAAAGTCAAATAAGCATCGTAACAGTATAAAACACTGCAACTTGCTCAATCATAGATGATTAACTAGATTTAATGTTACAACAAAGCATTAAATTGAGTTTTTATGACAAAGCTACCTGACTTTGACACCTTGCGACAACTGGCTGAGAATGAGCCTGAAAAATTAAACGCTTTGCAAGAACAGTTGAATAAAGAAGTGATCAAAAACAGTTCTGAACCTAACAGAGCCAACTTAATATCACTATACGACCATCTACAAAAGAAATTATCATTGTGTAAAACACCCTATCAGCGCCAACATGTTGTCAGTAGTATGATGTATGAAAAACTATCAACACTCAATGAACTACTAAACCATCCAAACGACTACTATCAGCAAAAAGCAAAAGTAATTAGCTTTATCACTCCGGTTAATACTACAACGAAAAAAGCCTGAAACAGTCAACCTAAAAGCTACAACCAGCCTTTTCTTTTAAAGAAAAAGTAAGTGCCAGCTGCGCTACCAAACATCATTAAAATGGCCATAGGGTAACCAAACTGCCATTGAAGTTCAGGCATAGTGCTGAAGTTCATACCATAACTACTTGCGATTACAGTAGGTGGTAAAAAAACGACTGCTGCAACAGAAAATATTTTTATAATTCTGTTTTGCTGCAAGCCACTAAAACCAATAGCAGCATCAAGTAAGAAATTTAATTTATCGAAAATAAACTGGCTATGTGGCATCAACGACTCAATGTCTAATAACATTTCTCGTAGATCTTTAAGCTCATCATCACAGAGCTGTCCACGATAGTACTTCTGCATATAACGTAATGAACGTTGAGTATCGAGCAAACTTAAGCGAATTTTACCGTTTGAATGTTCTTGCCTCGTGATGAGTTTAAAAACATCATCGAGCTCATCATTTTTAAAAACTTCCTCGCCAACACTATCAAGTACTGTGTATACGTCCTCAATTAAATCTGAAAGGTAATCGACTTTAAGATTGAACAGTTCGAGCAATAGCGTTAATGGAGAGGTAGCCTCAATACGACCAAGTCGTAAGTAGTTTCTTAATAAACGAATTAAACCGACGTCTTCTTCTCTAATCGTTAATAAAAAGTTCTGTCTAATATTAAATGATACGTTAACGCCTTTTACTTCTTGGCCTACCCGTTGAGGAAATAAAGAGTTGATATGTAAACCATCGTGATTTTGATAGAAACGAGCAGAAGCCTCAATTTCATTAATATCATCCTCTTCAGGGACATCTTCTACTGAAAATTGACTTAACCACTCGCGTTCTTGATCGTCAGGCTTAAAGAGATCTAACCAAAGCGTACCAGAAGGTATAATATCCGTTATGCTTAATTCGTTAATCTGGAGCTGGCGATCAACGTAGGCATAGGCTGTTATCATAATGCGTCCTTCTAAATATTATTCAACTACAGTAATAAAACTTGGTTATTCTAACCCAAAATAAGTATTGCGAAGAGCCTTAATATAAAATATTGCTAGTTACCAGTACTTGCCACAATTATGCGTTCTTGACTTGATAACCTAACTCTAATTCCATCAGTAGTGACAATTTCATCTTTAGCGATATCCTTTTTACGAACATGATAAATAACTACTTCATCTTTCATTGGCGAAACAATCGTTACACTCACAACTTCGTTACCATCTTGCCAATCCCAAAACCAATAACCAGCACTTGCGATGAGTGACAAGCTTAATGCTGTGTATAGCGAAAAGCGTACAATCATCCCCTTACCCATATCTTGAGTTGTAGCTTTTGTTTGACTCACTTTAGATTGGCGAAGGTAAAAAATCGCACCTACAATGACCAATAACGTTACAATAATTTTAGTTAACACTCATATGCTCCAAGCTTTTAATCAATATGTATTATATCTAACACCAGCAACTGAAACTGTTAATAACCTCTAACCATTACCTTAGAAGGCGCTAAATTCAGCGTAGCTTGAAGCTTTATTGAGCCATCTAATACAAACTTTTGGCATAAGATGAAAACAATAAATAAAATATTCAAGAAATTATACCTACGTGTAGCAGTTACAATGTTAGTTTGTACCAATAGTGCAGCTTTAGCATCTGTTAAGCTCACACTTCCCGCTAATTCAGAACTAATTCTCCTAAACGGCAAAGAAGTAAGTACTAGTAAAGCAATATCTTTAACCAACGGCGAACACCAACTTGCCCTAAGATATTTTGGCCGATACCGCCAACATGGCGAAACCGTTGAATACCACTCAGAAATAATAATTTTGACCTTTTCAGCTGAGGACACGCAGCTAAATATTAACTCACCCATAATCCGTACTCGTCAAGCAGCAGAGGCTTTTGACAGAGCGCCTATCATCGCAATAACGGATCCAAAGTTAAATAAAATTGCATTCAAACAAGACTATTTAATAAAAGATGGTATGCAAATTGGTCGTGACTATGAAAAAGAAATTGCCTTATATAATCAATCCCAGCAAATAACAACACTAGAGGCTAACGCCTTTCAAAAACAAACCCTAGAATCATACATTTCCAACAATATAATACAAAAGGAGGAGATCCAGTCTCAACAAACTGAATCACATCAACTTAAAGTGAGTCAAATGTTAGATTTTTGGTATAAGCAGGCAAGTCCCGAGACAAGAAAAGCCTTTAAACTAAAAATAGAGACTAAAAATACAGATTAAATCTATCCTCATATAGTTCAAATAAGCGGCACTGATTAAACTTCAATACACTCTATTACTAAAGCCATCAATACAGTTTAATTTACTAGTTATCACAATCAGTTATCAAAAGTAGCACCTAAAACATATAACAGTTTAGCTATAACTAAAAAAATCGCTCACTACAACATAGCGGACTCTTCACTTATTAGGCGCCTGAAAATGACCTACTCTCACATGGGCATAGCGGCCATACGACTTTGTTTCGAGTTTAGAGCACAGAATGTAGAGCGCTAACCTATTAATACAGTAGCCTAAAGCAACCCAGGCCATAAATCGCAGACGCAAAAAAGCCCGCTACAGCGTAGCGGGCTCTTCACTTATTAGGCGCCTGAGAATGACGTACTCTCACATGGGCATAGCGGCCACACGACTTGGTTTCGAGCTTTAAGCACCAAAATGTAGAGCGCTAACCTATTAATACAGCAGCCTAAAGCAGCCCAATCGATAAATCGTAGACGCAAAAAAGCCCGCTACAGTGTAGCGGGCTCTTCACTTATTAGGCGCCTGAGAATGACCGACTCTCACATGGGCATAGCGGCCACACGACTTTGTATCGAGCTTAGAGCACTAGAATGTAGAGCGATAACCTTTAATAAAGCAGCCCAGGCCATAAATCGCAGACGTAAAAAAGCCCGCTACAGCGTAGCGGGCTCTTCACTTATTCGGCGCCTGGAAATATCCTACTCTCACATGGGCATATAGGCCACACGACTTTGTTTAGCCTTTATCGATGACACTGATAAGCCTTAACGGTTTGAAAATGGCTCAAGCCATAAATCGCAGACGTAAAAAAGCCCGCTACAGCGTAGCGGGCTCTTCACTTATTAGGCGCCTGGAAATGACCTACTCTCACATGGGGAAACCCCACACTACCATCGGCGATACTGCGTTTCACTTCTGAGTTCGGAATGGGAACAGGTGGTACCACAGCTCTATGGTCTCCAGACAAATTTGGGAAATTTGAAAAGCTGTTACTCGCTTACGCAAGTAAACTGAAATCTATTATTGAGTCACACAACATTAAGTGCTTCTAATTCTGATACTGTAAAAACATCAGTCTCATACAAAACCCATCAGGGTTGTATGGTTAAGCCTCACGAGTCATTAGTACAGGTTAGCTCAACGCCTCACAACGCTTACACACCCTGCCTATCAACGTCCTAGTCTCGAACGGCTCTTTAGAGGAATTAAATTCCTAGGGATGACTCATCTTAGGACTCGCTTCCCGCTTAGATGCTTTCAGCGGTTATCGATTCCGAACGTAGCTACCGGGCAATGCTATTGGCATAACAACCCGAACACCAGCGGTTCGTCCACTCCGGTCCTCTCGTACTAGGAGCAGCTTCCTTCAATCATCCAACGCCCACGGCAGATAGGGACCGAACTGTCTCACGACGTTCTGAACCCAGCTCGCGTACCACTTTAAATGGCGAACAGCCATACCCTTGGGACCGACTTCAGCCCCAGGATGTGATGAGCCGACATCGAGGTGCCAAACACCGCCGTCGATATGAACTCTTGGGCGGTATCAGCCTGTTATCCCCGGCGTACCTTTTATCCGTTGAGCGATGGCCCTTCCATTCAGAACCACCGGATCACTATGACCTACTTTCGTACCTGCTCGACGTGTATGTCTCGCAGTTAAGCTGGCTTATGCCATTGCACTAACCGTACGATGTCCGACCGTACTTAGCCAACCTTCGTGCTCCTCCGTTACTCTTTGGGAGGAGACCGCCCCAGTCAAACTACCCACCAGGCACTGTCCCGAACCCCGATTCAGGGGCCGCGGTTAGAACATCAAAACTACAAGGGTGGTATTTCAAGGACGACTCCACAACATCTAGCGACGTCGCTTCAAAGTCTCCCACCTATCCTACACATGTAGGTTCAATGTTCAGTGCCAAGCTATAGTAAAGGTGCACGGGGTCTTTCCGTCTAGCCGCGGGTATACGGCATCTTCACCGCAATTTCAACTTCACTGAGTCTCGGCTGGAGACAGCGTGGCCATCATTACGCCATTCGTGCAGGTCGGAACTTACCCGACAAGGAATTTCGCTACCTTAGGACCGTTATAGTTACGGCCGCCGTTTACCGGGGCTTCGATCATGAGCTTCTCCGAAGATAACCCAATCAATTAACCTTCCGGCACCGGGCAGGCGTCATACCGTATACTTCCTCTTGCGAGTTTGCACAGTACTGTGTTTTTGATAAACAGTTGCAGCCACCTGGTATCTGCGACTGCCAACAGCTTAGGAAGCAAGTTCCATCACCGTCGGCAGCGTACCTTCTCCCGAAGTTACGGTACCATTTTGCCTAGTTCCTTCAGCCGAGTTCTCTCAAGCGCCTTGGTATTCTCTACCCAACCACCTGTGTCGGTTTGGGGTACGATTCCTACTAACCTGAAGCTTAGAAGATTTTCCTGGAAGCATGGCATCAACTACTTCATCACCTTAGTGACTCGTCATCAGCTCTCAGCCTTAAGTAAACCCGGATTTGCCTAAGTTTACAGCCTACAACCTTAAACGCGGACAACCAACGCCGCGCTAGCCTAGCCTTCTCCGTCTCTCCATCGCAGTTAGCAGAAGTACAGGAATATTAACCTGTTTCCCATCGATTACGCCTTTCGGCCTCACCTTAGGGGTCGACTCACCCTGCCCTGATTAACATTGGACAGGAACCCTTGGTCTTTCGGCGAGGGAGTTTTTCACTCCCTTTATCGTTACTCATGTCAGCATTCGCACTTCTGATACCTCCAGTGTGGGTTACCCCTTCACCTTCAACGGCTTACAGAACGCTCCTCTACCGCTTGCTAGTAAACTAGCAAACCCATAGCTTCGGTGTATTGCTTAGCCCCGTTAAATCTTCCGCGCAGGCCGACTCGACTAGTGAGCTATTACGCTTTCTTTAAATGATGGCTGCTTCTAAGCCAACATCCTAGCTGTCTAAGCCTTCCCACATCGTTTCCCACTTAGCAATAACTTTGGGACCTTAGCTGATGGTCTGGGTTGTTTCCCTTTTCACGACGGACGTTAGCACCCGCCGTGTGTCTCCCGAGTAGTACTCATTGGTATTCGGAGTTTGCAAAGGGTTGGTAAGTCGGGATGACCCCCTAGCCTTAACAGTGCTCTACCCCCAATGGTATTCGCTCGAGGCGCTACCTAAATAGCTTTCGAGGAGAACCAGATATCTCCCGGTTTGATTGGCCTTTCACCCCCAGCCACAAGTCATCCGCTCATTTTTCAACATAAGTCGGTTCGGTCCTCCAGTTGATGTTACTCAACCTTCAACCTGCCCATGGCTAGATCACCGGGTTTCGGGTCTACACCTTGCAACTAAACGCGCAGTTAACACTCGGTTTCCCTACGGCTCCGCTATTCGCTTAACCTCGCTACAAAATGTAAGTCGCTGACCCATTATACAAAAGGTACGCAGTCACGGTCTCAAGAACCGCTCCCACTGCTTGTACGTATACGGTTTCAGGTTCTATTTCACTCCCCTCACAGGGGTTCTTTTCGCCTTTCCCTCACGGTACTGGTTCACTATCGGTCAGTCAGGAGTATTTAGCCTTGGAGGATGGTCCCCCCATATTCAGACAAGATGTCACGTGTCCCGTCCTACTCGTTTTCACGTAAAGTTAGTTTTCATGTACGGGGCTATCACCCTGTGCCGCTGTGCTTTCCAACACATTCCACTAACACCCTCTACGCTTAAGGGCTAATCCCCGTTCGCTCGCCGCTACTAGGGGAATCTCGGTTGATTTCTTTTCCTCCGGGTACTTAGATGTTTCAGTTCCCCGGGTTTGCCTCACAACACTATGTATTCATGTTGTGATACATGCTTATGCATGTGGGTTTCCCCATTCGGACATCGTTAGCTCAAATGCTTGTTACTAGCTCGCCAACGCTTTTCGCAAGTTACTACGTCCTTCATCGCCTCTGACTGCCAAGGCATCCACCATATACGCTTAGTCACTTAACCATACAACCCAAATAAGTCTCTATGAGATATACCTGTTGTTTCAAGCGGGTAAGCTCAAAACAGTCGTATCGTAACTAATGGTTTCTACTTTCGCCAAAATTAGAATTTTTAACTCATTGCCGTTAAGCAATAAGCCAAGACACTTAATGTTTAAGTGTTTAGAACTCAATTTTTTAATTTCGCATTAACGCTATAAACAACAACACGAATAATCGTAATCGCTGTCCCTTTCACGTTAACACTATCAGCTTTCCAAATTTTTAAAGAACGGGCTTAAAAAAGCCAAAGATAAATTTTATGTTTATCTTTGGCATCTCTATCCAATGCATGCCTCACTTATCAGCTAGAAAAGTAAGTCTACTAATTATCAAATGATAATAGGCAAAGTAAATGGTGGAGCTATGCGGGATCGAACCGCAGACCTCCTGCGTGCAAGGCAGGCGCTCTCCCAGCTGAGCTATAGCCCCATTTACATGCAGTCAAACAAAATACGTTAATACAAAATCTTCATTTAGGAGAAACAAAAGATTTTGGTGGGTCAGAGTGGACTTGAACCACCGACCTCACCCTTATCAGGGGTGCGCTCTAACCAGCTGAGCTACAGACCCAACGTATATTGCTCTTTCTTTATAACAAGCATATCTGTGTGAACACTCAAACGTATTTGCATACTTCAGATGTGAGTTAGTCGTATAGGTAAGGAGGTGATCCAGCCCCAGGTTCCCCTAGGGCTACCTTGTTACGACTTCACCCCAGTCATGAACCACACCGTGGTAAACGCCCTCCCGAAGGTTAAGCTATCTACTTCTGGTGCAGCCCACTCCCATGGTGTGACGGGCGGTGTGTACAAGGCCCGGGAACGTATTCACCGTGGCATTCTGATCCACGATTACTAGCGATTCCGACTTCACGGAGTCGAGTTGCAGACTCCGATCCGGACTACGACCGGCTTTATGAGATTAGCTCCACCTCGCGGCTTCGCAACCCTCTGTACCGACCATTGTAGCACGTGTGTAGCCCTACTCGTAAGGGCCATGATGACTTGACGTCGTCCCCACCTTCCTCCGGTTTATCACCGGCAGTCTCCCTAAAGTTCCCACCATTACGTGCTGGCAAATAAGGATAAGGGTTGCGCTCGTTGCGGGACTTAACCCAACATTTCACAACACGAGCTGACGACAGCCATGCAGCACCTGTCTCAGAGTTCCCGAAGGCACTAAGCTATCTCTAGCGAATTCTCTGGATGTCAAGAGTAGGTAAGGTTCTTCGCGTTGCATCGAATTAAACCACATGCTCCACCGCTTGTGCGGGCCCCCGTCAATTCATTTGAGTTTTAACCTTGCGGCCGTACTCCCCAGGCGGTCTACTTAATGCGTTAGCTTGAGAACCCAGTGTTCAAGACACCAAATTCCGAGTAGACATCGTTTACGGCGTGGACTACCAGGGTATCTAATCCTGTTTGCTCCCCACGCTTTCGTACATGAGCGTCAGTCTTTGTCCAGGGGGCCGCCTTCGCCACCGGTATTCCTTCAGATCTCTACGCATTTCACCGCTACACCTGAAATTCTACCCCCCTCTACAAGACTCTAGTTTGCCAGTTCGAAATGCAGTTCCTAGGTTGAGCCCAGGGCTTTCACATCTCGCTTAACAAACCGCCTGCGTACGCTTTACGCCCAGTAATTCCGATTAACGCTTGCACCCCTCGTATTACCGCGGCTGCTGGCACGAAGTTAGCCGGTGCTTCTTCTGCGAGTAACGTCACACCCAAGCGCTATTAACACTTGAACTTTCCTCCTCACTGAAAGTACTTTACAACCCGAAGGCCTTCTTCATACACGCGGCATGGCTGCATCAGGCTTTCGCCCATTGTGCAATATTCCCCACTGCTGCCTCCCGTAGGAGTCTGGACCGTGTCTCAGTTCCAGTGTGGCTGATCATCCTCTCAGACCAGCTAGGGATCGTCGCCTTGGTAAGCCATTACCTTACCAACTAGCTAATCCCACCTAGGTTCATCCAATCGCGGAAGGCCCGAAGGTCCCCTCCTTTCCCCCGTAGGGCGTATGCGGTATTAGCAGTCGTTTCCAACTGTTATCCCCCTCGACTGGGCAGATACCTAGGCATTACTCACCCGTCCGCCGCTCGTCACCTCAGGAGCAAGCTCCCTTGTGTTACCGCTCGACTTGCATGTGTTAGGCCTGCCGCCAGCGTTCAATCTGAGCCATGATCAAACTCTTCAATTAAAGTTTTTTGCTTTACTCCGTTAAGAGCAAAGCGGCTCAATGAATTATACTGCTTTTCAAAAGCCCGAAGACTTTCGAAGTTTACATATTGCTATGGTCACTCAGTGGTTCATTGAGAAATATTTTTGATTGCTTCCTAAGAAGCAATTTCGAATAACTCAACACCTGTGAGTGCCCACACAGATTTGCTTGTCATATTGTTAAAGAGCGTGA
Source organism: Shewanella youngdeokensis (assembly GCF_033180165.1). Classification (GTDB taxonomy): domain Bacteria; phylum Pseudomonadota; class Gammaproteobacteria; order Enterobacterales; family Shewanellaceae; genus Shewanella; species Shewanella youngdeokensis. Next base: position 2,629,930 of record NZ_CP136522.1, read on the forward strand.
GACTAATCTTTCAAGTCTCGCCGAAGACGCTAGGTCGTTGGTTTGAGGAGGCGTATTCTACACTCTCCAGTGTCGGCGTCAAGTGCTTATTTTAAGAAGTTTTTCAAGCGATGATTTCTTAATCAAAACCAAAACTAGAAGCCCTTTAAGCGCTTATCACCTGGGTTCATTCTTCGAGAAGATTTAACCCTCTAACACTGCTGCAAGTCCCGTGCTACCTCACCTTGCGATAAGTTAGTTGGCCTACTGTGCCGTGTCAGTGGATGCGTATTATAGGGAAATCTTTGCCGAGCACAATAGAGTTTAGCAAATATTTTTATCTTGAGCGTTTAAGTGGATACTTAATCAACGATCTGAACGTTAAACACGCCGTTTAGCGCTTATTAGCTATCAAGTAAGCGTCTATGCTATCCACTTAGGCACGTTTACACATCGCATTACGCACAGTTATACGTGGTTGCAGGCTCTTTTTACTGGCTCTTGTCTGCACATTATTTTGATTATCACGATTAAGTGAATATTTTTGGGCATTGAATACCGGTATAAATAGAGGCATGTATATATAGATTACGCTTGAACAGCCCTATATTCCGTTCACTAAGTAGAAAGCCCGCTTATGGTAAAGTCAGCATGGAAGTATCTGCGCCAATGCAATAATGGCTAGAGGTAAACGAAAAATCCTAGAAAATGTATTAAGTAAAATACTGCTGAATTGAATTTAGCCCTTTCACTTGAGCAGATTGCTCGTTTATCAACACAATTTCACAGCTTTAACTCTTAATTGATTAGAATTGCGATGTTAAGAATAGAGTGAATGATCAATAAAATCTAACCATTCACTCTATATCGATAGCGTAATCAAATACGACGTTCATTGGTGCGCAACTAGAATCAGCAAATGGCCGTTTAAGAGTTAGTGGCTAAGTAAGCCGGTACATCTGCAATGGAATCTAACACGATTGTGGCTGCCGCAACGGCTTCATCAGTCACGGACTTACCGGTACGAACTAAGATCCGAGTAGGTACGCCTGCCGCTTTAGCTGCTAGCATGTCATCTCTTTTATCACCAACCATGACTGAGCGAGATAAATCTATTTTTAGGAACTGCGCTGCAGTTTTTAACATACCCGGCTTTGGCTTACGGCAATTACAGTCAACCTTATATTCACCAAGCCCCTTTTCAGGGTGATGCGGACAATAGTATATACCATCAAGCTCAACACCTTTATCAACAAAGTTCCAGTCCATCCACTCTGTTAAGCTGTGAAACTGATCTTCGGTATATAAACCCCGAGCAATTCCTGACTGGTTAGTCACAACGGCTAAAAGGAAGCCTGCTTCTTTCAACTGCGCACAAGCTTCAAACACACCGTCTATATATTCAAAATCATCTACCTGATGTACATAACCATGGTCAACGTTAATCACACCATCTCTGTCAATAAATACTGCTCGTTTCAAAATACTATCTCTTCTATGACCTATCTTTATATTATTTCATTCATTGTTGTAAATTGCACCGTGAAGTTGCCATATACCGTACGATAAGCACAACTGCTACTGACTATCTATAGTGGCAAACAAGCTTTTAATAACAATTCCGCCCACAACACCGACAACTTACATTAGAACACTAAGCCGCTCAAAAGCTTTGTGACACTCCGAGTGTGCAGCACTATATAACAGTACAACAATAATTACGTGGTTCCGATTTTTGTTCATTAGCCGTAATTTACAACTCGGCTGTTACTCACTTTTACGACCAACTTGATTTCATCGCTATTTTACATTCAAGTGATTTTTGTATGCGAACTATAGTGACGCTCATGACGATATTTAACTTCACTACCTTCAACTCTCAAGGCTTTAACAGTATAAGTTATTCTTCTATTTTCTATGCTACTGATACACCTAAAGTAGATTCAGAATGACTAGCTAAAAATAATTGCAAGAGTCCTCTTCATTATCAGCATTATATTTATGACACCTCACTTTAATAGCTGCTTATTAGCAATCTGCAACTGCTTAAATTTATAGGGTTAACGGAACAATATGCTGAAATATTCCCACTCTTCCAATTGTATATTTGTTAATCATCTATATTTAGCAATAACACAAGCTACAATGAAATTTTTTCGAATATTACTCTATGTTGTGAATGCGTTTGTACAATAAATTTCTCTTTCTTTATAATTATTTAAGCGTTAATCTAGAATTATCATCAACAACAAAAATTATCTATGAACATATCAGCGCCAGTCGTTCATAAAACGCGAACTCAGGTTGTCGTCGAAGTTTTAAGAGAGAAAATTCTTTCTGGCGAAATCGCGGCAGGTATGCCATTGCGTCAAAGTCCTTTAGCAGAAGAAATGAATGTAAGCCGGATCCCTGTTCGAGAAGCTTTGCTGCAGTTAGAAGCTGAAGGCTTAGTTAAGTTTGAAGCACATAAAGGCGCATCGGCAACAACATTGTCAACTACCCAAGTTACTGAATTATTCGACTTGAGAGCTTTAATTGAATCAGATTTACTCGCTAAAGCTATTCCAAATATGACTGCTGTTGATATATCTGAAGCTGAAAATACCTTAGATAGGCTAGATGTTATTTTACAGGACAAAAGCAAAATTGAGGATTGGAGTGGGTTGAACTCTCAGTTCCATACACGTTTATACCAAGCGGCCAACCGCCCTCATACCATTGAGGTGATAAACAGCTTACATACCAATTGCGATCGCTATGTTCGCCTACAGTTAATTTTAACTAGCGGGATTCCAAAAGCACAACAAGATCACCGACAATTATTAAAATACTGTAAACGAGGCGATGTAGGTAAAGCTACGGCACTATTGAAAAATCATATCCTTAATGCTGCAGAAGAAATTAGAGCTTTAGTTGGCAAACAAGCGGGCTAGCTCACTGTTAGAAAGTAAATTAGTTGTTAAGCTTTTATTCATACGGATTGCCAAGGCTGAGCTTTTAAGCTCTGCCTTTTTATTTTTGAGAGAGCACTAAAATGCACTACGCAACAATTACAGGTTGGGGTAAATGTCTACCACCAGCAACGTTAACTAATGATGACCTTGCTACATTTATCGACACTTCAGATGAGTGGATTAAACCTCGCACAGGGATCAGCCAGCGACATATTAGCCATGTTAATACCTCTGAGCTTGCATCAGTTGCAGCTAAGCGCGCATTGGCAGCAGCGGGGATTGATGGCAGCGAAATAGATATGATCATTCTAGCTACCGCGACACCTGACACTTTAATCCCAAACATTGCATCAACAGTACAAGCAAATATTGGGGCAAACTGTGCTGCCTTTGATATCAATGCGGCATGCAGCGGTTTTCTATACGGTGTAGGCTTAGCAAGTGCTCAAATCCAAAGCGGCCAAAGTAAGAAAGTTCTGGTTATTGGCGCTGAAAGGTTGTCGTTTTTCATAGACTGGTCTCGCCGTGAAACAGCAGTTTTATTCGGTGATGGTGCTGGGGCGGTTATACTAGAAGCAACAGATCAACCCATTGGTGTATTGGGCTATGAATTAAACAATGATCCTGCAGGACGCGATATTCTAAAATCAGAATTTGGTACTTCGATGGACAGATTTGAAGCTTCTTCACTGGATTTTTATATTGAATTTAACGGTAAAGAGATCTTCAAACGCGCTATCGCGGGCATGGGGAAACTAAGTAACAAAGTTATCGAGAAGTGCGGAATCGAAAAAGATGACATTGATTGGGTAATCCCTCATCAAGCTAACGAGCGTATTATTGATACATTAATCAACCGTATGAAAATTCCTAAAGAAAAAGCCATCGTCAATATTGCCAACTACGGCAATACTTCAGCAGCGACAATCCCTATCGCGATTTGCGACGCGCTTGAGCAGGGGAAAATCAAACCAAACCAAACCATCTTGTCTTGTGCATTTGGCGCTGGTTTGACCTCAGCTGCCGCGTTAATCAAGTGGGGCGATCGGGTAACCCCAATCAACAATAGTAACGCCGAACTACCACCTTGCGATAAAACAGGCATCGAGTTAGTTAGCAAAGCGGTTAAACACTTTTGTAAATAATTAGCCCTTATCTCATAAACACCGACTAATCTGTCGGTGTTTATATTTTTACTTTATAGTTTTTGCCTGTGTTGAGCTTGAAAAAATTTGTGCCTCAAAAAATATCAAAATTTAGATAAACTTAGCCCACTCTAGCCGCCAAATAACTTAAAACTATTCGAGCTACATTCAAAATACCTCCAATCGCACAACCCAGTTATATGGTAGTGGAACATAAATCAAATCAAAATATTGAGTCTACGCTGTACATAAAAAAGTCTGCCGCCTCATTGAATAAACCTAATTAATACACTACTTTATAATAAGTGATTATTGAGGGAATATTGACATGAAAGGGATCATTTTTACTGAGTTTTTAGAACTAGTTGAAGATACTTTTGGTTTAGAAACCTGCCAGCAGATGCTCGATGAAAATGACAATGAAGGCGTTTATACCAGTGTTGGCACCTATGACCATAACGATTTAGTTAAACTCATTGTCACGCTCAGTAAGCTGACTGGTGTGTCAGTTGAAGATCTGCAAGAGGTCTATGGAAAGTATGTATTTATGACCTTATTCAATAGCATGCCAGGCCTTGAGGGAAAATCCAATTCTACTTTTGAGTTTATAAACAGTGTCGAAGAGTATATTCATGTTGAAGTAAAGAAGCTGTATGCCAATGCAAACCCCCCTACTTTCAATTTTATCTCAGCCACCCAAAGTGAATTAGTAATGGACTATATATCCGCCCGTTGTATGGCGCATGTCTGTTTAGGCTTGATCAAAGGCTGTGCAGAACATTTTAGTGAAAATATCGATGTGAAAATGACGCCTTTACTCGAAGATAGATCTGAGGTCAGGTTTACGCTTACCCGTGTATAACTAAGGAAGGTATAATTAACTCAATGGCAAATGATGAAATCCAAGCCTTAACCAAAAAGCTTGAATTACTGACCCGAAAAATAGCCCGAGAGAAAGCAGCCAAAAAGGCAGCTGAAATGCTGCTGGAAGAAAAAAGTAGAGAGCTGTATAGCGCCAAACAGCTGGTTGAAGATTCGCTCGTAGATATAAAAGAAGAATCTAAACAGGGTATTTTACTCCTGCAATTTAAAACCTATTTAGAATCAATTTTACTCGACTACAACCAAATATTGTTAAAAAAACCTATTTCAAACATGCTTTTACAGCGTTTGATTAATGATTTTACCAGTATCGAAAATATCAAAGCTAGCCGCATTAAATTTAAATCACCGCTTCAGGAAAATCAGTTTGATTCATTTTACGCCGGTGACAAACTTTTATTACAACACTTAAGCACCGCCAAAAGAACACTGTGTTGGTCTGATGACCACAAACAAATCAAACTGCTGATAAAATCCGAAGACACGATACTAGGTAGTTTAACTCTGGTTATCGAATCACCGACTTCATGGCAAAATACCATCGAAAAACAATTGTTGCTTTTCTGCGATATGATAAGTGCTGCACAACGCCGGCAAGAACTGTTAGAAAATACCATTAAAGAAAAATTACGAGCTGAATCTTCTGAACAGTCCACTCGTGATTTTGTTGCCATGATAAACCATGAGTTACGCACACCGCTCAATGGTTTACTCGGTTCAGCAGAGCTGATGCTCGATACCCCTTTGTCTACTTACCAACAGCAACTACTCAACACAATGCATCAATCCGGTGAGTTATTACGGGTCATTATTAATGATTTACTCGATTTGAGTAAAATGAGTGCAGGAATGCTGCAAATTGTTGAAGTGAGTTTTTCTCCCTCAAAACTGTGTCAGATGATTTTTGAGATCTTCAAACAACGAACAGAAGAGTTTGGCCTAACCTTTAACTATCATTATCATGACAAAATCCCCAATACCTTACTGGGCGACCCAGATCGTATCAAACAAATTTTGGTCAACCTTATCGGTAACTCGATTAAATTTACCAAAAAAGGGGCAATTACTGTCGATATTTTTTGGCAGCACCAATCCCTCTGTTTTAATGTGAAAGATACCGGCTGTGGGATCCCTGAGAATAAAATTAGCACACTGTTTGATCCCTTCACTCAAGTTAACAATACCAGCAACCGTTCACATGAAGGCACCGGTCTAGGGCTTGCGATTTGTAAACAATTAGTCGATGAGATGAAAGGGGAAATATCACTCACATCAGTTTTTGGTCAAGGCAGTTGCTTTAGTGTTACTTTGCCACTTACGATTGTAGAAGATAGAGTTGCCGATGTAGAAGCACCACAAGCACACTACCCAATTGAAACACTCGATGTTTTAGTGGTTGAAGACAGCAAAGTTAATCAGATGATGATTAAAATGATGTTGGTCAAATTTAAAATAAACCCCATTATCGCGAACAACGGCCAAGAAGCACTGGACTATTTAGCTAACAATAGTGTTGATATTATTTTTATGGATTGCAGAATGCCGATCGTTGATGGCTTTGAAGCGACGAGTCGATTAAGAAAGCAAGGCTACTCCAAGCCCATTATAGCTTTAACCGCCAGCACAACTTCAGTCGAGACAGAGCAATGTTATAGTTGTGGAATGGACGAAATTATTAACAAACCCTACCAACAAAACGATATAAAAAACGCATTAACCAAATGGGGGCAAATAATCAATACTATTGAAAGTTAAGCGGTAACATGATTAAACTCCAGCCATCACCTCTTCAATGCCTTATTGAGTCGCTTTTCTAGTTTTGCATATGCCCACTGACAATTAAACTAACTAAAGTCATAATTTTACTGGACAAGGTCAATTAACCTTAATTGACCTTGCCCTGCAATCGCTGCCATTTGCGCTAACAATAACTCGCCACATGCTAAAGCATCGACAGTGGCATCATGCGCCGCATAAACAGGTAAGCCATATCGAGCACGGCAAGCATCTAACCTCAAAGACCCCTCTTTAATTAACTCATGCCGCAACAATAATCTTCTTTTCTCTAGTAACAAGGTATCGATAGCAATAAAAGTGATTGGCTCACCATAACAACGATGGATCTCAGCTTTCAAAAAACTAAGATCTAATGGAGCATGATGTGCGACCAATACATGACCTTGAGTTTGCTTTAAAAACCACTCCATCGCAGTTTTTGCAGAAACTGCAGTTTCAAGCTGCCGATCGACAATGCCATGAATTGTGGCACTGTCACCCACACTACCGTCAATACTAACTAAAATCTGTTTAGCGTTAGCGAGTTGAAGTAAGCCATTGTAAATAGGTACAATACCGATACTTAAAATTTGGTCAAACTGTGAATTAAGGCCGGTCATTTCAAGGTCAACTGCCATTAAGCGAGTTTCAGACAACGGTTTTGAAAAAATGTCTGCCATACATTGATAATAATCAGTAATCGTATGGTGAGTTGCTCTTAAAGTACACCAGCGAAGTTTGCTTTTTAGGTACCATCTTTTCACTACAGTTAATAACTCCGCATCATTTTTAGCTTTAACCCCGATTGCGCATCATGTACCACTTTAAATGCATCTCTTAATTGGTGCCGCACAAGAGAAGACAAGTCTTTGGGCATTAAATAGTTGGTGATTGGCTTGGCGTGGGTATATTGGTAACCTTGATTGGATAAGCGCATATGAGCAATAAATTCATGGGCGTCAGCTAAGTTCAACGCATCTTTACGGTTAATGATATTATGTTCCATTAACGCTCTGATCCGCTTAGCGGTATTAACCTCTTTAATGCCTGCTGACAATGCATATACTCGTGCGATATCGTTAATTAGCGCACTGCCTTTATGTTTTAAATCAATCCCTTTTACTTCTGAACCGTCTCGCTCCAAAACAAATTTTCTAAAAAATCCCAATGGAGGAGTACGGGTCAAAGAATTCCCGGTAAGCCCAGCAAGAAAAATATCGTTATTTTTAGTGTTGTTTACGACCTCACCTTGTAGCGCATCAAACAGAGATTTTGGCCCATAAACTGACCGCATATCAAAAAATATACTGCTATGCATTAGGGCTTTGGGTTCTGGTGCATTAACCCATTGATCAAATACACTTTGCCATTGCTTAAGTGACATTCGCCATTTAGGGTTTTGCGCCATAATGCCACCTGGGCAGTAAATATAGCCACATTGATCTAGGCCTGAACAAACGGCCTTAGCCAGTGCATCAAAATACCCTGCAGCAACGGCATCAGGTTCATGTGCTAATAACAAACCATTGTCTTGATCGGAACAGGCCACTTGATCCTGACGCCCCTGCGAACCAAAAGCTAACCAACAAAATGCCATAGGAGCTTGGCCTAAAATTTGCTGATTAAGCACGATAAGTCGCCGAGTTAATGCATCTGTAACCGACGTTAGCACTCGGCCTATCTCTTCTGCTCGCGCATCTGCACTGATAAGATTTTGCAATAATAGTGGGATTTGTTTGCTCACTTGCAATAAGCTGGTGAGATCTTTTTGGCGCTCTATTGCTCCGATCAGTAATAGCGGTTGAGAGCTCTGCCCTCTTAAAATATCGGTACTGGTTATCACCCCTTTTGTTAACCCGTTATCTACCACGGGGAGATGATGAACATTGTGTTCACTCATCATAAGCATGGCTTCAAAAACTAAAGCCGTTGATTCAATCGAGATAGGAACCGCAGTCATTGCTTGATTAACTAATAAGCTGCCGTCAAAATTTTCGGCAAGTACTCGGTCACGAAAATCTTTGTCGGTTAATATGCCCACAAGCTTATTGTTATCAATTACCAAAATTGATGAAACTCTTGAATTACGCATCAACCGGGCAGCATCTGCAACCGTCGCTCTTGGATCAATAGTCAGCGGGGTGGTAGACATTAATGTGGTAATACGGCTCGTGGTGGTTAAATCTTTAGCTTTAAATCGACCTTGCAGCCGTAACCTTTTAGCAAAAGCTTTATTAAAGAATCGGTCAAACTCTCGACAGTGATTACGAAGCTGGTTAAAAATGTCTGCCGGTAAATGGTAAACCAACCCATCTTCTAAAATAGCAACTCGATTACTAGCCTGCTCGCCGGATAATAACGATGGAAAACCAAAACAGTCACCTTCAGCAAGCCTGTCAAGTAACTCGCCGTTAGTATCTCTAACTTCAAAGGCTCCGCTTCTTACAATATAAAGCTGTGGTTCTTCAGGCTCTAATGGCACAAAGCCTGATGCTTTACTGTAATAACCTACGGTTAATGAGCGACAACATTGCGACAAAGCAGCTTTATCCAGCGACATAAAAGGCACGCATTGTTGTAGAAATAGCATAATCGGCTGTAACTCACTAGCATCCATTGTTATCCCTCTATCACTTAGCCTTTAACTACTATAGCGCTAGCCTTGATCAAAAACCTATTCGACTAAAGGCCAGTTCAGTTTTATAGCTCCAAAAAAAAGAGCGCCTAATGCGCTCTTTTATACTTTTTAGTATTCAAATTTAGTGATTTTGTGCCTCACCAGCTCCTTTAGGAATACGAATAGACTCAATCATATCAACAACCTCCTTTGGTACTGCTGCAGTGACTTTACTAACAGCAAAGGCAACAGCAAAGTTAATCATCATACCTAGCATACCAATCCCCTCAGGTGAAATACCTAAGAACCAGTTGTCGCTATTATTGGCAGCTGGATTAATGAACTTAAAGTAAGCAATGTAAGAGGCACTAAATAGTAAACCGATAACCATGCCCGCAATGGCACCTTCTTTGTTAACTGTTCTAGAGAATATACCCATGACAATAGCTGGGAATAACGATGAAGCAGCCAACCCAAAGGCGATGGCAACAACCGCTGCAACAAAACCTGGCGGATTAATACCAAAGTACCCTGCCATTACAACACCTAAAGCAGCAGCAATTCGCGCATACATTAACTCTTTTTTGTCAGAGATATCAGGCATGAAGTTTTTCTTAAGTAAGTCATGGGAGACCGACGTTGAAATAACCAACAATAAACCTGCTGACGTCGATAAGGCTGCAGCAAGGCCACCTGCGGCGACAAGTGCAATAACCCACGCAGGAAGGTTAGCAATTTCGGGCGTAGCTAAGACCATGATGTCACGGTCAATCTTCATTTCGCTTTCAGCACCTTTAGCGTAATAGATCTTACCGTCATTGTTCTTGTCATCCCATTCAATAAGGCCAGTTTTTTCCCAGTTTTTAATCCAGTCTGGCGCCGCTTCATAAGTAACACCTGTTGAGTCCGGCCCATTGATGGTTTCAATCATATTGACACGAGAGAAAGCTGATAACGCAGGCAATGTTGTGTACATAATACCAATAAACACCAGTGCCCAACCCGCAGAAACTCGAGCATCTTTTACTTTAGGAACAGTAAAGAACCGCACAATGACATGTGGTAAACCTGCAGTACCAAACATTAACGCACCGGTAATAAAGAACACATCAATCATGCTCTTAGAACCTTCGGTATATTGTGAAAAACCAAGCTCAGCGGATAATCCATCGAGTTTATCAAGCAGATAAACCCCCGTACCATTGCCAGCAGCATCAATCAATTCAGCCCCGAAACCAAGTTGAGGTAGTATATGTCCTGTCATCATCAATGAAATGAAAATAGCTGGAACCATGAATGCAAAAATAAGCACACAGTATTGAGCAACTTGGGTATAGGTGATCCCCTTCATACCACCTAATACAGCGTAAAAGAATACAACGGCCATGCCGATATATACGCCAGTTTCAACTTCAACTTCCAAGAACCTAGAAAATACTACCCCAACGCCACGCATTTGACCTGCAATGTAGGTAAAGCAAATGAAGATGGCACAGATCACAGCCACGGTACGAGCAGTTTGCGAGTAGTAACGATCACCAATAAAGTCTGGCACGGTAAATTTACCGAATTTTCGTAGGTATGGAGCCATACACAAAGCAAGTAGCACATAGCCACCGGTCCAACCCATCAAATATACCGAACCGTCGTAACCGGTAAATGAAACGATACCCGCTAGTGAAATAAACGAAGCTGCCGACATCCAGTCTGCAGCAGTGGCCATACCATTCATTACTGGAGGCACACCGCCACCGGCAACATAAAATTCATTCGTAGAACCCGCGCGAGACCAGATCGCAATCCCGATATATAGGGCAAAAGTAAACCCTACAATCAAATAAGTAAGTGTTTGTACGTCCATTCTATGACTCCTTTTTGTTATCGGAAATTTAGTCTTCTTCTACACCGTATTTCTTGTCTAGCGCATTTGCTTTTGCAACATAGACAAAAATAAGGGCTATAAACACGTACATAGCACCTTGCTGTGCAAACCAAAAACCCAATTTGAACCCCATAAAATGAACTTCATTGAGTACATCGACCAGTAAAATACCGCACCCGAATGAGACAGCAGCCCATATAACTAACAGTCCAAGTACGAGGCGTAAGTTTTCACGCCAATAGCCATCCGCCGCATCTTGATTTTCGTTTTTTTCTAAACTCATAGTGACTCCCATGTGCTAATTTTTTATTTAATCAGGAGCTAACTTAACAAGCGTGTTCTGAACAACAATCAAGACCTTAGTCTAATTAGGCTGGCCACAAACTCACGCCACAGTTTTAAAGCCATAAATTACAACAACTTAATTAAGATTTACGTATTAATCTACATTTACACACCAACCCTAATTTAGACCAAGGTATTAGACATAGGTAAACTACAGGTACAAAAAAGCCCACATAAAGTGGGCTGTAATTGGTGTATCAACATTGTTGATGTTAGTCGTTAAGTTGACTCAAATAGGTGATGAGTTCCGCTAACGCTTGAGCTGAATGAGGCATTGCCTTAATCAAGTATTGTCCATTAACGACTAAAGAGGGCACACCGCGGATCCCTGATAACTGCGCTTGAGTGTCGTAGTTCATTAACGCAAGTTTGGCATCAGCCGACGCCATCGCCTTATCAACCTCTGCCGCTTCGATACCTTGGCTAACAAAAAAAGCTTTTAGTTGTTCTGGGCGAGTAAAAGCACTGTTCTGCTCATGAATACGCTTAAATATCGTATTATGAACCTGTTTAGTCACATTAAACTTTTGCGCTAAATAATAAGCCTGCTGACTTAATACCCAGCTTGCGCGGCCACCGCCTATAGGGGTTCTTTCAAATTGAACATCTTTTCCAAGCAGGTGCGTTGTTTTTTCAAAAAAAGCATCTTGTCGATAACAATGTCCGCAATTATATGAAAAAAACTCTCTTAAAATAGGTTTATTGCCTTCAGGGATCCCTGCAATTTTAACGTAATCCACACCAGCGATATATTGCTGTGCATGGACACTTTTTAATGGCAGTAAAAACGTGCATAGTACAAAAACACCGGCCACAAATACTTTAAACTGATGCATATTTTTCCTCAATATTTAACAAGCTGACAGCATATCCGTTGGATTACTGAATTGAAACTCAAAATTAAACTCTTTAATCAATCGCTCACTGCTAATTAATTTACCACCAATGGCATCATCTATAAATAATGGGGCTGTTAAGCCTAAATCATCACTGGCTTGTTGATAGAATGCTCTACGTGTAGGGTGCAACGGTGCACAAACATTATAAATTCCATATGTGCTCGCTTCAAACATCAGCTTAGACACTGCAGCAATACAATCGTTAAGGTGAACAACATTAACTGGCGCATTAGGCTGGGCTAAATCAATTTTTCCTGCCAAGAATCGACCTGGGTGTCGTTTCGGCCCAACTAAACCAGCAAAACGCACGACGCAACTATTGCTCATCTTGGCAAACATCGCTTCAGCCTTAAGCAATTTATTACTCTTATCAGAATACGCAGTGGCATCGCACTCCGTCATTAACCTATCTACCGGCGGATAAACTCCTGTCGTGCTGATAAAAATTACTTTTTGGTAGGCTATATCTTTAATAAGCTCAACTAACCTTGCTAACTTCGTTAAATAACCGTCAGCATCTTTTCTAAACCCTGGCGGAATACACACCACAAGGCAATCGGTATTGAGCGCCGTTTGAATTTCGACTTGATTACGATTTAACTCCTCTGTCAGTGATAAATCAACTGCTGTCCCCTTAATTCCTAACTGACTGAGTGCATTAGCATCTATCTGGCTGCGACGGGTGCCATTAACGGCTAGCCCTTGGTTAACCAGTGTTTTTGCTAACGAGAGCCCAAACCAACCGCAACCGACAACACAAACCGATTTTACCATTGTTATCCTCCATTCGAATCAAAGCGAGCTGAAATAAAAACTGATAGCTTTCATTGGATCCAGCGCTTTTTCTGCCGCATGGCTAAGCTCATCAGCTTTAATCACTTTCTCAATCGCTATATCTTCTTCTATCAAGAATCTAAACGCACTATTGTCGCCATTTATGTCACAAGCAAACACATGTGGCTGCTTAACAACAGAAGTTGTGACAAGCACTTTAGCAACTTGACCATTTGTTAACTGCACGAGTGTGCCTGGTGGGTATATACCAAGTGCTTTGACGAATGCAGAGATCAAAGCTGGCGAGTGTTTTGCTGTTCTATTTTTAAATAAATAGCCTAGCGCTACTTGTGGTGAACGGCCTTTCACTCTAAGTATGGATTCAAAATCATCTACCAACGCCACAATTTGAGTGGTAAGCGCAATGGCATCGCCTTTTAGACCGTCAGGGTGACCACTTCCATCGGCGGCTTCATGGTGATGTAACACAATATCTAATACAGTTTCTGGAAATATATCTTGTTTGGTCATTAAGTCATAACCAAACTTTGGGTGCATTTTTAAAAAGTTTATTTCGTGTTCAGACAAATTAGTTTTTTTGCGCCGAATAGCATCGGGCACTTTTTGCTTACCGACGTCATGCAGTAATGCCCCCATCGCAATATCGCGTAACTCGTCATCAGAACATTTTACCACCGAACCTAACATCATCGATAATACCGCGACTGAAACGCAGTGTTCGTTAATCCCCGCTTCGTCAACGCTGGAGACTAATGCTAAATTGGGTGTGGGAGTTTCTTTGATATGGTCCATCAAAACTTCAACTAAACCCGCCGTAGAACGAAAGGCTCTTTCGGGTTCGGCACTCACTTTCGAAAAAGCGGTTCGACATTCAAAAGCGCATTTTTGAAAACGGTTTTGGCTAATTCTTAATGATTTTCGCAGTGAAGCCAACTGCTCTTCGGCATGCTCTTCAGGCGTTTTTTCAACGACAGCAACAATAGGCACATTTTGAGTAGCATTAATTAATTCTCTACCAGCAATTAAGTACACATAAGTCAGATTTAAACTCTTAACTATTTCTATTTGTGCAGTCGTTTCAATTTCAAATTGATTAAACAGAAAGGGATGCTGAGTCCATGACAATGGCAATTTGATTGTTATGCCAACCATCAGTTGCGACACAGGTATTTTAACGCCCTTTGACATGACAGAATGCTCCAGCAAAATGCACTGTTGTAATAAAAAAGCCGCTTTCATGTGGCTGAGGTCAGTTCAAGTGAATTTGAAGCAAGAATATAGCTAAAGCACTTGGGTTACAAATTGATTACAGTATGATCATAATATTTTTATTACCTCAATAACAGGTTATAAATCAGCTTTTTACGGTTTTAGTTGAAAATACAGCGCAAATATCCAATAACACTGCGCCTACGTTGGTAATTCTCCTGTTTACGGCTTAATGCACACGTTCGTCAGTAGCTTGTTGAAAAGGGATAACGCAGGTGTGGTAGTTGTGGGCCCCCCAAACAGGCCTAAGGTTAATCAAATAGTCAAAAACATGATGCTCGTAGCTCAATTAGCGGGGTCATGTGATTGCCAATCAGCAAAGTAATGAGTCAGTCGCTTAGATTTAAACCAATATAACGAACTCCAAAAAAGGATGAGAGCATCAAGACCAACAGTCCAACTATAGACATAGTGCGAATGCACAACACGCTGAATTAGCAGGCCAGCATCAATGCACAGTAACGCCAGTAATAACCATCTGGCATAACGAAACATGGGTTGCACCCACACTGGAGATCGCTTTCTTTCAGCAATTATCATCGCATATACAACTAAAGCACCAAAACCTGCCATTAAGGCCATTAAAAAGTCGGCCTTTTGAGGGTATACCAAAGCAACCAAACCAGCTCTATCACTCGCCTGCGTTAATGAGGCCACTAATACGCACCAGCCACGTGCAATAAACACCAAGATCAAATACAGCATCAATGGTGGCTTCATATGCCCATTGTCATCTAACCAGGTAATGTTGCTGAAATTCAATGCGTTTCCTTTGCTGTAATTAGATCGTCTAATTAATACTTGTCACAATACAGAAGATATGGTGATAAACGTTTTCTTTTCAATGATAAACTGCCAACAATAACGATGTATTGCTTAAGATACCGATTAACCATTGTGGTTAAACTGCGCTGTCCGCTTTTAATGTAACTATGACTGGTACTACTTCTGTGCAGTACAATTACTCGCCAGGCGCCACCCTAAAAGATGAAGCATATCTCAACAACATAATATTCCTGCATGATTGCGGCTCACTTTAGCAATAAAAAAAAGCGCCAAAAGGCGCTTATTTTACACATGAGCATTTACGACAAAATAGCAATCAGCTCAGCTTCATCAATCACTTTTATCCCTAAATCTTGGGCTTTAGTTAATTTAGAGCCTGCGGCTGCGCCAGCCACTAAACAGTCGGTATTTTTCGACACACTACCTGCAACCTTGGCACCTAATGCTTGTAACTGCGCTTTAGCGTCATTGCGGTTAAGCTCGGTTAACGTTCCGGTTAACACCCATGTTTGGCCTTTGAGTGATAAATTTTCTTCAGCCACCTCTTCAATAACAGGCCAACTCACACCAGCTTCAATCAGTTTATCAATTACTTCAATGTTGTGCGGTTGAGCAAAAAAGTGCTCTAAATGTGCAGCAACAATGGTTCCAACGTCATCAACTTTAATAAACGCTTCTGCATTCGCCGCTTTAAGTGCTGGCAACGTTTTGAAGTATGCCGCCAAGTTGGCAGCCGTGGCCTCGCCCACTTCACGGATCCCTAACGCGTACAAAAAACGTGAAAACGTGGTTTGCTTAGCCACTTCAATTGCCGCAACCAATTTTGTCGCCGACTTCATCCCCATACGTTCCAACATGGTCATAGCTGAAGCGGTCAATTTAAATAGATCGGCAGGGCTTTGTACTAACTCTTTATCAATGAGCTGCTCAACGACTTTGTCGCCCATACCGTCTATATCAAGCGCTTTTCTTGAAGCAAAATGCTTTATTGCTTCTTTACGCTGGGCTTCACAAAATAGTCCACCTGTACAGCGAGCAACGGCTTCACCTTCAATACGCTCGACTAAACTGTCGCACACAGGGCATTGTGTCGGAAAAACTATGTCAGCGGCATTGTCAGGGCGCTTATCAGCGACAACGGCTACAATTTGCGGAATAACATCGCCAGCACGGCGAATAATAATGCTGTCACCGACTTTAACGCCAAGCCGTGCAATTTCATCAGCATTATGCAAAGTCGCATTCGATACTGTCACCCCGCCCACAAAAACTGGCTTTAAACGTGCAACTGGCGTAACAGCACCGGTGCGCCCGACTTGAAAGTCAACGCCCTCTAACAAGGTCATCTCTTCTTGAGCCGGAAATTTAAAGGCGGTAGCCCAGCGTGGTGCTTTAGCCACAAATCCAAGATTTAACTGCTGCGCAATACGGTTAACCTTTATCACAACGCCATCAATTTCAAACTCTAGAGCACTGCGGCGCTGCTGAATATCATTATAATACTCCATCACTTGAGCGACACCAGCGCACTCTTTTACCTCTTGGCTAACGGGGACGCCCCAAGAACGTAATTGCGCTAGCTGGCCGTAATGGCTGTCAGCGAGTTCCCACGTTTCGGGTTCGACGACGCCTAATGCATAAGCATAAAAGCCTAATGCGCGACTGGCTGTTATTTTGCTATCAAGTTGGCGCAAACTACCCGCAGCAGCATTACGTGGGTTAACAAATAATTTTTCGCCTTTTGCCTGAGCTCGTTTGTTGAGTGCATCAAATGCCTTATGCGGCATAATGACTTCTCCACGCACTTCAACTAAAGGTGGGAAATTGTCTCCCCGAAGCTTTAACGGAATCGACTTAATCGTACGCACATTCTCAGTGATGTTTTCACCCGTTTGCCCATCGCCACGAGTTGCGGCGCGTTCAAAAATGCCATCACGGTATAAAATACTCACCGCTAAACCATCAAGTTTTGGCTCACAGCAATAAGTTAGCTCTGTACCAACCCTATCGGTGATGCGAGAATGAAAGGCACTGAACTCTGACTCGTCGAACACGTTATCAAGACTTAACATCGGCTTTAAGTGAGTTATTTGCTCAAACTTTGCTAATGCCTCACCGCCAACGCGCTGGGTTGGAGAATCTGCCTTCAACAACGCTGGGTGCTCAGTTTCAAGCTCAATTAGACGTTTAAGTAATCGGTCATATTCTGCATCAGGAATAGTAGGATTATCATCAACATAATAATGATAATTATGCTGATTTAATTGATCGGTTAGCTCTGCGATTTCGAGTTCAATAGCGTGCATACATGTAGTCCAAATAATAACAAAGGCCGCCGAAGCGACCTCTTAAAAAACCGGTTAGCGATTAAGCTTGCCTAAACTAAACTTGCGCTTTAATCCGTTGAATATAGTTTTGCTTCGTGCTTTCAAGCCATTCATCACGGCCACCATCGAGCACGATGCCATTTAAGTCATCGGCGATTTGTATTGCGGAATTAAGCATAATAGAAAAATTACGCAGTGCATCACCATGGCACGGTAATGTCATAAACAGCACCACGCCTTGTGTTGAAAACTGCTCCATACTGTCAGGGTCAAACACACCTGGCTTGACCATATTGGCCATAGAGAACAGCACTTTCCCTTTACCTGCATTGTCTTCATGGCGATGAAATATGCTCATATCGCCAAATTTGAAATTCAATGTCAGTAAGCAAGGTAATAATTCTGCACCATTTAATGTTTCACCCTCTTGGGCAACAACATGTAATACTAATACATCTTGCGGCTCCGCCAAAGGAGGCTCTTGCTCAACTACAGGCTCTGGCTCGACAGCCGTTGCAGGCGCGGGCTCTGCAGTTAAAGGCGTTTCTTCAGCAGCAAATAAAGACGATTGCACTGGTGGCTCATGTTCGGTCGCGGTTAATGAAGGTTCAACACGAGGGGCATGAACTGGTCGTGGTGCTTTTTTCACCGGCGCTTCACTTAAACTAAATGCATCATCCTCTGGGGGGGCATGGCAGCTTTATGGGCTGTATTGTCGCTATGACTTGCAACTGAATCATTGATTGTTTCGTCAGCAGGGGTCTCAACATTAGCCTTTATCACCCTAACAGCACCAATACCATGATTGTCGAAACCATCAGCATCTCGACGGTCACTGCTGATATCAGCCATAGAGCTTTGCTTTAAGGTTTTTGGTTGTTGTTTCCTTATTGACCAAAAACCATGCACTAATACCGCTATGATTGCTATCGCACCTAAAAGAAGCAACACCACTTGCAAATTTTCCATTGGTTACCCTGTATCTCTTATTGTTTATTCTGCGTCAGCTAACGCTACCGCTTCATCAATGTTTACCGCCACAATGCGCGAAACGCCGGGCTCATGCATAGTCACACCGATAAGTTGATCGGCCAATTCCATGGTGATCTTGTTATGACTAATATATATAAATTGTACGGTTTGTGACATCTCTTTTACTAAACGACAAAAACGTTCTACGTTAGCGTCATCCAGCGGAGCATCTACTTCATCCAACATACAAAAAGGGGCTGGATTGAGCATGAATATAGCAAAAACCAATGATAAAGCCGTTAACGCTTTTTCTCCACCAGAAAGCAGATGAATCGTGCTATTTTTCTTGCCCGGTGGCCGCGCCATTATCGTCACGCCCGTTTCCAACAGATCATCATCTGTCAAAGCCAAGTATGCACTGCCGCCACCAAAGACCTTCGGAAACAAAATGCCTAAATCTCGATTCACTTTGTCAAAAGTATCTTTAAATCGACTCTTGGTCTCAGTGTCAATTTTACGAATAGCTTCTTCTAAGCTGTTCAAGGCTGAGTTTAAGTCTGCATCCTGACTGTCTAAATAACTTTTCCGTTCATTTTGCTGTTCAAACTCAGCAATGGCTGCAAGGTTGATTGCACCTAACTTTTCAATTTCAAGCCGTAAACGTTCTAACTCTTTTTGGCGCCATAATGTATTACGGCTGTCATCCAGTTTTGATAAAACCTGCTCAATATCAATACCCTGCTCAGAGATTAAACTGAATTGGCTATCTATCTGCCCTTTCAAACCTTCACGACGTAACTTTAACGTGCTCATGGTTTGAGTCAAGTCTTCTAGCTTTGCAAGCTGTTGTTTTTTATTCGTTCCTGCGCTATCGCACAGTTCTTGTACTCCAGCTTGTTGCTGCCTTATCTCACTCAATGCTTGTTGCTGTATTTGCTGAGCATTTAGTGCTTGAGCTAATTGCGTCTTTAACGGTTGAATATTGGTATCGGCATGGTTGTTTTCTTGATCGCTAAGCTGGTCAACTATTTGAGCCTGAGCTTGCAGCAGCTCTGCTAGTCCCTGTTTATGGTGATTAACTTTTTGCTCAATTAATGCTATTTGTGTTTTAACACCTTGTTCTTGGCTGTGCCTGTTCTTTAGCGCTAGCTCAGAAGAGTTGAGCATGTCTTTAATATTATTTAATAAATTAAAGGCCGCTTTCTTTTCGGTTTCTACAGTTTGCTTTTGCAGTGATACTTGCTCGAACGCCTGCTGTAATACGCTGGTTTGCTCTTCTAAAGTACTAACTTGAACCGATAGCTTGGCAAGTTCAGTTTTGGTATCTGTGAGTTCAACTTGCAGCTGCTCGTACTGTTTCTGCGCGTCGGCGACGCGATGCTCAACTGCTGCTGCTTGTGATTGTAACCCCGCTAACGCGACTTTTTGCGCTTGGATTTGTTGCGCCTTAAGCTGCAATCCCGATTGCAAGGGAGCTAATGTGTGTGACTGCTCCAGCAATGCTTGGGTTAACGTGCTCAGTTTTATTTCTGACTGACTAACCGCTTCATTCAGCGCGATATATTCGTTGTTAAGTTCAACTAATGAACCCGACTCAGTCGTTTTTTCAATAATAAAGTCAACACCAACCAAGTAACCGTCGGCGGTGGCAAACATTTGGTTAGCATTGATCTCACCCCGCTGCTGCAAGGCTTGCTCTTTGGTTGCGAGCCACTGAACCTGACTCAACCAAGGCTGTAAATTAACCGGTGTTTTGATAATCCCATCAGCCGTGGCATGTGGCATAAAGCCAACGTCACGGTGAGTAGCGTCATCACGGAGAACTGCAGTATTAAGAATATTAGATAACAGCAGGTCAACGGCACTTTCCCAGCCGGGCGTCACATCGATAACTTGCCATAACGGTGTTAGGGTTGGATCAGTCTCTTCTGGCAGTAGTTGCGACACAACCGATAAACGGCCCTTTTCATCTGCCAGTTTAACTTTCAGCGTTTCGATATCAGCTTTAAGCGTATTTTGTTGGCTTTGTTGAGCCTCAATGGTTGCGGTCAGCTCATCATAAATTTCTTGTTCATTAGCGATATCGCTAATTAAACTCTCACACTGCGCCGTGTATGAATGACTTTTAAGTTCGGTTAGCTGCTGTGCAAGTTGTTCACTTTTGTCGGTTAATTTACCAACCAACAACTGTTTATTACGCTGCTCACTCGCGCTGTTTTCGCGCTTACTCTTATTCATCTCAACTGCTAAGTGGCATTTTGCAGTTTGTGCACTCAATGTTTGTAATTGTTCTGACAGCTCACTGAAGCGTAAATTAGCTTTTTCAAGCTGTGAGAGCTCATCGCTCACTTGATGTTGTAAGCGGTCTAACTCTGGCAATGATTGTTGCTGCTGCGCCTGCAAAGTAGCATATGTTTGACTGTCGTTATCCAATTGAGCTTGTTGTTCTGCACGCTTTTTTGTGAGCTGTTGCAGGCGCAAGTTTAAGCTCTCATCTTGTTGCTCACGATGTTTGAGCGATTGCTCCAACTTTGCAATATGGGTTTTAGACAGATAAAAGGCTTCAACCTTAGCGTGCTCTTGGCTATCAAGTTCGCTCAATTGTAGGGTTAACTCTGTCAACCCAAGTTCAAGCTTTTGTTGCTCTGCCAGTAAGCTGGCTTGCTGCACCTCTAATTTACCGATTTGAAGGTTTAGCACGGCAGTTTGCTTGTTTAGCTCATGGTAACGCGACACCACTAACTCGGCTTCACATTCGCGCTCAGAGTGCTTTAGCCCTCTATATTGCTTAGCGGTTTCAGCTTGTTCTGCTAACCTTTCGAGCTGTTTTGCTAATTCAGAACGAATATCGCCCAAGCGCGATAAATTTTCCCGCGTGTGGCGGATACGGTTTTCCGTTTCGCGTCGGCGCTCTTTATAGCGTGAGATCCCAGCGGCTTCTTCAATAAAAACTCTGAGCTCTTGAGGTTTAGATTCTATCAGGCGAGAAATTGTGCCTTGTTCAATAATGGCGTAACTACGCGGCCCAAGCCCAGTCCCCATAAAGAGATCGGTAATATCTTTACGGCGACATTTTTGGTTATTAAGAAAATAATTCGAATCACCCTCTCGGCTGACTTGCCTTTTAACGGCAATCTCTTGATAACTCGCATAAGGACCGACGATTCTATTATCTTGATTATCAAATATGAGTTCTACGCTAGCAACCGACACGGGTCTTCTGGCTGTAGAACCATTAAAAATAACGTCGGTCATCGAGTCGCCACGCAGATGTTTAGCTGAGCTTTCGCCCAACACCCAACGCACTGCGTCAATGACATTTGATTTACCACAGCCATTAGGGCCAACAATGGCTGTCAATGGACTTGGTAAGGGAATTTTGGTTGGATCGACGAATGACTTGAATCCGGCAAGTTTTATCTGTTTAAGTCTCATGATGCCGTTTTGGTCACTTCCACGCTATTTAATTAGCGACTATATTTGATGGGATATACGAGGGGTAACTTTACCAAAAACGCCTCTATTTTGTAACGTTTTTATTTGTTATTCGGCGCTTTTTACTTGAGATAAAAAACTGGCTGGCTCACAATCATTACAATGCGTATTTTACCGATATAGAAAATCTATGAATAAAACCAACCAAGTAATAAATAAAAGTGGTGTTAATTACTTTTTAGAAGGCTTTAGTTTAATCAAAAGGCCGGGCTTAAGACGTTTTGTGTTTATACCTCTGATGATTAACTTAGTCCTGTTTGCTGGGTTAATTTATTTTGCAGTCGGCCAACTTGAACAAGTCTTTGATTGGTTGTCGGCTCAACTACCTGAATTTTTAAGTTGGCTTAACTTTATTCTATGGCCACTTGCCATACTCGCGCTATTAGTCGTGTTATCGTTTATATTTAGCTCTGTGATGAATTGGTTAGCAGCACCTTTTAATGGCTTATTGGCTGAAAAAGTCGAACAAGTTCTGACCAACAAACCTCTTAACACTGGCGGCAGTATTGATTTAATAAAAGATTTGCCTCGTATTTTTAGTCGTGAATGGACAAAGCTAAAGTACTATTTACCTAGAGCGATTATCTTTTTGTTACTGTTTTTAGTACCTTTTGTCGGCCAAACTATTGCGCCTGTTTTATGGTTTTTATTTAGTGCATGGATGATGGCGATACAATACTGTGACTATCCGTTTGATAACCATAAAGTGCCTTTTAAAGACATGAAGTTTGCCCTTAACCAAACCAAAGGCAGTAGCTTTAGTTTTGGCGCAGCGGTTACGTTATTTTCAATGATCCCTGTTGTTAACTTTGTAGTGATGCCCGTGGCGATTTGCGGCGCCACCTCAATGTGGGTAGACAAATATCGGGACGCCTATAAAAACAGTGCTGTCGCACCAGAGTAATCAATACTTTCTCTTTTACGCTTTAGACTGAGTTTATTCCTAAACCCAGTCTAAAGTATTTATATTGAATATATACATTCAGTTACAACAGAACACCTGCATAACCATTCACATTACCCATACAATTGAGCAACTCCAGCAGCAATCTCAGATAATGATAATTAATGAAGAAAACGACTTTGTTTGCTCAATCAATATCCAGTATTTTATTCGCGCTAACGTTCTGCGTTCATGCCGGGCAAGAGCAGCAATTTAATATTGATATTCCGTCAATTAATGCCGATATAACCGTTGATGGCGAACTTAGTGAACCCGTATGGCAACAAGCCATTTCAACTCAACTTACAATAGAGACAAGCCCTGGTGAAAACACCGCAGCTCCGGTAACGACCGAGGTGAAGCTGTTTGCCAGCGATTCGAGTTTATACCTCGCTTTTATTGCTACAGATCCAAACCCTACCCAAATCCGCGCGAATCTCAGTGACCGAGACAACATTTGGGGCGATGACTTAGTCGGCATAAAGCTCGACACTTTTAATGATGCCCGCTTAGCTTACCAATTTTTTGTTAACGCTTACGGCGTGCAACTAGACTCTATCGAAAATGAACTCACCGGTGATGAAAGTGATGCTTGGGACGGTATTTGGTATAGCGCAGGTACGCGGACAGACAGTGGTTACCAAGTCGAAATTAAACTCCCTTTTAGAGTGCTCAATTTTGCCAATATTGCCGAACAAAAATGGGGCGTCGAGCTACTGCGTTTTTACCCCAGAAATGAAGAACACCGATTATCTACCCATAGAATAGACAGAAACGATAGTTGCCAGTTATGCCAATTAGGTGTGTTGACCGGAATATCAGATCTAGAACAACATAGTGACGTGCAAATAACCCCTTCATTCGTGGTCAATCGCAATAGCCAGCGTCCACACACCGTTGATGGGCAGTGGCAAGGTGACAACAATATTGAACCTAGCCTAGATTTACGCTGGGGCGTGACCCCAAACACATTACTGAGTGCAACAATTAACCCAGATTTTTCACAGGTTGAAGCTGACGCAGGACAACTTGAAATTAATAATACTTTTGCTCTGTATTATCCCGAAAAACGTGCTTTTTTTCTCGACAATAAAGACTACTTTGATACTCAATTAGACTTACTACATACCCGTAATATTGGCTCGCCGGACTATGGTCTAAAACTGACAAGTAAAGTGGGTAACCACACTTTTGCGACATTATTAGCCAATGACATTAACACCCGCTTTTTAGTCCCTGGTAACTTAAGTTCTGATCTCGCCACTGTTGAGCAAAAAAGCCAAAACTTTGCTGGCCGTTATCGATATGATTTTAACAAAAAGCTGTCTATCGGCGCGTTAGCTACCGCTAAAACCAGTGATGACTACCATAATTATGTCACCAGCCTTGATGTAAAGTACCAACCGAATCAGCAAGATACCTTTACTGGGCAATATGTCTTTTCAGATACCCAATACCCATTAGGTCTAGCGCAAACACTTTGTAGCAATAGTGACTGTTTACCAGATGATGCTTGCGATCTTAACGAATGTGGTGTTAACGAGCGGGTATTACGTACTAATAGCACTGACGCTATAAGCGGCAGTATGTATTTTGCCAAGTATACCCATGCCAACCGTAATTGGGACTTTCAAACCTATTATCAATCAGTAGGTAAAGATTTTAGAGCTGATTTAGGCTTTATTGAAAAAGTGGATTTTAATAAGTTTCTTATCGGTGGGAGTTACACTTGGTACCCCATAAATAGCGGGGTTAATAAGGTAAATTTAAGTAGTAAT
The DNA here is from genome assembly GCF_033180165.1 of Shewanella youngdeokensis. GTDB lineage: Bacteria > Pseudomonadota > Gammaproteobacteria > Enterobacterales > Shewanellaceae > Shewanella > Shewanella youngdeokensis. The sequence goes on from NZ_CP136522.1 coordinate 2,654,774, forward strand.
TGGGACACCAGTTACAATCAAGCAGCCGAAAAGCTGGAACAAGAAGCCGAAATCCAACTTGAATTTGAAGGCCTATGGCAAAGTTACACTGCCTTTGGGCTCGTTAATCGTCAACGTGTAGGCCAGCGCCAAAATAGCGCGAGCCTAAACATTGAAGGTAACAGTCAAATGTTTACTGAAAATTCTGGTTGGTTTTACGTTAACTTCAAACCGAGCCGAACGCTATTTTTAGAGTTAGACGTTGATTATGGCGATGACATCGATTTCACTAATGATCAACTCGGCACTAAGTTTGTGCTAAACCCCGGTTTGCAATGGAATGTCACTGACGCAATAAAGCTTGATGTATCGCACTTATACCGCACTATGGATGTCGAAGATGGCAGATTATTTACCGCTAACTTGAGCGATTTACGTTTAAGTTGGCACCTTGATATCCATAACTTTATTCGTGTCTCTAGTGTATACACCCATATTGTAAGAGACCCCAACTTATACCTTTATAGCCAGCCAAATCAAAAGCAGAAAGACTTAGGTAATGAAATCCTCTACGGGTATAAACTCAACCCTCAGAGTGTATTTTATCTAGGATATTCAGACAGTTTTAAGTCAACTGACGCTATTGCCTCATTGATGAAAGCCGAGGAAACTTACTTTATGAAAGTAAGCTACGCCTTTATTTTATAAGCTTCTGTGTCGACAATGGTGATGTTAAAAGGCTAAACAGTCATGTTTAGCCTTTTAATTGTTGTAGAATTATTGCTGATCATGTCTGCGCAATACACACGGTATTACGACCAGATGCTTTAGCGTTGTACAAAGCAAGATCAGCACGGCGCAACATATTATCAATCGTCTCACTACTGCGATAAGTTGCCAATCCGGTACTGACTGTAATCGTGACCTTGCCGTTACTGGTGATTATTGGTGTACTTTCTAGTTGAGTCCTAAAGCAATCAAGTAATGTAAATGTTTTTTCAATATTTAAGCCTTTAAAAGCCACAACAAACTCCTCGCCACCAAACCTAGCCACGCAAAAGCGTTGCCCAAACGATTGTGTTAACCGCGCTGCAAACTCAACTAAAACTTCATCTCCCACATCATGACCATAGGTATCGTTCACTTTTTTAAAATAATCAATATCCAATAAGCCTAGCGACAACTCCCCTTGAGACTCCACCCTTGATGGTAATTTTTGTTCGTACAAATTAAAAAAATAACGACGATTAAATACATTGGTCAAATAATCAAGATTAGCCTGCTCCCACAGCTTGGTCATCATGTCTAATGCATCAAGTGTATTTAGCACCCGGCAATGAAACTCTTCATGTACAAACGGCTTTTGCAAAAAATCATTTGCCCCGTTTTTAATGAATCGAGCCGACAAGCTTTGATCGCTATCGCTCGATAAACCAATTATCGCCATCTCTTCGCGGCTAAACTGCTCACGAACATTAATGATCAGCCCAAAACCGTCCATTCGCGGCATATTATAATCAGTGATCAGCAGCTTTATATCGGGGTTATCTTGTAAAGTATCTAATGCAGCTAAGCCATCGTCAGCCTCTATAACTTGAAAAAGGTGTTGCTCGAGCAAGCTGCGAATGTATTTACGGCTTACAACTGAGTCGTCTGCCACCAATACTTTTACGCATTGGTTACGCTGTAGGCGCTTAACCAGTCTGGCAGTATATTGATAACTAAAACGGTTTTCTTTTAATACGTAGTCAACAATGCCAAGTTGCAATAGCCGTTTTCGTTCTAGTGGGTTCCAACTGCCGGTTAGCACAATACACGGGATCTGCTGTGCTAAAACCAGTTTCACCACCTCTCCTTCTGGCGCATCTGGTAGGTTTAAGTCAGTGATTGCCACAAAATAATCATTACTTGCAAGTAATTGCCTTGCCTGTGCAAGATCAGGCGCTATGTCTACATCGCAGTTGAGCTCTTGAGTTAATAAATGCCGCATCACTTTAGAGACAACTTTGCTATCTTCAACCACTAAAATTCGCAACTTAATTCTCCTTAACCAGCGCCTTTTGTTAACTTAACAGGCCTTACATAAGCCTTGTTAATGACTAAATTCGCTAAAGCACGTTATTAAACAAAGCGGAGCATAATACCCGCTTTGTTATTCGTTCGCCGTGTACAGTGGTCGCTGAAGAATTGAGTTTGTTTATCGCTAATATCAATAAAAGCCTTGTGCAAATCGATAACCACTGCCGCAAAGATTTTGTTTTTTCTTACCTGTCGATTTTCGCCCACTATGGTTATGTAACACCGAATGAACCGGTGATAAATACTGCAGCTTAACCACCATAGCAACAAAATGTAGCCTCAAAAAACCTGGCCGCACGTCGATGAAAAGCCGCCAACCATACCTATGAACTCCTGATCTCACGCTGAGTCGAATAGCTTGGTGTACCTAAGTGGCTAGCACTACCTATAGCGACAGCTCAATTCTTAACCACAAACTCCATGGCGGAGTCGGCATTTTGTTCAATTGCGACAACTTAGCCTTGAACATTCAAATTTAAAGAAACTATTTCAGTGATTATTTGAGTGTATTATTTATTCAGTTGGGCAAAATGCTCTTATGACAAAAGCAGTGCATTAATAACTTTTCTTAACATTTAGACTTATTCACCTTGGCTTAAAGCCCAAAAATGTTAAACCTCCTCTTACAGCAGGCTGACGCTGAGAAGCACATAGATAGCTTTGACAATCACTCGCCTATATTAAATCCGGTAAAATAGTGCTCAACTGAACCGCTGACGGTAAAGGTTTTAATCTTGCAACTAAGGCAGTTTAACAGCAATGTTGGGGGGGCTTTAATGTTAAGTGGTATATACAAATAAACCAGCAGTAATGCATAAGCCCTACTCTAACGCCTTTTTAACACGGTGGCGTTTTTTACCAATGGCAATTGCCGTTGCGAATACCATCACTAAAATCGTGTCGGCATTGCAGCTAAAGCAGCCACGAGCAGTCCATCAACTCGTATCGCGAAGGCCTGTTTTAACGAACTAGCGAGAGGTATGTAAAGTACATAACTGGCGATATCAAATACATAAGCCGTTACTCATTGCCCTGCTATAATTGCTGCATTATTCGCTGCCAACCGCCTGAAAAACATAAACTGACAACAGAGATAGTATCATCACAGCAACCTGAGGTTAACACTTGAATTTAAAACAATTATATTACGTTGCATATAACAGCCCACCCTTTAATAACTAAAAAGCATAACGCAGAACAAACTATCACTTCTATTGCTACGAAAGACCATTATGATTTATGCATGCATAAAAAGGAGCAACCAGCTATGAGCAAAATTTTTGAAGATAATTCACAAACAATTGGTAACACCCCACTTGTCCGTTTGAACCGTGTTAGCAATGGTAATGTTCTTGCTAAAATCGAATCTCGCAACCCTAGCTTTAGCATTAAGTGCCGCATTGGTGCCAATATGATTTGGGATGCTGAAAAGAAAGGCACCTTAACCCAAGACAAAGAGCTTATTGAGCCAACATCAGGCAACACGGGTATTGCACTTGCTTATGTTGCTGCAGCTAGAGGCTATAAACTCACACTAACCATGCCTAACACCATGAGTTTAGAGCGCCGTAAACTGCTAAAAGCTCTCGGGGCTAACCTTGTGCTTACTGACGGCGCTAAAGGTATGAAAGGTGCGATAGATAAAGCTGAAGAAATTCGCCAATCTGCTCCAGAAAAGTATGTGTTATTGCAGCAGTTTAATAACCCTGCTAACCCTGAGATCCACGAAAAAACAACCGGCCCTGAAATTTGGAATGATACCGACGGCGCAGTAGATGTTGTAGTAGCAGGTGTGGGTACTGGTGGCACTATTACTGGTATTAGCCGTTATATTAAGAACACGCAAGGTAAAGCGATTACCAGTGTTGCGGTAGAGCCAGTAGACTCTCCAGTTATAGCGCAAACCTTAGCAGGTCAAACCGTACAACCGGGGCCACACAAAATTCAAGGTATTGGTGCAGGGTTTATTCCTGGTAATTTAGACCTTGAAATGGTTGACCGCGTAGAAGCGGTATCAAACGAAGACTCAATTGCTATGGCGCATCGCCTAATGCAAGAAGAAGGCATTTTGGTAGGTATTTCATCAGGCGCTGCCGTGGTTGCAGCTAACCGTATTGCTGCATTACCAGAGTTTGCAGATAAAACGATTGTAGTAGTATTACCGTCGGCAGCAGAGCGTTACTTGTCTTCAGCCTTATTCCAAGGCGAGTTCAGCGACGCAGAAAACCTACAATAAATATTTGTTGTAATAAAGCTCAAACAAAAAAGCCAGTAGTGTTAACTACTGGCTTTTTACCGTTGTTCAATAACGTATCTTACTAAGCTAGGTTAGTACTAGAGTACATAATTAGCGCCAAGGAAGAACGAACGACCAGAAGTGTCGTAATAACCTGCACCATCATAAACATAAGGGTTACGTGGTGGCTCTATATCGAACGCATTCTTCACACCGAAGCGCAGAGAAAGTGATTCGCTGAAAGTGTATGAACCCGTAAAATCCCAAACCGTGTATGAAGGAATATCATTATAGTTGTTGTTTTCAGGTTTCCAATCATTATCACCAACAGCTGAATGACGATAGTTAGATCTTGCTTCTAGACTCAGTGCATCATATTTCCAAGCAAGGCTGAACATCGCTTTCCAGCGCGGATCAGTATACTCTCCAACATCAACCTGTAAGTCTTCAGCGAAGCCTGTAGGATTGGTTTCCCACTTCTCTAAATAAGTTGCAATAAGGTGTATGTTAAAGTCACCAAAATTATCTGTTGGATAATCATACTGAGCCTCGATATCTACCCCCTTAACATCAAACGTTGCAGAGTTCACAGGGCTCTGAACAAAAGAGATAATATCACCCGTGGTTGCATCACGAGTAAATCGGCTGCAATAAACGTTGTCTAATGATGCAGAATCGTAACAATATTTGATAGCTGTATTGGCATCAATGTAGTTAATCGCATCTTCAATTTCAAATGACCAGTAATCGACAGTTAACGATAAACCTTCAACATAGTTAGGCGTGTACACAGCACCAATAGTGTAATCGTTTGATGTTTCCGGTTTTAGCTCAGTATTACCAGCATTAAAGCCTGGTGTGTTGCCTCTGTAAAAGTTTTCCGTTGGGTTCCAACCAGCCGATAGCCCTGCAGCTTGACAATTAGTTTTACGGTTAGAATCAGCACCTAACTCAACATTAATCGCATCACACACATCAGTAAGAGATTCGAATGTTTGTCCTTCTGGAGAAAATAACTCGCCGATGTTTGGAGCTCTAACTGACTTAGAGCGAGTCGCTCGGAGACGAAGATCTTCGATTGGAGCCCAATTTAAGCCTACTTTCCATGCATCATCAGATCCAGCAGTGCTGTAATCCATCCAGCGATATGCAAGATCAACACTCATATCATGTGCAAGGAATATATCTGATAATAATGGAATACTAAATTCAGCTGCAAACTCAGTAACATCAAATTCACCCTTCATAGGGCTTGCAGTGTTACCAAAAATAGTCCCATCAATAAGTGCCTGATCTGGATTCGTTTCTGATTCCTCTTTACGGTAATCAGCACTAAACGCGGCACTAACAAAACCAGCCGGAACATCAAATAGTGCACCATTAACAACTAAACCTGCACTTGTTTGAATTGTTTTTGCGGTTTGTCCTGCACTCGTGCCGACCCAGTCAATAGCAGCTTGGCTTGCTTGATTTTCACCAAATAAATTTAACGGAACACAGCCTGCAGCTTGTGCGTCTACGTCACGACAAACGATGCTGCCATCTTCAGCAAATACTGCGTCTTTAGCTTGTTCATAACGGTCATACCAAATTTCACCTTCCCAAACAGTGTTTTCGTCTAACTGACCACGTTGAGCATGGAAAGAGTAATCCCAATCGTCGTTGATCATACCTTCAACACCGATTAAGATGCGCATGGTCTCACGATCTTGATTGTAAGTTCGGTTACCAAATTCAGTATCCATACGAACAAGATCAAAGTAATCGATGCCAGTGTCAGCCATTAGCTGCCGTGTATCATCAGGAAGGAATGCGTTATCAGCTTCAATCCAGTTACCCCAGGAATGAAATACAGGTGAACTTTCACCATTTGACTGATAATCAACATAAGTAAACTCAGTGAAAATCTTATGTTCGTCATTTATTTCATAATCTGTATTTAAGGTAAATACCATACGTTCTAGCGGTGTTCGAACCAATCCGTAATCAACAGGATCATAACCATCACAGCTTGGTCCACAATAATTAGCATTGCTACCAGGCCCTTCAACTAAGCCTTCGCCGTCATCAAAGCGTTTCATACTTCCATCGTCAGCAAAAGTATATCTATCACCATTACCATCTTCGAACACACCCGCTTCATTAATCCACGATAATGGCTTGCGACCATAATATGCAATTTTAGCTGGTGCACCATCTGACTCATCAGGGTTGTAAATCGTGTTTACCGGGCTATTAAGGAAGTCGCGCTCGGTACTGCGCACCTCTTCTTGCTCAGCATAAGTAAAGTTGAATATAGTGCTAAGTTTATCATCTAAGTAATTACCACCTGCAGTAATTGAGAATTGACTTTCTTCACCACCGCTTTGCTGCGGTTGTGTGTAAGAAGCGTCAAACTCCACACCCTCAAAGTCTTTACGGGTAATAATATTCACTACACCCGCTATAGCATCAGAACCATAAACAGCTGATGCGCCACCAGTTATAACCTCAATTCGAGAGACCATTGAAGTTGGTATGGTATTTAAATCCACTGCAGAATCGCCGTTTGACCCCGCAACAAAACGACGCCCATTTACTAACACTAAGGTACGATTACTGCCTAAACCACGAAGGTCAGTTTGGTTCAGACCATTCGCAAAAATAGTGTTATTGGAAGTCTCAGGTGAAATGCCCACTGTAGCTGATGGTAATTGGTTCATCAGATCAGCTACGTTAGTGATCCCCATGTTCATCATATCTGCACCCGAAATGACAGTTATTGGGGTTGCTGAAAGTTCACCAATACGTTTAATTTTAGATCCTGTTACGGCGATTCGTTCTATATCATTTTCTTCTTGATCTGCGGCGTAAACTCCGGTGCTAGCTATCAATGCTGCACTTGTCGTTGCAAGCAACGCTACTCTTACTGATTTGGTCAAACTGCTTATCGACATCATCTTAACATCCCAACTATTGATTATTATTTTAACTTATCTCTTTATTAACTTTTGTAACGATTGAGCAAAGATACAATTCACACCCCAACATAAAAACCACACTCAACACAAACACGCAACAATAAACTTCTCAGCCACCATAAAAGTGTGAGCAAGGCCATACAATTTGATACAAACACTTGCTGCGATGTTTTTTTTGTAACAAGTAAATACAATTTCACCACCTTTATAATGCGTAACTAAATACCAGAGTGATATTTAAAAATATAAAAAACATCACTTACCTGTATTAATTATGAGAACAAATTGACAATTTAAGTATCATAAGCAATGCCTCCTGAGCTACATGGCTCATTGCATTATTGGTTAGTCATAGATGTCGTATGCAGAGCATAATTCTAGCTTCTAGTTATGTCGGGGTAATATTTATCTAATGTAATTATTAATAAGTCTGGAATGATTTTAGATGTATTCAAACATCATTACGGACGCTAGATATTTGACCTGTATGATATTCAAATTTATGGGTTGCAGATTAAATTATCCCTTTGGCGCGGTTATACCTATAGCCCTACTTCATTTAGACTAGTCGATCCCATTTAGATGCTTATTAACTTTACTAGCGAATTTATCGATTATATGCCTTTCCGTTATTCTGAAGTAATTTTTGGAGAGTCACGAGCTATAGCAGCTTAAGCTTGTCATAACGTTTAGTTGAAGCCTTTTCTAATTCAGTATTTCAGCTAATAAAGTCAACATAAAGAGTCGTGTGCTAATTTTTAATATATCTAGCGCTCGTAAAAAGCAAGTGTGTAACAAATTTGCTCAAACTGTAGGTTTAAAGTTACTGGTGTTCGGCACATCGTCAAGACAGCATTACTTGAATGACATATAACTATAATTAATATCAGCTTTATTGTCACAGGGGCAATTATTCCTTTAAGCGTTGTCTTCTATACTTTCTGCTGGTAAATACCGATTTAGAGCATCGCGTCACGCGTACCATAAAAGTCATTCGGTGTAGTAAATAAGCCTAAGGGATGTTAATACAGAGCTTATAAGTCAACCCGAACTTAGCTCCTAGAGTTTGTAGTTATCAACAAAATACCGTGAGCCGTCATTAAAAATTTAGTAGTCAATGTTATGACTCTATCGCTCTATCAACACCACCAGCAACCAACATGTAATTTACTTAACTATTTATGCACTAAAAACGACTGAATCAATAAAATAAGTCTAAAAATATCGCAAAGCAACAGCGTAACACTAAAACTACAAGCACCAACATTCCCAACCCAAACAAAACATCACCCCGACAAACATCACACTTTTAACTTTTATTTAATTTACCCCCTCAACTCAAAAAAACCAATTGATAAACAAACAAGAAACACCTGCAAAACAAATAAAAACCAACAACACAACACCAACTTGCAACACCGTTAAATAAAAGTTAAATACAGTGCAATAAGCACGCAGCAACGACGAACGAAACAAAAAAAACACAACCAACACCATAGCGCGAACTTATTTTTAACAATAAATTAAATTGCAGCGTTAATATTATTGTAACACTCATGTTGCCGTGGTTATTTTTTTATGGTTTTATTCCGGTCCGTTATCTTTTTATTCACAGAAGTACAACCTTAAATAGGTAACGCTAATAATAAATATATGCTTCAAGGGAGTAATGTTATGCAAGTTAATTCAAGGTTAGCCAAAGCGGTACGCTTTGCATTAGTAACTGGGGCAGCAGCAACAGCACTAAGCTCACCAGTTGTGTTCGCGGCAGATGATGAAAGCGCTGATAGTGTTGAGCGAATCCAGGTTACTGGTTCACGTATTAAACGAACTGATATGGAAGGTTCTTCTCCTGTTACAACCATTACAGCAGCAGATATGGAAAAAAGCGGTGATATGTCAATTGCTGACGTATTACGTAGCAGCAACCTGAACACTTTCGGTTCAGATGCAGAATCATCTGGTAGTTCATGGCAGAGCCAAGCCAATATTTCACTGCGTGGTGCTGGTGCAGATAGAACATTAGTATTGCTAAACGGCAAGCGCATGCCAGGTTCTCCAACCATGGGCGGCACAGCAGTTAACCTAAATACCATTCCAACAGCCGCTATTGAGCGCATTGAAGTTCTATCGGATGGTGCATCTGCGGTTTACGGTTCTGATGCCGTTGCTGGTGTAGTCAACATCATCACGAAAAAAGATTATGAAGGCTTAGAAGTCTCTGCATCAGGTAGCTTACCTGAACAAGATGGTGGTGAAGAGTGGAAGACTCATATTGTTGGCGGAACAAGCAGCGATAAAGGCAGCATGACGTTCTCTTTTGAACATCAGAGCCGTGAAATCATTTACCAAGCCGATCGTTGGTTCTCAAGTTCAACTAACCTTGGTGCATCTGATTTATTAGACACTACAGGTCTTTCCACTTACGCAAGAAACTTCCGTGATCTTGATACTGGTACATTCAGCCCTATGGCAGCTTGTGACAATGAAGACATGGCTGAAGGCGGAAAAATATACAGCTATAAAGATGGCTACGCTTGTGGTTATGATTACACCGCAGAAGCTGCCGATCACGCTGGCCGCGATTATACTGCTGGATATATTTCAGGAAACTATGAATTAACCGACGAAATTATGTTTGAAGGCCAAGGGCTGTTCTCACGTAACGAAACATTTGGCCGTTACGCACCTGCAGCAGGTTACTTCACTGTCGGTGCTGGACAAGTAGAAATCCTAACTCCTGACGGAAATGGTGGCTTTACATCTGGGCTGAATGAAAAAGCGGGTCGTGCATATTATCGCTTTACCGATGTGGGTACTCGTGATTCAACTACTATCGATTACAGCACCGACATTCAAATCGGTTTAGTTGGCGAGCATGATGACTTTGGTTGGGATGTAACATACCACTATAACTTAGCTGAAAACAGCAACTATGGTACAGGTTATGTTCACCGCCCAACCGTTGAAGCATTAGTTGAAAGTGGAGAGTTCAACTTCGGTCCAGAAGGTAATAGTGACGAAGTTATCGCAGCGATTTCACATGATACGCTGGCGCAAGATACAATGGACTTCCAAAGCCTTAATGCCGGTATTAACTTCGAAGCTCTTGAGTTACCAGCAGGGTTAGTCGGTTGGTATATTGGTACTGAATTTTCGCAGTATAAATATTCATCAAAATACGATAAAGAATCGACTAATGATGAGGTTATAGGTTCTGCTGGCGGTGGAGCTGAAGGTGACCGAGATGTATTTGCAATATTTGCCGAGTCAATCATCCCTGTTACTGATGACTTAGAATTAAACTTAGCTTTCCGCTTTGATGACTATTCAGATTTTGGTACTGCAACAACACCTAAAGTAGCGCTACGTTACCAAGTACATGATGATGTTGTACTTCGTGCGTCATGGGGACAAGGTTTCCGCGCTCCTGCATTGTCTGATTTATACTCACCTGATTCATTCAGTGCTGATGATGCCACTGATTATCACTACTGTGAAATTAACGGCACTTCAACCAGTGACTGTAGAGAAGAGCAATATGATGTCACCAGAACCTCAAATGAAAACCTTCAACCAGAAACATCAGATTTCTATAACTTAGGTGCCATTTGGAACATTACTGATAACTTCAGCACCAAGGTTGAGTACTACAACTTAAGTATTGATGATGTCATCACCTTTATCTCTTTAGACTCTTTATTGAGAGAAGAGCAAAAAGTGGGTTATGGTAACACTGCTGGTGAAATTGTACGTGCAGGTGACAATGCCGATGGCGCTCTGATTGAAGCTACAACGCCATTAGTTAACGGTAATGGTTTTGATACGACAGGTATCGATTTCAACCTTACGTACACTGGATATGAAACTTCTTTCGGTGACTTTGGTTCAAGCTTCGATCTAACTTACGTACTGTCGTTTGAAGATGAAGAATACTTTGATGGCCCAGTCAATGACATGGTTGGCCGTAATGGCTTACCAGAATACCGCTTCACTTGGGTAATCGATTGGTCATACGGTGATCATACTGCATCGCTGCTAACTCAATACATTGACGGTCAAGCTGAAGATACAGATCCTGACACATATGAAAATGTTGGTAGCTTGGAGTCTCAAACCACATTTGACTTTAGCTATACTTACATGACTAATTGGAACGGTAAGTTTAGCCTAGGTGTTCGTAACATCACTAACGAAGATCCTGTGCTAGATTCTTACTTAACATACGATGAAGCACTGTATAACCTATATGGTCGTACTTACACAGCGTCTTACACTCAAAAATTCTAAACTAATCGTTTAATTTTTATGAATGTGAAAATAAAAAGCCTAGAACTTTCTAGGCTTTTTTATGATTTATAAAACAAAATCAACCTCGAAGTACCCACGCTCATCAATCCTTAGTTAAACAATCCACTTCACCAGTACAAGGGCATGAAAATAGCTCGAATAAGTCATGACAAAATATAACCAATGCAACCTTTATGCTTCCCACTCCCTGTTAAGTACTATTCTCTTTATATCCCAACGTTCAACGCTAGCAATATTGTACTATTGCTCATTTTATCCGAATCAAGCGTTGTGCAAATTTAGCGATTCAATTCAAATACCACTATTTTGATGTAGTTCAAGACAGGATCTGGAAAAGCAGATAGTAAGAAGTACTAAACAAATGCTCTAAATACACAATAAGCTGACTCTGTAATCTAGATTATTAGCCCATAGTAATAGATTACCAACGAGTAGTGTTAAACACCGAAGTTTTACTAGATAGACAAGGTAACAGATAAACCCTATCAGCTTTACAAACTAAAAAGCCGTTCACCATCGGCAAACGGCTTTGCAAAGTAGTTTTACCCAAATTGAATTGAGGCGCCTTCCCTACTCAGCACTTACATTCTGGTACGCAAACTCGGACAACTAATAAAGCTGAAGTGCAACTTACTGCAAACGGAGCTGCTGTGCGATATCAGCTCGGCTGACAACACCGCATAAAATACCAGAATCAATTATAGGAAATAGATCCTGCTTTGCTACGCCATTAAGGCCGATTTTAGAGTTCAACGTTAACTCGTTAACCATTTGCGAATGGTTAAGATGCATTAGCCCGCCAACTAATGTGATCAAGTTATCGTCCGGGCTCGCCGTCAGTACATCTGTAAACATTATCTCACCAACAGTTTGTTTATTTAATGACTCAAGTATATCTTGGCCACATATATAACCAATCAGCTGTTGCTGCTCATTCACCACCGGCGCTCCAGTTACGCCATACTGGGTAAGCTTGGCTAACGCTTGATATAGTGCTGTATCAGCAAAGAGTTGAACAGGCGTCGGCTTGAGTAATGCTTTAATACTTTGCAGGTTAGCCTCTTGAGTTCTCACTTTGATTTGCTGGTTCGTCTTAATTACACCGGCGTTATTTGAGGGTAAGGTTTGGCTGTCTACTTTTTCAGTAAACCAGTAACCCAGACCAATCACAACGCCACCCCCGACAATATTACCAAGAGTGACAGGAATTAGATTATTAAGCACAAAACCCGCCACGGTTAAGTCTGCATATTGAGCCGGATCGATGTTCATCGCAGCAAACCAGCTAGCGTCTGCAAATTGATATATGCTGATCCCTAGCGGCACCATAAATAGGTTTGCAATGCTATGTTCAAAACCACTGCTAACAAACATCGCCACCGGTAAAATCAGTAATAAGGCCTTAGTTAATATGTCTTTAGTGGTAAAAGTCATCCACACACCAAGACACACAAGCATGTTACAAAGCATGCCCAACACAAATGCCTGAGTCCAGCTATGGTGCAACTTATGCTGCGCAATATTAAGTGCGCTTAGCCCCCAACGGCCACTGTCAAGTTGATACATACCAGCTGCCATGATCAGCAGCACCATCAACAGCGCCCCCAAAATATTACCAATGTATACTCGCCCCCAACATTTGATAACCTCTGGAGTCGAAACCTTTTTTTCTACCCATGCAACGCAACTCAATACCGTGCTAGTAAACAGCTCTCCACCACATACCACCACGAGGATTAACCCTAAGCTAAATGCCATGCCGCCAATGAGGCGAGTGATCCCCCAGCTATTTTGGCTACCAGTCGTCACGGTAATATAAAATACAAATGCCATGGCAATAAATGCCCCAGCAAAAATAGCTAAACCAAAAGATTTCCACGCCCCTTTTGTGACTTTATCAGCCCCAAAGTTTTGCGCATGTTGCGTTAAAGTATTTGCCTCCACAAATTTAGCATTATTATTTGTTGTCGTTTTATTGACTAAATTTGAGGTTTGTTGATTATTCAAAATCTCGCACTCCATCTAAAAAAGGTAACCACATCAACACGCTGTTTAACATCATTTCTTCTCCCAAACTCAGTTCCGGCAAAAAAGCAACAAACTCAATACAGGCCAGCTCTATGTATCACATTGATTGAAAGCCCCTTAAGTTAAGGAGCGACGTCTTAAAAACACAAGTTAAAAGTTGGTACTACCACTATTGTCAGCAAAATTAAGGCCTAATAAATGAGTCGCTCATCATCTTGCTAGCACGATGCAACCATAACATTACTACTTAATGAACTATGTCTTAATTTTAGCCAGTTGCCCTTTAAATTGTGAATGTAATTCACATAATTGCCAAAAGATAACAAGAATCAAATTTATACGCCGACAACTATTAACAACTTACTTAAAAACAGTACCTTAGCCAGCATGCATACCAAAAACCATTCCTCTTTGCTCACAGTTACATAGTAAGTACTTACCTGCGTTAGCAATAGCTAAGCCGTTAATCTATAAGAGTTATCGCAACAGCTTTAGCCGTTTGAACTTTTAACCTTAGTACGCTCATCTAAACCAATGGCTAGTTTGCTTGACTCAACGGTTCATCAAGGTTGGCACCATAGATATACACGCCATAAAACAGGCTCAAATTTTTCATCTATAATTTACCCTACAAATAGCTCGGCTAAGTAAGGCTCGGTGCGTATAGCACATCCACACTGGCAACAGACTTTTATAAAAATGACCAAACCGCATAAGCTGAAGTGGTCAAAAAACGTTACCTAGCCTGCAAGTTTTAAAATTATCGACCCTTTGCATATTTATACAGGTGCACTGCAAAGCTCATTATGCTAATATTCATTAGGTAAATTGGTCAGACCAATTTACCTAAGCCTAAATTGATTTGTAATCACTGCAAAAATATTGGCATTAAAGTGAAGTGCACCCACTTCCATCGTTTCGTTAATGTATAAACTAACGAGGCAGACATAAGACAAGACTATTGGTGTATATACCCAATAACCTTTATCCCAAACAGAAGGTAATAAGTACGATGACCGAAAAAACTGAACAGTTTGCAAACGCGTGGAAAGGCTTCACGTCTGGCGATTGGAAAACTGAAGTCAATGTGCGTGATTTCATTCAAGCTAACTACTCACCTTATGAAGGCGATGAGTCTTTCTTAGCTGATGCGACTGATGCAACGACTAAACTTTGGGATAAAGTGATGGTTGGTGTAAAGCAAGAAAACCGCACCCATGCGCCTGTTGATTTTGACACAGATAAAGTGTCAACGATTACATCTCACGAAGCGGGCTACATTACCAAAGAACTTGAAACCATTGTCGGGTTACAAACAGATGCACCACTAAAACGTGCAATGTTGCCAAACGGCGGCATTCGTATGGTTGAAGGCTCTTGTGCAGCCTATGGCCGTGAACTTGACCCTAACATCAAGTATGTTTATTCCGAATTGCGCAAAACACATAACCAAGGTGTTTTCGATATCTATACCCCTGAGATCATGCGTTGTCGTAAATCAGGTGTTTTAACCGGCTTACCTGATGCATATGGGCGTGGCCGTATTATTGGTGATTACCGCCGTATTGCACTTTACGGTATTGATTACTTATTAAAAGACAAATTTGCTCAATTTAGCTCACTTCAAGCTGACTTTGAAACTGGCAAAAACTTGTCTGAGACAATGCAACTTCGCGAAGAAATTGCAGAACAGCATAAAGCTCTTGGCCAAATGAAGAAAATGGCAGCCAGTTACGGTTGTGATATTTCTAAGCCTGCAACCAACGCTAAAGAAGCGATTCAGTGGACTTACTTTGGTTACCTTGCAGCCGTTAAAAGCCAAAACGGTGCTGCAATGTCGCTTGGGCGTACCTCAAGCTTCCTTGATATTTACATCGAACGTGATATTGCCGCTGGTGTGCTAACTGAGCAAGCCGCACAAGAAATGGTCGACCATTTTGTAATGAAACTGCGTATGGTGCGTTTTTTACGTACCCCAGAATATGATGAGCTATTCTCAGGCGACCCAATCTGGGCAACAGAATCAATTGCAGGTATGGGTCTTGATGGCCGTACACTTGTAACAAAATCAAGCTTCCGCTTCTTGCACACCTTATACAATATGGGCCCAAGCCCAGAGCCAAACATTACCGTATTATGGTCTGAAAAACTGCCGCTTAACTTTAAAAAGTATGCCGCTAAAGTGTCAATTGATACTAGTTCAATCCAGTACGAAAACGATGATCTTATGCGCCCTGACTTTGAGTCGGATGACTACGCTATTGCTTGTTGTGTAAGCCCTATGGTTGTAGGTAAGCATATGCAGTTCTTCGGTGCTCGTGCCAACTTGGCTAAAACAATGCTGTATGCTATCAACGGCGGCATTGATGAAAAACTGAAAACCCAAATTGGCCCTAAGTCAGCCCCTATTACCGATGATGTATTAGATTTTGATGACGTTATGGCTCGTTTAGATACCATGATGGGTTGGCTAGCAACGCAATATGTTAGCGCCTTGAATGCGATTCATTTTATGCACGATAAGTACTCGTACGAAGCGGCGTTAATGGCACTGCACGATCGTGATGTTCGTCGCACTATGGCATGTGGTATTGCCGGTTTATCAATTGCAGCTGACTCACTGTCTGCGATTAAGTACGGTACCGTTAAACCAATCCGTGATGAAGACGGGATTGCCATTGATTTTGATGTTACTGGTGACTACCCAAAATTTGGTAATAACGATGCTCGTGTAGACGATTTAGCCACCGAACTAGTTGAACGCTTTATGGCTAAAATCCGTAGCATGACTATGTACCGTAATGCGATTCCAACACAATCAATTTTAACCATTACCTCTAATGTCGTTTATGGTAAAAAAACCGGTAATACACCTGACGGCCGCCCAGCGGGTTCACCGTTTGCTCCGGGTGCAAACCCAATGCATGGCCGCGATGAAAAAGGCGCAATAGCCTCATTAACATCAGTGGCTAAACTACCGTTTGCCCATGCTCAAGATGGTATTTCTTACACTTTCTCTATTGTGCCTAACGCATTAGGTAAAGATGAAGATGGTCGTAAAGCTAACTTAGCAGCATTAATGGATGGTTATTTTGCCCATAACGATAACCGCGAAGGTGGACAACACCTTAACGTTAACGTTATGAACCGTGAAATGCTTGAAGATGCAGTGGTTAACCCTGATAAGTACCCACAATTAACGATTCGTGTTTCGGGCTATGCAGTACGTTTTAACTCACTCACTCCTGAACAACAGCAAGACGTAATTACCCGTACCTTTACTAAAGGTTTGTAAGCTTGATTTAAGTGTCGAATAGGCTGACGAAATTCACGTGATTACATCAGCCTTAAAGGAGTATAAATGGCAGTAACTGGCCGGATTCATTCTTTAGAGTCCTTTGGTACCGTTGACGGACCTGGCATCAGGTTTATTACCTTCATGCAAGGCTGTTTGATGCGATGCCAATACTGCCATAACCGCGACACTTGGGATCTTCAAGGTGGTAAAGCCATTGAGGTCGACGAGCTAATGAGCCAAATTATTAGCTATCGACCTTTTCTTGAAGCCAGCGGTGGTGGTGTTACAGCCAGTGGCGGAGAAGCCATTTTACAAGCAGATTTTGTCAATGCACTTTTTCAAGCTTGTAAAAAAGAAGGGTTGCATACCTGTCTAGATACCAATGGTTTTGTACGTAAATACAACCCGATTATCGACGAGCTACTCGATAACACCGATCTTGTGTTATTAGACATTAAGCAGATAAACGACCAAAAACACATCGACCTTACCAAAGTTAGCAACCAACGTACGCTTCAATTTGCCCAGCATTTACAACAACGCCAGCAAAAGACTTGGATTCGATATGTAGTCGTTGGCGGGTTTACCGATGATATTGAGTCAGCACAGGCGCTAGCAGAATTTATCAAGCCAATGGCCAATGTTGAAAAAGTAGAACTATTGCCGTACCACGAGTTAGGCAAGCATAAATGGGAAGCGATGGGGGAAGAGTATCAATTAACACAAATATCTCCACCAAATTCAGCAACCATGGAACAGATAAAACGTGTGTTTACCGATTTAGGGATTAACGCTGTTTACTAATGCAAAGCAGCAGAGTAACTAAAGTTCTTCCCAGTAGCTTGTATCTAAACGTTCAAATGCAGCTTTTAAAATGAGTGCCATATCGAAGTAACATGCTTTAGCGCCTAATGGGCGGCAATGAACTCCCATTTGCGATAACTTGGTTGATAATTGATTACCCCAATCAAGTAAAGAAAGCGGTAATGGGTGACGAGCACGCCAACCTAACCAAAGTAAACCCTGGACAGGTAAGCTCACAAAGAACAACACAATGGTGATTGCCTGAGGCAGGTAATCCCAACCATGCAAGTATAACTGGCTAGCCCCAGCTAATACTGCCAGTAACGGCATTAATGGCAACGCTATTTGAGTAGCGCGCACCACGCGATACTCAGGAAAGTAAAAACTCAGTTGTCGAACCATAGGCCACGTCTTCATATAACGACGGCCTTCACCTAAGGTTTTAAGAACTTTAATGCTCAAAGTGACACCCATAAATAACAATAACAAGTGTAACTTTAGCACAAACAGCTAGCTTGCCCCAAGGCTGCCAGCTTTGCAAACAACAGATTTAAAGCCTTTAACAAGGCATAACTTGCAACTTCGGCCTATAGTTGCCATAGAAGTTATTGTGATTTAGCAAAACAAACAAATTCATTACTTATTGCGAAAGGTTTAAACATGTCAAACAAACTGGTATTAGTGCTTAACTGCGGTAGTTCATCGCTTAAGTTTGCGGTTATCGATGCGCTTACTGGCGATGATCAGATTTCAGGTCTAGCGGAGTGTTTCGGGCTTGAGGATTCTCGAATTAAGTGGAAAGTTAATGGCACAAAACATGATGCTAAATTAGGGGCCTTTACCGCACACCGCGAAGCTGTTGAGTTTATTGTACAAACTGTTTTAGGCTCACACCCTCAAATCGCTGAAAAAATCCAAGCTATTGGTCACCGCGTCGTTCATGGCGGAGAAAAATTCACGCACTCAATGGTTATCGATGAAAGTGTTGTAAAAGGCATTGAAGATTGTGCCACATTAGCACCACTGCATAACCCTGCTCACCTAATAGGTATTCGAGCCGCACAGGCTTCTTTTCCGTTATTACCGCAAGTTGCCGTCTTTGATACCGCGTTTCATCAGACCATGCCTGAAAAAGCCTTTATCTATGCCCTGCCCTATAAACTGTACCGAGAAAATGCCATTCGTCGCTACGGCATGCATGGTACAAGTCATCTGTTTATCAGCCGTGAAACCGCTGCAGCACTAGGTAAAGACGAAGCCGACACCAATGTCATTTGTGCACATTTAGGTAATGGCGCATCGGTAACGGCCATAAAAGGTGGCAAGAGTGTAGATACTTCAATGGGGCTGACTCCATTAGAAGGTTTAGTGATGGGTACGCGCTGTGGTGATATCGACCCATCTATTATTTATCATTTAGTTAATCGCTTAGGTTACACGCTTGATGAAGTCAACAACCTACTCAACAAACAAAGTGGTTTACTCGGTATTTCAGAACTGACCAATGATTGCCGTGGCATTGAAGAAGGCTACGAAGCTGGCCATAAAGGAGCCACACTCGCAATGGAGATTTTCTGTTACCGTTTAGCCAAATATATTGCTTCTTACACAGTGCCGTTAGAACGTCTTGATGCATTAGTCTTTACCGGCGGTATTGGTGAAAACTCTGATGTAATTCGTGAAAAAGTACTTAATTCGCTCGCTATTTTCAATTTTAAAGTCGACAAAGAACGTAACCTAGCGGCTCGTTTTGGTAAGCAAGGTAAAATAACCAAAGATGACGGCCCGGTTGCAATGGTGATCCCAACCAATGAAGAGTGGGTTATTGCACAAGATGCAGTTGCGTTAATTAAAGGTTAATTGTCATAATTTGAGCGGTTTACCAATGCCGCTCAAACACTTATATCGCCATAGTATTATGGTGTTTTCGAGTTTAAAGAGGTTTCTATGTCTCGTAACATTATGCTCATCCCGGTTGGGACTGGTGTAGGGTTAACTTCAATTAGTTTAGGTATGGTTCGCGCCCTTGAACGCCATGGCGTTAAAGTTCGTTTTTTTAAACCTATTGCCCAGCTACGGCCTAACGATCGTGGCCCTGAACGTTCGACTACCATTTTAAGTAAATCACCGACGGTTAACCCGCTTGAACCATTTGACATGGAGCATGCCGAGCACCTGATCCGTGCTGATAAAACCGACGTGTTAATGGAACAAATCATTGCTCGAGCTACTGAGCATGCAAATAAAACGGAAACGTTAATTGTTGAAGGGTTAGTGCAGACACGTAACCACCCGTTTTCCAATGATATTAACCATGCTATAGCTAAAGCACTAGATGCCGACATTATTTTCATTGCCACACCGGGTAATGAAGGGCCAACAGCATTAATGAATCGCTTAGAGATCTCATATAACTCATGGGGCGGCAGCAAGAATAAGCGATTACTCGGCTCGATAATTAATAAAATCGGTGCTCCGGTTGATGATGACGGTCGAGCTCGCCCAGATCTGTCTGAAGTATTTGATCACTACGATATTCAATATCCAGACGCTTTAGCTCAGTTCAAGTTTCCCGCTAACAGCAAAATGCGCATTTTGGGTAAAGTCCCTTACAATCTCGACTTAATCGCGCCTCGCGCCTCAGATTTGGCTAAGCACTTAAGCGCTAGAATCATCAATGCCGGTGAAATGAACACTCGTCGAATGCGCAAAGTCACATTCTGTGCCCGTAGTATTCCCAACATGGTCAGCCATATTAAAACAGACTCTTTATTGGTGACATCAGGTGATCGCAGTGACGTTATCGTGTCAGCTTGCCTAGCTTCAATGAACGGGATCAAAGTCGGCGCATTGTTACTGACCGGCGGCTATGAGCCAGAGCCACAAATTATGGAATTATGTGAGCAAGCCTTTGAAACCGGATTACCGGTATTTTTGATTGACACAAACACTTGGCAAACTGCGCTAAATATCCAACGGTTCGATCACGAAGTGCCTGTTGATGATGCTGTACGTATCGAACAAGTTCAAGAATTCGTTGCCAGCCATATTGACCAAACCTGGATTGAAAGTGTCACTAAAAACTCACCACGAGAGCATCGTTTATCGCCACCAGCTTTCCGTTACAAGTTAACCGAGCTTGCGCGTTCGGCTTGTAAAACCGTTGTGTTACCTGAGGGGCACGAGCCTAGAACCATTGAAGCTGCTAGCATCTGTGCAGAACGTGGTATTGCCCGTTGTGTGCTATTAGGCAACCGTGAAGAGATTGAACGGATTGCCACTTTGCAAGGCGTAACTTTAGGCGAAGGTGTTGAAATTGTCGATCCCATCCCTGCCCGTAGCCGCTTTGTAGAACCAATGCTTGAACTGCGTCGCAATAAAGGCTTAACCGAAGTAGTAGCAAAAGAGCAACTAGAAGACAACATGGTTCTGGGGACAATGATGCTTGCCGAAGGCGAAGTGGATGGCATTGTTTCTGGTGCAGTTAACACCACAGCGCATACAATCCGCCCACCGCTACAGTTAATTAAAACGGCGCCGGGTTCAAGCTTAGTGTCGTCGATATTCTTTATGTTGATGCCAGATCAAGTGTTGATCTATGGTGATTGTGCTATTAACCCTGACCCCAACGCTGAACAGTTAGCCGATATTGCGATACAATCGGCAGAATCAGCTGTCGCCTTTGGTATTGAACCCCGCGTCGCGATGATCAGTTATTCAACGGGCCGTTCAGGTACCGGCTCTGATGTAGATAAAGTACGCGAAGCAACTCGCATTGCTAAGGAAAAACGTCCAGATCTTGTTATTGATGGACCTTTGCAATATGACGCAGCTGTTATGCCAAACGTTGCACGCTCTAAAGCACCTGACAGCCCTGTAGCAGGACAAGCAACAGTATTTGTGTTCCCAGATTTAAACACTGGTAATACGACTTATAAGGCTGTACAGCGAAGTGCCGACTTAATTTCTATCGGCCCTATGCTGCAAGGTATGCGTAAACCAGTTAACGATTTATCACGCGGCGCATTAGTCGATGACATCGTATACACCATCGCATTAACTGCCATTCAGGCATCGCAAAACGAATAACGCATTATGGAATATGTCAGTTAAAAGACTTTCCTTATAAAAAACCTGCATTCGCAGGTTTTTTTATGCTCGAAAATCATGCTCAGTTGATTAAATAAAGTTGCCTAAAACCGCCATTCACCAACATCGCAATATGCCCTGCTATAGCTGAATATCAAGCTTAGCATCGACCTCTAGCTCTTCTCCAATAACCACCATTAACTATGCCACTTCAGTGCCATAGTCATTACGCTTAAAAAATTAGCAAGATTATTTTAAGCGCGAAATGACAAGTGCAAACACTTATGTTTGACAGGCATACTCTATCCACATAAACACAAGCACAGAATCAAAAGTCGACTTTAAAATAGATCCAAGCGATCGATAGCAATGGTTTGTAGGACTTTAGAAGGTGGGAAAAGTGAATAAATAGTGAACAAACAAAGAATGTATCAAAAAATGAACAGCACTTTTACAGCACTGCTTTCAATGACTTACCCTTGTTTAAAATAGTCTTCAACATACTTGTCCACAGATAATGTGGATAACCTTAATAGACTATCTCTATAGATATGCCTTAGATCTTTATCTAGGTCAAGCTTTGTAAACGATCCGCCACTAAAATCTTGTGTTAGTGCATTAAAATCGCGATACTTGCTACAAAATCACCCTAGTCGTAATTCATGCTTAAACATATACTTTTTATCACTGTTCTTTCAATTATCACTGGTTGTAACCAACAGATCAGCAATGCCGACTTGTCGGACTCTTCGGTACCCTTACTCAGTACTCCAGAGCTTTCATCTATTGGTTTTTTAAATGCCATTTATGTTGAGCGTGACGTAGAAAAAGCCAAATTGTTTGTCGATGCACCAATGAAAAGCATTTTGGCTCATTATTACATTGCCGCTTCTGTGCAACGGCATATGCTCAACCTATCAATGACGGACGTTGAAATGGTGGTTGATGAAGTCGGCATCGATTTTTTCCGAAAATCGACTCAAGATGTTACTGTGATAGTCAAAATGAAGGGGTTACGTGCAGGCGAATTGTGGGTTGATGACAGAACATTGCGCTTGAATAAGCATAAAGATAAATGGATTATTACCGAGATCTTGCCCGAAAAATAACGCTACTCGTGCCGAATACTATGAAGTTCAATCCAGACTAGCTTAATCGCATTATAGTGGTTAACTAAAACCGACTTCACAAACAAAAATAGCAACCCGATGGTTGCTATTTAGTCTCAATACAATAGTTAAACTTTAATTATATTGTGATGTCCTAATCCAAAAATGCTTCTTCATCAATCTCAACCGGTAAAGACGCTATAATCTCGTCTTGTAATTGATAGTATGCGCCTTCATATTCCTGAACTTCCATTAAAACTCCAGATCTTTGATTTAGGTGTAGGGTACAAAAGCATGTCATCAATAGTGTGACATTTTGCCTTTTTTAAAAAAATACCAAATCAGCATTTTTGTTTATTCGACTATAACAGCAACCAAAGCCAACTTACAGAAAACTTTCAGTTTTGATTTAACTTTTGCGTTCTGAAACGCAATTAGGCTTAAATTAGAAGTAAAAGTGTAGCCTTACATGAAAGCCTTACAGTTTTAAGCTCCATTTAATCCTTAAAGACACCATTGAGCGCACAATGGCAATCGCTTAAGTTAAAGGTAAATATGTCGCACTATGTCTAAGCCATTTATGCCTAAGCTATACAGCACATGTCACTTAATATTGAGCTGTATCCCCCTCTAGATTTACACAAATTATTTTGTGAACGGTGCAAATGTACCGCTTATGCAAGCCAAAAATACTAATTAGCTCGAAATCAAACTCACAGCCATGATTGATTACATCACTTGTGCTAAAGCCACTGTCACTGCGGGTTCTGCTTAGTTTTGACTCAAATGCATTTCCCCCTTTTGTTGCAAAAAAAATGGCCAAACTTATTGTTTCGCCATTTGGTTGTAATATGTACTTAATGCTTACTCACTAAGGTGTTCTGGAGCTTTTCGGTAGCGCAACACCTTTAATGCTTTATTAGCATCAATATCAGCAAAAACAGCAGGGTTAGCTATTTGCTCACAAAACTGCAGGCTTGGGCTAAAACTTGCCACTTGCTGTTTTAAAAACTCAATAGTTAACTCCGGTGCGTTTAAACACAGCAACACATCACCATCGGACGCTAATAAATCCGGTAATCGTTTTAACAAGCGTGCGTAATCTTTAGTGGCGACAAAACTGCCTTTTTGGTTACTTGGTGGATCAGCGACAATCAAATCATAGGGGCCAAGTTTGGTCAATTTACCCCATGACTTGAAAATATCGTGCCCAAGAAAACGAGCTCCAGCACCAAAGTCATTGAGCATATGATTTTGTTTTCCAATCGATAATGCCCCTTTACTCATATCGATATTAACCACTTCAGCCGCTTTCCCTTGCAGCGCGGCAATAGAAAAACCACAGGTATAGGCAAACAGGTTAAGCACTTTTTTACCCGCGCTTTGTTCACGTACCCATTGGCGACCATTACACATATCTAAAAATAAGCCATGATTCTGCCCACGTAATAAGTGGACATGAAACTGAGCCCCATTTTCTTCAACAATATGTTTTTCAGGCACTGTGCCTTGAATTATATCAGTGTGAGTTTCACCACCACTTCGATATTGAAACACTAGATTAAGAGGCTCAGCCTTATGCAGCTCAATCCATCGCTGCTCAATCGCCTGCGTTAATGCAGCTAATTCATCTTCATTTAAGGGTTTAAAACTGGTCAATAACACTACTGGAGCAAACCAATCTAAACAAAGGTGCTCAGCACCAGGGTAACGGCCACCACGGCCATGAAATAACCGACTAACATCATTACCAAAAGTAACGTCTTTTACTGCTTCAATAAATAACTGCATTTAACTCACTTTTCACTTGCTTCAATCTTTAAATCATCTTCAGATAACGGCGTAGGTTCAGCAATATCATCACCTATCAATATTGCCAGCCAACGTCCGCCTTCACTTGACTCTAAGGCTATTTTTACAATCATAGTCAGTGGTACAGATAACAACATACCAACAGAGCCCAACAACCAGCCCCAAAATATTAATGACAAAAACACCACTAATGTCGACAAGCCTAGTCCACGCCCCATATACCGAGGCTCCACTACATTGCCCATAATGGTATTAGTTCCCAAATACAGCAAAGCCACGGCCCCCGCAGCTCCCGGACCTATTTGTATGAAGGCAAGTAATACCGAAGGTATCGCGGCAATTATCGAGCCGATATTGGGAATGTAATTAAACAAGAAGGCAATTACGCCCCACAGCAATGCGTAATCAACACCAATAATGTATAGCCCTACACCGATAATCAAACCGGTGCCTAAGCTGACTAAAGTTTTAATCACCATGTATTGATTAACCGAATTTAAAAAGCGGTCAACTTGCTGGAGCCGCATATCTGGATCATCAAGAGCCAAATGCATTTTCCTTGAAAAACCATTTGATTCGAACAACATAAATACCACAGTTAAAATAATGAGGAACAGGTTTGCCATTACACTACCC
Source organism: Shewanella youngdeokensis (assembly GCF_033180165.1). GTDB lineage: Bacteria > Pseudomonadota > Gammaproteobacteria > Enterobacterales > Shewanellaceae > Shewanella > Shewanella youngdeokensis. The sequence goes on from NZ_CP136522.1 coordinate 2,680,115, forward strand.
ACACCAGATAACATGTTGGTCGTCATAGACAGTGCAACACCAGGGTCAAAATAAGCCAAAATTTGCTCTTTTGTAATCTGTATATTTAACGCAGCTAATTTATCGACTATCCAAGAGAATTGTTCGATTAACTGATCTCGATAAAAAGGTAATTGTTTGGAAAATTCATTAATCGACGTGCCTACTATCGACGCCAGCCACAACCCCATTAATACAATAAACATCATCAGCATTAACACTGCCAATCCGCGAGGCGCACGATGGCGCGTAAGCCAACTTATCATTGGATTACAAATCACTGCGATGAATACCGACAACACAAAAGGAACCACAATCGGGCTAGCCGTCTTAATTCCAGCCAAAATAACCACAAGAAAGGCTGAAATAGCAAAGCCTTTAAATGCAACACCTTTACTCTCAAATAGAGTCATTAAAATTCCTTTAACTATCAGTAAATCAAATTTATCGAATGCTTCAACACTTCAGTCAGTTGAATTATCGCATGATTCAAAAAAAATCACCGCTTTACTTTAACGCATTACCTGGTGTTATTGAGTTAACCTCGCCCTTAAGCTACAAAACTCAAATAATAGCCAATTTTCTACCTATTTTCGCGACTTAAATAGCAATAGCGAGTAAGCTTAAGTTGCAGTAAGGCATTTTTAACTCGCAGGCAATAACGATAGATCCCATTTACTTTCATCAACGTAAACTCTATTAAGAGCCCTATAAGTAAAGCCTATGAATATTTTAATTACTGGCGCTAGCGGATTTGTGGGTAGCCAGCTCACACAAATATTGAGCCACCAGCATCAACTCACGTTACTGACTCGACACCCCGAAAAAACCTCTGCACATTTAGGTGCGCACCATGATTATTTAAGCTCGCTAGATGAATTAGCCAACTTAGACAGCTTTGATGCCGTGATCAATTTAGCCGGAGAGCCCATTGCCGGTAAGCGTTGGTCTCATTCACAAAAGCAGGCTATCTGCCACAGTCGCTGGTCTATTACAAATCAGCTTGCCACTTTAATTGCAGCAAGCACTAACCCACCAAGCACATTTATTAGCGCTTCTGCAGTAGGCTATTACGGTGTTCAAACCAACAATAAAGTCGACGAGCTAACTGAAATCAGCCCGCAAAACCAAGCTGAGTTTACCCATAAAGTTTGTCAACGTTGGGAGCAAGAAGCACTCAAGGCCGCCACTGATATAACCCGGGTATGCATTATTCGTATTGGTGTGGTTTTAGGTGCTAAAGGTGGTGCGTTGGCAAAAATGGTTCCGCCCTTTAAGCTTGGCCTTGGCGGGCCGATTGCTAATGGTGAGCAAGGTATGAGCTGGATCCACCTAGATGACTTAACCGGGTTAATTATCTTTTTACTCACTCAACCAAAAACAAGTGGAGTTTATAACGCCTGCGCTCCCAATCCGGTGAGTAACCAGGTTTTCACCAAAGCGTTAGGTAAAGCTCTTCATCGCCCAACCGTTATTCCAGCCCCCGCATTTGCACTAAAAATTGCCTTGGGAGAGATGTCCACTATCTTAATCGACGGCCAGTATGTGGTTCCAACGCGAGCGTTAACCGAAGGCTTTACATTTACCTACCCCACTATCGACAATGCCCTGCATCAGCTGTTCAAATAGCCCGACACATCCATAACACCAGCTCGACAACCGCCTTGCTGGTGTTATAAACCTGGTTAATGTCCCTTTAGCAAATCACTGCATGATTTGTTGAGTAACTGACGGCAGCGCCACAGCCCTAGTGATGCAACCACCAAACCACCACATAGGGGGGCAATCCCCCACCATGGCCAATGCATATACACGTTAAGCTCAAACACCTGAGTTTTAAGCAAATATAAGGTAAACTCAGCCACTATCACCGCCAATATTCCTGCGATAATACCAAGCAAGGCAAACTCAAGCCCGGTTGCAGCACGCAATAACCAGCCCGATGCGCCAAAGGTTCTTAATACCGCTAACTCACGTTGACGCGTGGCCATGCCCGCTTCTGTTTGAGCAATCATCACCAAAGCACTAGCCAGTAACACTAAAACTAAGACTAACGTTAAAGACATCGACACTTGATCAATTATTTGCCGTAACTGCTTCACCATAGCGCCCACATCAATAACCGATACTGTCGGAAACTGCTTAATTAATGACAAAATAACCGAGCGTTGCGACTCTTCTAAATGAAAGCTCGACATTGAGGTGTATGAAAACGGAGCCAATGCGGTTTCGGTGAAGATCATAAAAAAGTTCGGTTGCAGTGTTTCCCAATGCACCTCCCTAATGCTGGCAACATTGACCGTTAAGCTTTGATTGTCGATGGTGTAGGTTAGTCTGTCACCAAGTTCAAGCTCCAAACGCTCAGCAACGCCTGACTCAACTGAAACATCAAATGGGTCTTGATTAAAACGCCCTGACACAATTTCATTGTTATCTGGCATGCTATCACGGTAGGTTAAATTGAGCTCACGGGAGATCCCAACTCGGCCTTCAACGCCGGCTTTTTGTTGCTCAGATGAAATCAAAATTTCGTCATTAATTGCCGTTAACCTGCCACGAACCACAGGGTAAATCACAGGCGGAGTTGCCACATGCGGTTTTAAAAAGTCGGCAATTGCGTTGGTTTCATCTGGTGCAATATTGATCAAAAAGTAGTTAGGTGCATTTTCAGGCAGCTGTTTTTGCCATTCATTAAGTAAATCTTGTCGGAGTGCAAAAATGGTTAACAACAACACTAAAGCGCTACTAAAGCCAACAAGCTGCACAGCATTTTGCTTTGCGCGCCGACGAAGCCCGGCTAATGCCAGTTGCAATGGGTTCGTCGTCTTCATACCAACACTATGACCCAAACGGATCATAAAAAAGCCCAACACACTGAGTAACACGCCCAGCAATAAAACCGCTGCTACCACAGTAAGTGTTAACGGCAAGCTTTGTGAATATAAGTAGCCTAGCAATGCCATCGCACACAAACTTAACACCAAGTGCAACCACATGCCGAGCTGTAGGCCTTCTAGTTGACGTTGTAATACTCGCAGCGGTGGAATCGACAACAGTCGCATTAATGGATAGGCCGAAAACATAAACGCACTAACAAACCCAGTACCTAACCCTAACAAGATAGGCCGCATTACGGGCGGCGAATAAGCAGCAATTTCGGCCGGTAAAAAAGCGGTAATGGTTTGGTCTAACGCAAACCCTCCAATTAAACCGAGCACGACTCCAACGGCCGTAACTAACAGCAGATGCGTGCCAAACAATATTCGTATTTGCTTGGCTGAAGCGCCAAAGGTTTTTAGCATTGCCACCACATCGTAATGTCGCTGACAATACCGCTGCGCAGCAATACCTATAGCCGCACACGCCAGTGCAATGCCTAACAAACTTGCCAGTAGTAAAAATCGTTCGGCTCGTTTAACAGCATCGGCGATAGGTGAATCACCAGACTGCACATCAACCCAGCGTTGACTGGTATTGAGCAAGGGTTTGGCTTGTTGCTCAAAAGCTGCCAACTGGGTAGAGTCGCCAGCAAACTGATAACGATACGTCACGCGGCTACCTGGCTGGATCACTCCTGTTTTAGCCACATCTTCAATGCGCATCAGTACCACCGGCGATGAAGCAAACGGATTAAAGCCGGCATCAGGTAGACGAATAATCTCATTGGACAAACTAAAGTTGGCATTACCAATTTCAATCTGATTTGGGTAGCCCAAAAGCCCACCAAGACGTGTTTCAAACCAAACACTGTTGGCTTGCGGTAACCCAGCCGCAATACCAGCGCTTAATTCGATAGTCCCCTTAAGCGGATATTTTGCCCCCACCGCTCTGACAGTAACTAACTGAAACTCATCACCGGCATACACCATTGAGTTAAATTGCATGCTCGTAACGTGCTCTAAGCCGACTTCATCTGCAATCGCAAGAATGGCTGGGTCAATTTTTTTAGGTGAATTGATGATCCTGTCAGCTGCAATAAATTTTGAGGCTTGACCATTAATGGCCAGTTGCAGTCGCTCACTGACAGAGGCTAAACCCGTCACGGATAACACCGCTAATGTGATAGCCAAAATAATAAGCAGCAGTTGCCCTTGAGACAACTCCCGCTTAAATAGCCGCCATGCTAATTTTAGCTCCATGCTCACCCCTCTTGTGCTGCGGCATGAACTACAGCGTCAGGTTGCAACTCATTATCGAGCTTTTCACTTAAGCTGCCTGAGTCCATTAAAAACTGACGCTGACAGCGACTCGCTAACACCATGTCGTGCGTGACGAGTACCAAGGTGGTATCACTTTCGCGGTTTAGTTCAAACAACATATCGGCAACCTTGTCACTGTTGGCTGAATCTAAATTACCGGTTGGTTCGTCGGCAAATAACACTTTGGGCTCGCAAATAAATGCACGTGCAATTGCAACCCGTTGCTGCTCGCCACCAGAAAGCTGGTTAGGGAAATGGTTAAGTCGGTGGCTTAAGCCAACACGTTCAAGCATTGCCTGTGATTTTTCTTTGGCATTGGCGATGCCCGCCAGCTCCGCGGGTAACATTACGTTTTCAAGGGCATTTAGCGTGTCGACCAACATAAAGGATTGAAAAATAAAACTGACCTTTTGTTTACGCAACGCCGCTTTTGATTCTTCATTTAATGTCTCTAACGCCACCCCATCTAATACAATTGAGCCTTTTGTCGGCGAGTCGAGTGCCGCAAGTAACCCAAGCAATGTTGACTTACCTGAACCAGAGGGGCCAAGTATCGCTATACTCTCTCCTTGCTTGACATCCATATTAATGCCGTTGAGGATAGTCAACTCTCCCTCTTGAGTATTAACCGATTTAATTAGGTGGTTTACCGCTATGGCGCTATTTTCAGACATAAAAACCTTCTTTGACCTTAAAAACCGCTTATGTGGTTTTGTCATATTATGTATATTTAGCAGCTTTTCGCTAAATGCTGCTCCAATATTAATTTTAGGCGACAGTTTAAGTGCGAGTTATGGCATGCCAGAAAATGAAGGCTGGGTGCAGCTACTACGAGCAAAAATGCCCGAACATACCCTCATAAACGGCTCGGTGAGTGGCGAAACATCTGCTGGCGGCTTACGTCGACTACCAGCCCTACTCGAATCAACCCAACCTAAAGTGCTTTTAGTTGAGCTAGGTGGCAACGACGGACTCCGTGGTTTTCCCCCCAAGCAACTGAAAACAAACCTGTCTAACATTATCAAGCTGGCTAAAGACCAGCAAGTCACAATCTTGCTTAGCGAAATTATGGTGCCGCCTAACTATGGACCTCGTTACGCAGCTCAAATCGCTAATGTCTACAAAGAATTGGCACAAGAACACAATATCACGCTTATGCCATTTTTTATGGAAACCATTGTAATTGATAGTACGTTAATGCAACGAGATGGGATCCATCCCAATGCTGCAGCCCAACCACAAATTGCTGACTTTATGCTACCTTGGTTTTTGCAAGCACTGTAAAGTCATAGTATATAAAGTTGCAGTACTGACTATAGTGGTATTCGCAGTGGTAGAGCGAGTAAGTTCACATACAAAAAAACCTGCAAGTGCAGGTTTTTTTTATTCAAATTAACCAATATATGGTTAGTTAAACGCCATTATTTTAGCGGTTGATTCTTTTCAGCAAACTTATTAAAAATAGCGTTAAAAGATAACGACGCGCCATGGGCAATTTTGTCAGACAGTTTTTTCTTTAACTGATAGCTGATTTTAACTACAGTGCGCTCATTCGCCAGCTTCATGATCACATCATCACTGGTAGCAACTTCATCAATTAACCCCAGCTCAATGGCTTGTTGACCATACCAATGCTCACCAGTAGCCACTTTTGCAATATCGAGTTCTGGACGGTATTTAGCAATAAAGTCTTTAAACAAAACATGTGTTTCTTCAAGCTCTTGCTGAAACTTTTCACGCCCTTCATCGGTATTTTCACCAAAGACCGTTAACGTACGCTTAAAGTTACCCGCTGTATGCTGTTCATAATCAATATCATGCTTTTTAAGCAAACGATTGAAGTTAGGCACTTGCGCAACAACACCAATAGAACCGACGATGGCAAAAGGAGCTGCATAAATTTTATTGGCAACACAAGCCATCATGTAGCCGCCACTAGCAGCCACTTTATCAACACAGATTGACAGCGGAATATCAGCTTGTCTTAAACGGTCAAGCTGACTTGATGCCAAACCATAACCATGGACCATACCGCCGCCACTTTCTACATTAACAAGCACTTCATCGCCTTTATCGGCAATGGTCAAAATCGCGCTGATCTCTTCACGCAGCGATGCGACTTCATTTGCATCAATACTGCCTTTAAAATCGATAACAAACACCTTAGGGTCGGTCTCAGGTTCTTTGTTGTCTTTTTCAGCTTTCTCTTTGGCTTTATCGTCTGCTTTTACTTGCTTCTCGTAAGCTTTAAACGCTTTTTTAGATAAAAGCTCTTCTTTTAGTTCATGCTTCAGTTCTTTTAAATTATCACTAATGTTAGTGATTTTAAGTTCACCTTTTTCTGTCTTATGCTTAACGGTTGACGCTAACACCACAATAACCACAGCCAGAATAGACACAACGATCGTGACGGCCTTTGCAAAAAATAACCCGTACTCGTACAGAAATTCCAAAATATTCTCCAGCTAATTGGTTTTTTTAGTTTATTAATCGTTATTCTAACAGCCTATTTAGCAATTAAAAATCCCAATAAAAAAGCCCAGCATCAGCTGGGCTTTTGTTTGCCTAAAAAACAAGCTTATTCAGGGCAAGATTGAATCACTGAAGCGTCAGTTACCACAATAGTGGCTGCACCTTGGCCTGCTGTTGCGGCAAATGCTGCAACTTGGGTTTGCATCTCTGCAGTTGCACTCGCCGCTTTACCATCTGTTACGCCAGCAACTTCAGATGGGCTAGCAATCGAGCTATGGTGGCCTTTACTAAAGCGCACCACACCCGAACCTGCCGTCGTAGTTGAGACACATGCTAAACCTAGGTTCGCGATAAAGGGTTCGGTACCCGACAACGGGAAGCTGGCCACTGAATTAGGTAACACTTGATCAGGCATATTCGTGTCATCACCCACCACTTCAATCAAATGTACTGGCAATTGTGTGTCAGCTAATAACGAAGCATGGTTAATTGGGTCAGCACTATCAATCGCGGTTTGCACTGCAAAAGCAAATGTTGGAATAAACTCAGCATACACAGCCTGAACTAATGCAGCGTATTCATCACTTCCCGCTTCATAACCACTCGTGTTAGCAGCATCGACGAGCTCTTGGAAAGTGTCGCTAGCGGTAACCGTTTGGAATAGAATTGGGCCAAATGAAGCAGATCCAGCAAACGAGCCAGCAAGTCCGCCAGCTGGTGCAATGAGTGACGCGGCATTAACCCCGTAAACATTCGGTAATACATCACCTGTAGCTGGATTAACAAGACCAGTACTGGCATAGTTTGAGAATGTCGTACCAACTATTCCACCTAAACTTAAGCCTTGCACACTGATTTTGTTATTATCGAAAATAGCACTTTGCCCAGCCCCTGTAAGACCATAGTAAAGGCCAGATAAAGCAGCTCTAAGGGCAAGGTGATCAACTGTCGCTTGGCGGAAATTATCGCGCACGGTCAATGTGCTACCAATGTTAACAAACACCAGTGGGTTACCATTTACAAAGCCATCACCAAGGCCAATTGCACTGGCAAAATAAGGGTCAGTAGCAGACACTTCGTAAACACCATCACCAGTGGCATCAAACGAGCGAGTACCATGCAATGGCATATCAATTGCGATAGTTGCAATACCTGCTGCTGCGTAGGTTCCTGCATAAGTCAGTGCCATCTCTTTACTGCCGCCTAAACCATGCATCGCAATCGTTGCTGGCCAACCATCGGTCGGTGCAACAAATGCATCACCTTGTAACGCTGCTAACTTAGCGGCATTTGGTAACGTAATTTGAACAGAAACAGTCTCATAACCTTTAATAGCAGGAATAGGGTTAAACTTAGTCAGATGCTTGGTCGGATCCGTTGGTGTTTCACCGTCATCTAAGTACCATGCTTTACCCGCTAGCAATGCTGGGTTAGCAATGCCTTCACTTGGGTCAATGCCATATGCAACAGCTTGCATACCATAGTTTGTTTGGCTCAATGTACCGCTACTTAATGCCAAGAGTACTGAAACAGGGCTGTCACCATAAGCTTTCCAACTACCATTAATCGTTGGGTTAAAGTCAGCATCTAAACAACCAGCAGATGAACAGTCACCATAGATAGGCACTTTGAGTTGCGCCGTGTAAACATCAGCTAGATCAGCCAATACATAAGCAACACCATCAGCAGCAGTCATGCCTAAGCGCGTCGCAACAGTATAACCTGCAGAAGACGGCATAGCCGTTAATGCCGGTGCATACGGGTTACCTTCAGTTTGATCAACCATCAGCAACTTAGTCGTTTCATAAACATCGGTGACTGACTGCGTAGTAAATAAAGCTGAGTAAGTCACGGTATCAGCATCAACACCGGCTGCAGCAGCCATACCTTTTTCATAGCTGTTAACTAAGGTTTGCAATGTTAACTGATCTGGGGTTTCCAATGGCTTAGTATCAATGTCCAGCTTTAGTGTTTGGTAACTTGAAGACGGTGCAATAGGGTTACCGGCAGAATCTTGAATTAGGGTTGTGGTCGCATAAATATAAGACTGAGCCGCTTTTAGTGGCTTAAGCGGAATGATTGCAATTGAGTTACCCGATACTGTCGAGACAAAATCAACACCAAAAGTAAGCTCTTCACCTACTTTACACGCCGACACCGACGCGGCAGCGCTACATTCAGGGTCCGAAGACAGCGCGCCTCCCACTGTGGCTTCAAACATTCTAACAGCACCTGGCTGAGCCACAGAAGCTGCATCAATCGTTAGTACCGTACCATCATTGTCCGTTGATGGTGCGACTTCAATACTTATCGGTGACGACGTTGACCAGCCATCTAGTGCACCGAGCGCAAGCTGTGGGTCTGTGTAGTCGCCCGATTCTTCGCCTGGAATATTCAACGTGCCATCTAGCGTACCACTGAATAATAGATCGCTAGGTAGCGGCAGTTCACCGTTAGCGGGATCAAAAACTAAAACAGACTGAGGAACCAGTGGTTCTGTTTTTTCGACTAATTCGTTATAACTGTCTTCACTACATGCTGTGAGACCCAAAGCAGATGTTATTGCTACACCCAAAAAGAGCTTTTTCATCTTTTTTCCCCAAATCTTGTTGTAATAGTTTTGTTTTCACTCAGAAATTGGTCACAATAGCTTACAAAGCATAACCAATTGGACTTATCCTTAGTCCTTAGCGTAGTTCAAGTTAACGCAAAAGTATTGACTTAGCTACAATTTTGTCACAAACGATTAACTACGACAACTGCAAGGATTAATCGTTTGTTTTAAACAAGTGTTTGCACCTTCTGCCTTTCTAGAAGTGACGGGCGTTTGAGCTCAGAGGAAGTATTTACTCATGTTGGAATATCAAGCTGCAAAAGATTTACTAGCCGGTAAAATTATATTAGTTACGGGTGCAGGAGACGGGATAGGAAAAACCGCTGCTATCACTTATGCACAGCACGGCGCCACCGTTATTTTATTAGGCAAAACGGTCAAAAAGCTTGAAGCAGTATATGATCAAATTGAACAAGCTGGTTACCCCAAACCGGCCATCGTCCCTCTCGACTTAAAAGGGGCCAGCGAACAAAACTATCAAGATATGGCTGACACCATTGAAGAACAGTTCGGCCATTTAGATGGCCTATTGCATAACGCCAGCATGTTAGGCGTACTTGGTCCATTTGAACATATATCTCTAAGCTCAGTAGAAGAGGTATTCAAAGTTAATGTAATCGCAGAAATTATGCTCACCAAAGCATTACTCCCCATAATGCGAAAATCAACAAGTGCGTCACTGCTATTTACCTCAAGTAGCGTAGGCCGACAAGCGCGCTCTTTCTGGGGCGAATATGCAATGTCAAAATTTGCCACCGAAGCGATGATGCAAGCGATTGCCCATGAATACGAAGGGACTAGTATTCGTTGTAACAGTATCAATCCAGGCGCCACTCGTACCAGCATGCGCGCCAATGCATACCCAGCAGAAAACCCACAGACATTAAAAACACCAGCAGAAATAATGCCAACCTATTTGTACTTAATGGGCAAAGACTCTGCAGAAATCACCGGCCAGCAGTTTAACGCGCAGTAAAAAATTAGTGATTAACACTCATTAAAAAGGCCGCTAATTAGCGGCCTTTTTATCCATAACGCACCATGTTTAGTTAATCACGACTGCGGTTAGGTTTGTTAGATGCCGCGACCGATTTATGCTTACGCACTGCACGACGGATCTTGGCACCACGTACTTTTGCACGGGCTACACTGTGTTTATCAGTACCAAGAATACTACGTGTCTCTTCTTCCAGACCCGCAGTTTTACGTAAGTAGTTTACATCTTCCATTTGTAGCTCAACCCAACCGCCACGAGGTAACGATTTAGGTAACTCAATCGAACCGTAACGAATTCGGATAAGCCTGCTAACTTGAACCTCTTGAGATTCCCACAAACGACGAACTTCACGGTTACGGCCTTCAGCTAAACTGACATGCCACCACTTGTTCATGCCTTCACCACCAGCAGCTTTAACTTTATCAAAGCTTGCAGGGCCATCTTCAAGGGTTACACCCATACGTAAACGTTGGATACACGCATCATTGACTTCACCAAATGTACGTACCGCGTATTCACGCTCGACTTCATTTGACGGGTGCATAAGGCGGTTAGCTAATTCACCATCAGAGGTGAACAACAGTAAACCAGAAGTGTTGATATCTAAACGTCCAACCGCAACCCAACGCGAATCGCGAGTTTTAGGTAAACGGTCAAAAACCGTAGGGCGACCTTCAGGATCTTTACGGCTACAAATTTCACCTTCTGGCTTATGGTAAGCAATAACACGGCAAATAATATCTTCTTCTGACTTAATTGAAATGGCACGACCATCAATGCGCACTTTAACATCAGATTCAATACGATCACCTAGACTTGCGATTTCACCGTCAACACTAACTCGGCCTGCAGCAATCCATGCCTCCATCTCACGACGGGAGCCATGGCCTGCACGGGCCAAGACTTTCTGCAATTTTTCACTCATTAGTAGACTCTTCTATTTTTTCTGGCGCCCTTTTCACTGTAGAGAAAAGGGCTGCCAATGATTCGGGATCTGACAACGACGGAAGCTCCGTGATGCTGTCCAAACCGAAGTATGACAAAAACTCGGAAGTTGTAGCATAAAGCGCTGGTCTACCCGGCACTTCTTTATGACCCACGACTTTAATCCAGTTTCTATCGTTTAAACTCTTAATTATTTGGCTGCTAATCGCCACCCCTCGAACAAACTCAATGTCACCTCGGGTAACCGGTTGTCGATAAGCGATTACCGCCAATGTTTCTATCGTCGCGCGTGAATACTTTGGCGCTTTTTCTTGCCATAACGGCTGCAAAAAGGGGCTTAGTTCGGCAATGGTTTGAAACCGATAGCCGCTAGCCACTTTGACGAGTTGAACCCCTCGCCCCTGATATTCTTGTTGCAGCTCATCAATTGCAGCTTTAATTTTAGCTCTAGACACACTGAAATCAGAAAGTACGGTTTCTTTCAGCGCTTTAATCGTCGTCGGCTTTGCCAAAACAAACAGGCTTGCTTCAATTAACTGTTTTAGCTGTTGTGGATTAATCTGTGACAACGCAATAGATCCTTAGTAAGCCCTAACATGTATAGTCGAAAACGGCTCAGCTTGTACAAGTTCAACCAACAACTCTTTGACCAATTCCATCAATGCTAAAAAACTCACCACCACCCCACTGCGCCCCTCTTCAAAATCAAATAAGGCTTCAAAAGGAAGGTAAGTTTGCGCATTCAATTTAGCCAAAATTTGGGTCATGCGCTCTCTTGTCGATAGCACTTCACGCACAACATGGTGGTTTTCTGTTGCCTCAATACGCTTGAGCACTGATGAAAATGCACGGGCGATATCAGTCAGCGATACCTCGGGAGGTAATACTTCAGGCTTAATATTGGCTGCTGGAACCGCTTTTGCTTGAAATAAATCGCGTTCCATTCGCGGAAGAAGATTTAACTTTTCTTGCGCGTCTTTAATCACTTCATACGCTTTTAACTGGCGAATTAACTGCGCACGCGGATCTTCCTCTTCCTCGTGCTCAACATCAGGTTTTGGCAGTAATAACCGTGACTTAATCTCAGCTAACGTAGCTGCCATCACCAAATAGTCAGCGGCTAGCTCGACCTTGGCACCTTGCAACAGATTGACATACTCTAAATACTGTTGCGTTATCGCAAATATTGGTAAGTCAACCACATCCAATTTTTGTTTGCGGATCAAGTATAAAAGTAGATCTAATGGCCCCTCAAAGGACTCCAAAAAAACTTCTAGTGCTTCAGGCGGTATAAACAGATCTTTGGGCATCACCTTTAAAGGCTCACCTCTAACCACGGCTAAAGGCAATTTTTGTGCAACTCCCTCCATCCGTACCTACCACCCTTATTTAGCAAACGCGCGATTATACCTGTAAACAACGCTTGTTTAAAGCCATACTCGCCTTCTGTTGTAGGCAAGAGCATTTATAGGAATGGGGTTACATCACCTGCACCTTCGCGGATCACATCGATGTCACCTTCTGACATGTCAATAACTGTTGTAGGTTTTTCGCCTAAGTAGCCGCCATGAATAATTAAATCAACCTGGTGCTCGAGGATGTCACGGATATGTTCAGGATCTGACTCGGTAAACTCTTCACCCGGTAAAATTAAACTGGTCGACATCAGCGGTGCATCAAGTGCTTCTAATAAGGCTAATGCAATCACATTGTCAGGTACACGAATACCAATGGTTTTCTTTTTTGGATTCTGCAAACGCTTAGGCACTTCTTTAGATGCTTTAAAAATAAAGGTATATGGCCCAGGCGTATTATGCTTCAACACGCGGTAAGCTTGGTTATCAACCCTTGCGTAGGTCGCTAATTCTGACTGGTCGCGGCACATTAATGAAAAGTTATGGTCATTCTCTATCTGTCTAATACGCGCAATTCTGCTCATGGCATCTTTGTCACCTAATAAACACCCTAACGCATAACCCGAATCAGTTGGGTAAACAATAACCCCACCTTTTTGGATAACATTAACCGCTTGATTGATTAAGCGTACTTGAGGGTTTTCCTCATGCACATAAAAAAACTGACTCATTGCGTTTCCTTCCATTTATCTGACTGCCAAACCCAATTAACACCTTGAGGTTGGTACATATTTTTGCCAATTTCTATCCAACTTCCTGGAAAATGAAAATCACTTCCTAATGAACACATCAAGTTATTTAGCACACTTAATGCAATTAAATTATTACGGTCATCAAGGGTTTGTTGTCCCAATACCACTTCAATTGCATCGCCCTGTGCTTCTTTAAATTCACGCACCAATCGCTTTAACCATTTAGTCGATAATTTATATCCACTTGGATGAGCCAACACTGCCACCCCACCCGCTTGGTGAATCACTTCAATGGCACTGGCCATATCGCCCCAATTGTTGGGCACATAGCCCGTTTTGCCTCGGGCCAAGTATTTTTTAAACACATTCGCCGTGTTCGTGGCGTAGCCCATTTCTGCCATCCAACGGGCGTAGTGACCACGGCTAATAGCTGCATCACCGGCGTAAAACTTAGCCCCTTCATAGGCACCATCTATACCCGCTTTAGCCAGTCGCACACCAATTTCAAGCGCCCTTGCAGCCCTCAACTCACGTTGATTAGCTAAAAAAGCCACCATTGTCGGGTTGTTAAAATCAATATTAAGCGCAACGATATGAATGTCGAAACTATGCCATTGCGTTGAAATTTCGACGCCATTGATCAATTTGAGTGGCGTTTCATGGCAATTATTATATTGATGCGCTTCGATCAAACCAGCGGTTGTGTCATGGTCGGTAATGGCAAAAACATCTACCTTTTTACTGATCGCACGCTCTATTAATTCTGAGGGGGTAAGTTGCCCATCTGATGCCGTCGTATGACTATGCAGATCAATGAGTTTTGTTTCTTCATTATTTTCTTCTTTCATCCTTTAATAATACTTGAGTTTACAAATGAAAGGGAATTTAAATAGTTAAAAACGAACTAATAACACTTAACTCAACAAATCAACCACTGCAGTTGTTACTTTATTGTCGCGAAATACCAACAAAGAGTGAATATAAGCAGCCGTTTAGCCAAATTATTTCAGAGCACAGCTAAGCACACGAAAGTGACGACGCCAAATTTGAAACTGTCCCCCCCGCTATTAACGGCTAATATTACAGCAAAACCACCAACACCCTGCCTACTAAGTGTTCAGCTAGCGCAGTTAATGGCCAAAAGTGCCTCATAGATCACTTACTCAGCATATTTTTAAAGCGCTTTGAAAAAAAATATAAATATTCAATTGACAGGCTTCCTCTGCAAATGCTTTTATAGTGGCACGACAACAAATTGATTGAATTAAAAATGACACAGCTTATTACTTTCCAAAACATTAATTGGTGGTGGCACTTCCCAAATTAGCGGGTGGTGTGAAACTGTGTGCTCAATCATTTGAGACAAGATTCAACAAAAAAGCCCGCAAAAATTGCGGGCTTTTTTGTATCTAAAATCTTTTAAACAACAGTTAGATACAAACCCACAATCTGCAGGCTCTTGATTTATCAGTATAAAGATAGCATCTGAAAGAGATTAGACAATGAACAACGCATTTTCGACCAAGGCAGGAACATAAGCATGACATCAAACACTATCGCAAAAGTAGTGACTCAAAAAAAATCACTCGCTTACCATGACGATCCGTTACGCTTATATCAGCACATCACTAATAATGCTCCACACACGATGTTGCTTGAGTCAGCAGAGATTGAAAGCAAAGACCACCTTAAAAGCATTATTTTAACCCACGCTGCAATGAAAATTCGTTGTGACGGTTACCAACTCTGCTTTGACGCCATCACCGCAAATGGCCAGACGTTGCTTCAACCTATTAAAGCATTTTTTACCCAGTTCGAGCCTACGGCTGAATGTGTTAGCCCGTCAGCGCATTCGCTCACGGTGGCGTTACAAAAATCTGCGCTACCGCTTGATGAAGACGCACGTTTAAAGTCGACCTCACCACTTGATGGTTTAAGAATGCTAGTCAATCACATTCGCTGCGATGACGCTCCCGCTTTTGAAGATCTGTTTCTTGGTGGCGTATTGGCCTTTGACCTTATCGATACCGTAGAGCCGCTACCTCAAGTGCCAGAGGGCGACAATACTTGCCCTGACTACTTGTTTTACTTGGCTGAGACTCTAATTTTGGTCGACCACCAACAGCAAAGTGCCGACATTATTACGCATCAATTTGACACTCCCAACCAAGCCCACAACGAAGCGACAGAAGCCTCGCTTTCACAGCGTCTAACGGCATTACAACATGCTAGTCAAACCCTTGCGCCGATTGCCGAACTAAGCCCAGTTGATGCCCAAACCCAAGTCAATATCTCTGATGATGACTACAAACAAACAGTTGTGGATTTAAAACAGCATATTATTGCTGGTGATATTTTCCAAGTTGTCCCCTCACGCAGCTTTAGCCTGCCATGCCCTAATACACTTGGTGCCTACAGAGCACTTAGGTTAACCAATCCAAGCCCTTACATGTTTTATTTTAGAGGCGAAGACTTTACCTTGTTTGGCGCCTCACCAGAGAGCGCATTAAAATATGAGGCCAGTACCAATCAGGTTGAGATCTACCCGATTGCCGGCACCCGCAAACGTGGTAAAAAAGCCAATGGCGATATAGATTTTGACCTCGACAGTCGTAATGAACTCGACCTGCGGCTTGATAAAAAAGAACTGTCAGAACACATTATGCTTGTCGACTTAGCCCGTAACGACGTGGCGAGGATCAGCCAAAGTGGTACCCGTAAAGTGCCCGAGTTACTAAAAGTTGATCGCTATTCGCATGTCATGCATTTAGTCAGCCGCGTAACAGGCCAGCTACGCACCGATCTTGACGCCCTACACGCCTACCAAGCTTGTATGAATATGGGTACCTTAACTGGAGCGCCCAAAGTGAGCGCTGCACAACTAATTCGCGGTGCAGAAAAAACCCGCCGCGGCAGCTACGGCGGCGCAGTAGGTTACCTTAACGGACTAGGTGATATGGACACCTGCATTGTTATTCGAGCCGCTTTCGTCAAACAAGGCACCGCGTATATTCAAGCAGGTGCAGGTGTAGTGTACGACTCAGATCCACAAGCCGAAGCCGATGAAACCAGACAAAAGGCACAAGCCGTAATTTCCGCCATTAAAATGGGAGGTGGACGATGAAAATCTATCTACTCGATAATTTTGACTCATTCACTTACAACCTCGTCGATCAATTTAGAAGCCTCGGCTATGAAGTGGTGATTTACCGTAATAATGTTGATGCCGACTTTATTGCACAGCAGCTACTCAATGAAACTCAACCCTCAACATTGGTGCTATCACCCGGCCCCGGTGCGCCGCATGAAGCAGGTTCATTAATGGCATTAATTAGCCAAGTGGCCGGAAAAGTTCCCATGCTAGGCATTTGTTTAGGCCACCAAGCGCTGGTTGAGCATTACGGCGGCAAAGTCGACCGTGCACAACATGTAGTTCACGGCAAAGCCAGCCCAACGCTGCACAATGACAACGCTATTTTTGCTGATCTGCCCTCGCCTTTGTCCGTTGCCCGCTATCACAGTTTAGTAGCAACTCAAGTACCAGATTGCTTAGAGGTCATAGCCACCACCGAAAATATGCCAATGGCTATAGTGCACCGTACAGACAACGCAATAGGGTTTCAGTTTCATCCTGAATCCATTCTCACCACACTCGGCAGCCAATTACTCGTGCAGTCGTTAGACTACCTTGCGCAATCATTCGCTAACGTGACTAAAAAGGATAAAAATTCGTGACTACTACACCTGAAAATGCCCGTCTGCTTGAATGCCTTTATCGTGGTGAAAGCCTAGGTCGTCTAGATGCTAAAATGTTATTTAGCAGTATTATCGAAGGCGAAATGAACGAAGTGACCATGGCCGGAATGTTAGTTGCGATGAAAATGCGCGGCGAAACCATCGACGAAATATCCGGAGCGGCCGATGCCTTAAGAGCTGCAGCAAAAGCCTTTCCGACTCCAAGCCAATCTACTGTTAGCAAGGGGATAGTCGATATTGTGGGTACCGGCGGCGATGGCCACAACACCATCAACATTTCAACCACGGCGGCATTTGTTGCTGCCGCGGCAGGGGCAAACGTTGCCAAACATGGTAACCGCAGTGTTTCAAGTAAATCGGGCTCATCGGATCTACTGGCGCAATTTGGTATCGACTTAACCATGGCACCAGAAACCGCACGTGACTGCCTAGACAACTTAGGCCTATGCTTTTTATTTGCACCACATTACCACGGCGGCGTAGCCCATGCCGTGCCAGTACGCCAAGCACTTAAAACCCGCACTTTATTCAATGTGCTTGGGCCATTAATTAACCCAGCCCACCCAGACTTTATGCTACTTGGTGTGTACAGTGCAGAACTGGTGGCGCCCATAGCCCAAGTGCTCAAAGCACTCGGCATTAAACGCGCAATGGTCGTGCACGGCAGTGGGCTTGATGAAGTCGCCCTGCATGGCAACACCTTGGTGCACGAACTAAACGAAGGCAGCATTACTGAATATCAGCTCACGCCCAGTGAGTTAGGCGTTGAAACTGCCAACTTAACCGACCTTGAAGGCGGTACTCCAACAGACAATGCTGAGTTTACCCAAGCGATATTGCAGGGGAAAGGCACACCAGCCCACATGAATGCCGTGGCCATAAACGCAGGTTGTGCTTTATATGTGTCAGGAGTATCAGACTCACCCAAAGCGGGCACCGCATTGGCGCTAAAGACCATAAACAGTGGCAAAGCCTACACATTGCTAACCGCACTGGCTGCTGCCAGCCACACAGCAAAAGGAGTTTAGTGTGACCCAAACAAACACCGACCTAAGGGCGACTCCCATGGCCAAAGACATCGACACAAAAACAAGCAATGTGCTCACCAAAATTGTTGATACCAAGCCCGCACATATTGCCGCCTTAAAATTGCGCTTTCCAGAAACCAGCTTAGTGCCCAAGCAATCAGACCGCAGCTTGTTTGACGCACTAAAAGCGCCTAACGCCGGTTTTATTTTAGAATGTAAAAAAGCCAGTCCATCAAAGGGACTCATTCGTGATGTGTTTGATGTTGAAGCGATTGCCGACACCTACAACAACTATGCCGCCGGGATCTCAGTACTCACCGACGAGCAATTTTTCCAAGGTGACATGGATTACATTCCACAAGTTCGCGCCCGCGTTCGCCAGCCTATTTTGTGCAAAGACTTTTTCGTAGACGAATACCAAATAAAACTGGCCGCTCACCAAGGTGCCGACGCCATATTATTAATGTTATCGGTACTCGATGATGCTCGTTACCAAGCACTTGCAGCCGAAGCCGCCAAGTACCAGTTAGATGTGCTCACCGAGGTGAGTAATGAAGCCGAACTGACTCGTGCCATAGCACTCAACTCAGCCATTATCGGTATTAATAACCGTAACCTGCGAGATCTATCAACCGACCTAGGCACTACCGAAGCGCTAGCCCCACTAATACCCGCAGATCGCGTGGTGATCAGCGAGTCTGGGATCTACAATAATGCTCAAGTCCGCCGCCTAGCGCCGCTGGTCAACGGCTTTCTTGTAGGCAGTTCATTAATGGCCGAAGATGACTTAGATTTAGCCTGCCGAACCCTCACTTATGGCCACAATAAAGTGTGCGGTTTAACCCGCGCTGAAGACATAATAGCGGTAGCCCAACATGGCGCTGTTTATGGTGGGTTAATCTTTGCCAAAAAATCGCCACGAGCCGTAACAAGTGACCAAGCAGCCGAGCTTGCCAGTCAACTAGCAGCATCTGGCCACAAGCTCAATTTGGTAGGAGTGTTTGTCAACGAGAGCAGCGATAACATCGCCTCAATTGCCAATAACATCGGCCTGCATGCCGTGCAATTACACGGTCAAGAAACCCCGCATGAAATTGACACGCTTCGCCAAGCCCTTAGCGCCAAAAACTCAAACTGCGTGATTTGGAAAGCCGTTGCCGTTAACAGCGATAAAACCAGCACCGAGCTGACCGTACCCGCCAACGCCGACCGCCTATTGTTTGACAGTAAAACAGACGGCCAATTTGGTGGTACCGGCCAAGCCTTTGACTGGCAACAAGCGCTACCAAATCGTAACGCCGCATTCTTAGCCGGAGGCTTAACCGCCGACAACGCTAAGCTTGCCGCTAGCCAAGGCTTTTTTGGCCTCGACTTTAATAGCGGTATAGAACAACGCCCAGGGGTGAAAGATCACCACCTCATCGCGCAAACATTTAGCCAACTGCGCCAGTATTAAGTTTAAGAATGCCTCGAGCACGACTCGAAAAAATTAAAAATCAAATATATGCCAGCCATGCCGGCCTATATAAATAGATAAAGGACCAACATTATGAGTAAGTTAAACCCCTACTTCGGGGAATACGGCGGCATGTACGTACCGCAAATATTAATACCCGCCCTAAACCAACTCGAAACCGCCTTTATCGACGCGCAAGCCGATGAAGCGTTTCAGACAGAGTTTACCGACCTACTCAAAAACTACGCCGGTCGCCCTACTGCGCTCACGTTAACCCGTAACCTTAGCCCTAACCCACTGGCTAAAATATACCTAAAACGTGAAGACTTACTGCACGGCGGCGCACATAAAACCAACCAAGTATTAGGCCAAGCGTTATTAGCCAAACGCATGGGTAAAACAGAAATCATCGCCGAAACCGGCGCTGGACAACACGGCGTAGCTACAGCTCTAGCCTGTGCACTGCTTAACTTAAAGTGCCGAGTTTATATGGGCGAAAAAGACATTGAACGTCAGTCACCCAATGTATTTAGAATGAAAATGATGGGTGCAGAAGTGATCCCCGTAACCTCAGGTTCAGGTACTCTAAAAGACGCCTGTAATGAAGCCATGCGCGACTGGTCTGGCACATACGAAACCGCCCACTACTTGCTAGGCACTGCAGCTGGGCCACACCCGTTCCCGACCATAGTTCGCGAATTTCAGCGCATGATCGGCGCAGAAACAAAACAGCAAATCATTGAACGTGAAGGACGCTTACCCGACGCCGTTATCGCCTGTGTTGGCGGAGGCTCAAATGCCATTGGCATGTTCGCCGACTTTATCGATGAAGAACAGGTTGCGCTTATTGGCGTTGAACCCGCCGGCAAAGGCATTGACACCCCAATGCACGGTGCACCGCTAAAACACGGTAAAACGGGTATTTTCTTCGGTATGAAAGCCCCGTTAATGCAAGACAGTGAAGGCCTTATTGAAGAGTCTTACTCCGTTTCAGCCGGGCTTGATTTCCCATCCGTGGGGCCACAACACGCACACCTAGCAGCAACAGGCCGAGCCACTTATGAGTCAGCAACCGACGACGAAGCCATAGAAAGCTTCCAGCTATTAGCGCGCTGCGAAGGCATTATTCCGGCACTAGAGTCCGCCCACGCCATTGCCCACGCCGTCAAACTGGCCAAAGCCGCCACCAAAGAAACCCTCTTAGTGGTTAACTTGTCAGGCAGGGGTGATAAAGACATCTTTAGCGTGGCTGACATAGTACAAAAGCAACAACAATCCAACTCGCAAACAACTCAGGAGAGTGGCAATGAGTAACCGTTACCAAACAGCATTTGCTGCCCTAGACCAAAAAAATGAAGGCGCTTTTGTCCCTTTCGTGACATTAGGTGATCCCACTGCCGAGTTATCATTAAAAATAATCGATACCTTAATTGCCAACGGTGCCGACGCGCTTGAACTAGGGTTTCCATTTTCTGACCCACTCGCCGACGGCCCGGTGATCCAAGCCGCCAACCTGCGAGCATTAGCCGCAGGAACCACGCCTTCAAAAAGCTTTAAATTAATCAGCACCATTCGAGCTAACCACCCCGATACCCCTATTGGTCTATTGCTATACGCCAATTTAGTGTTTGCCAATGGTATCGATACCTTTTATGCCAACGCGCAAGCTGCAGGTGTCGATTCGGTACTCATCGCCGATGTTCCCGTTGAAGAAGCAGCTCCCTATATTGCCTCTGCAAAAGCCCACGGGATCGCGCCGATATTTATTGCGCCACCCAATGCCGACAGCGCAACATTGCAACAAGTGAGCAATAAAGGCCAAGGTTATACCTATTTACTATCTAGAGCCGGCGTGACAGGTACCGAGTCAAAAGCAGGCATGCCTATTACTGACGTTGTTAACCAACTCAAACAATATAATGCAGCCCCACCACTGCTCGGTTTTGGTATTGCCGAGCCCGAGCAAGTAAAAGACGCCATAGCCGCTGGCGCAGCCGGCGTTATTTCGGGCTCAGCAGTCGTCAAAATAATCGACGCCAATAAAGACAATGAAGCCAACCTGCTTAGTGCACTGGCAGAATTTACCCGCAATATGAAAGCTGCAACAGCAAGGTAAAGGCAACCCCTAGCTGCTCACAACACCAACAGCACGGCAGGTCGATAACTGCCGTGCTTTTTAATGTTTCATTTTCAAATTATTCAAGAGTCGAACGGACTCACTACACCACTGCTGTGAGTACCAATAACATGAGTATAAATTTGTGTTGTTTTAATATCTGTATGCCCCATTAACTCTTGTATTGTCCGAAGATCATAGCCCTTTCTCAATAATACTGTTGCAAAAGAATGCCTAAATGTATGCGCCGTTACCCGCTTATCAATGGCCGCTTTCTTCGTCGCAAGACGTAACGCTTTTGAAAATGCCGTAGGGTGAATATGGTGCCGACAAATATATCCATCGCTAGGGTGAATACTCCGTCTTGTTGCAGGGAAAAAAAATTGCCAATGAAATTTTCTAGCACTTGCTCCATATTTTTTTATTAGAGAAATTGGCAACGAAGCCATACCAAACCCAGCATTATTGTCCTTATTGTGTATTTTCCTTACCTTCTCAATTTGCAATTTTAATGGCGATATCAGCTCATTGGGCAAAATACAAACCCTATCTTTTTTGCCCTTACCTTGATGTATAAAAATTGACTTATTGTTTAGATCAATATCTTTTACTCGGATCCGCAGTGCTTCCTTTAGCCTTAGTCCTGATCCAAACAATATCGCAGCAATAAGAAAATGCTCCCCCGACAACTGACCAATAATCTGTTTAGCTTCTTCTGTAGAAAGGACTTGAGGGATCCGTTTTGGGGCTTTTGCATAGGGAAAGTTTAACCCAGATGTATCCATCTTCAGTACATATCGACACGCAAAAACAATGGCACATAATGCTTGTTTTTGTGTGCTTGCCGAAACATTGCATTGCTCAGCGATATAACATAAGAACTGACCAATTTTAGAGGCTGAAATCTCAGAGCCATGGCTGATCTGGCAATAATTAATGAAATATCGATTCCAGTACAGATATGACTTCTCAGTTTGATAGCTGTAATGACGAACTCTGATTTCAGTTCTAATCGCACTAATGTAACCTGACTTTTTCATAGTCACCCCCAAAGCAACACTGTATATATATACAGGTATAATTGAAAGTGGCCCAAAATACCAATTATCGCGCAAATAAAGATGCCAAAAACAGTGCTGCTAGGCATCGATAATTTTTTAACATTTCACAAAATCTATAAAAATCAGCACTATGAAAAATGTTAAAAAGTGATACACGGACCCATTGAACACCCTAGGCTCTCTTTCTCCGCACTCAACAAGGCAATTTATGCTGCCTGAATTTAGAAATTATCTATTTGCAACAATACCTAGTAGTGATAAGTTATTAAAAAGTTAACGAGTTGCTTGGAACGTTATCGAGCGACTAATGAATAAGCTGTTATATACCTTGTCGAGCATGGAGGCGTAATTGAAATTCATTGGTATTATTCTAGGGTTTATTTTCTGCTTTTTTGCAGGAGTATTCTGGCAAAAGTGGGAATTATTAGAGTCAGGTGCTGTTGAATTAACAAAGCCGTTAACTTTGCAGTCTTCTCCTGATGCAATTGGAGAGTTACCGAAAGGTACAATTCTATATCCGTATTCGAGTACAGGAAGTATTGAAACCTTTGTAGTTTTCGTTAACACCAAAAACCTAGATCTATTACAGCTTCATACTTTTGAGCAGCAATTAACTGTTGCGCCAATTGATGGGTATTCTGAATCAGGTATATAACAAGCCAATTAAGCGGGAAAATTTACAGTTGGCTTTTTTCGCTTCGCTCAATAATTTTAGCCAACTATAAATTTCCCCTTATTGGGGCGTTATACACTCAGGTAATTAATGATCGATACCAATTTATTAAATTCTGAATTACAAAATCTTATCGGAAAAGAAGTTTGGGGAATTGTTGGAGGAAAAGGTTCTGGTTCTGTTATTTCTCTAAAAATTGGAGAAAAAACTAAATCTAAAACCCCTTCAAAAAATAAACATTTATCTAAATTAGTTAGAAATTATGATTCTGAATTTACCATTATGATCTATTCGCCATGGCGAATCGAAAATCAAGATAATGTAATTTGTGGAAGTCACCACAACAATGATGAAAATGGTCCATATCAAATTGCATTTAACATGCTATTAAATAATTCTATAAAAAATATACACATCTCAAAACCCGGCTTAGATTTAACTATAGAATTTAATAATGGCTACTCATTAAAAATATTTTGTGCACTTATTGGTATGGATGAGAATGACTGCTATTCCATTGAATCTCCTAAGGGTTGGTTTATCGTAAAATTTGATGGTGGTATAGAACTCGACTCTGGCGTATAACAAGTATATTAAAACTGATGCAAAGTATTCCGCATTTTTGGCGTGGACGCTTCGCGTTGATTGTACGCCAAAAATACTCCATACTTTACACAGTTTATATAGGCGTTATAAATTACGGAGAGTATCGTGATAAACAAAGGAAGTTGCTTGTGTAATCGAGTTCAATATGAAATCGATGGTGAATTTGAAGATGTTTTAAATTGCCATTGTAGTATGTGTCGTAAGCTACATGCTTCAGCATTTAGAACAAGAGCTAAAATAAGCACCGCAAGCTGGAAAACTATTAAGGGAGATAAATTTATTAAATTTTATGAATCTTCTCAAGGCGAGCATAAAGGTTTTTGTTCTGAGTGTGGTTCTAGTTTATTCACTAAATTTGATGCTTATCCAAATATATTAGGTTTTCCATTTGGTACACTAGATACCGATCCTAAAGTAAAACCTACTCGTCATGTTTATGTAGGTAGCAAAGCGGCCTGGCATGAAATTACAGATAATTTACCTCAACAAGAAGAGTTCGATTAAAGTAATTTATAACAAGTCACTGCAAAGGACTAAAACAGCTGGCCATTGCTCGTGCCTCGCCATTTTAGGCCATCAATTTTAGCCTCTGAGTGAGGCGTTAGGTAACTACGGATGGTTAATCTGTTGAATCCTGATTTGAGAGTCAGGGATTTAAGAAAACTAGTTGAACCTCACTTACATGAAGTTAGCTGGGATCGTGGCGTTGACGAAACAAGCGAATGGGTTATTGCATCTATCGAAGACTGCGAGCATAAAAGTAAATTAGTTAATTGGCTTAACGGCAAAAATGTATCGGACTCTTTTGAAGTAATTATCACTGATAAAGCTTGGTCAAATTTAAGGTATTTATGTTGGTCTCAAGTATTAGCGGATTTACCAACTTACTTCGATCAAGAAAATATTCTAATTGTTTCATCAAATCGTACATGGATAATGGAATATGCTCCACAGCAGATAGTAAGATTTGGCCAGTGGTAAAAGTTACCTAACAAGCTGTTTAACAAGGACAAAATACAGTTGGCTTTTGCTCCTTCGTCGCTTATTCTAGCCAACTATATTTTGCCCATTAACAGGGCGTTATATGCTACCAATCGTCAAGAATAAGGAAATTAACATGAAAAATTTAATAACTGGCATCGCCCTCTGCTGCCTATCCTTCAGCTCAACCGCTTACGAAGGTAGCCCAAAATCACAAGTGGCAGCTTACTTCAGTGATTTGGTAGCTGGTAAATACTCCACTGCAATTGACAGCTTATATTCAAGTAATCCCTTGATGGCGTCTAAGGCACAGCAACTAACCTTGCTTAAGCAGCAAGTTTCATCAGTTCCTGCCCTATATGGAAAATTACACGGTTACGAAACTCTAAGTCATGAAGAACTATCACCTTCATTGGTGCGCATCGTGACTATTGCCAAACACCAAAATCATCCTGTTAATTGGGAGTTCTACTTCTACAAAATCAACAGCACATGGGTTGTAAGTCACGGTACTTTTGGCGATCAATTCCAGTACATTGGTAAAAAGAAGTAAGTGCATATAACAAGGCTAGTCAACCGAGGCCCAAAGCTACGTTAGTTTTTGGGTCACTGCGCTGCCGCTTCGTTCAACCCAAAAACCACTTCGCTTCGGTCCCGGCTGCTAGCGGCGTTATATAACCTCAATAGAATGGAGTCTGAGTTGAAGTATTTAGTACTAATTCTAGTATCACTAATTTCATTTTCTGCTGGTGCTCTTTGGTTCAAGTGGCAATTATTAGAATCCAACCCTGTATCGTTAACCCAAACTTTAACTGTTCAAGCAACACCTGAGAATATTGGCGTTTTACCTAAAGGAACAATTCTTTATCCATATTCAAATGGTCCTGATATTGAAACCTATTTTATCTTTGTAAACACCAAGTACTTAAATGCAATAGAGCCTGCAAATTTTCAAAATAGCATGACAGTTGCACCATTAGATGGTTATAGTGAATAGGTTATATAACAAGCTAATTAATAAGGACAAAAAACAGTTGGCTGTTTTCGTTCCTCAACATTTTAGCCAACAATTTTTTGCCCATTATTAGGGCGTTATATTTCTTCGAGGGTGTGGTGAAAAATAATCTAATATCAATTTCAGTTGTGATCGGATGCTTTATCCTTGGAGGTTTTTTTTATGATATGCACGTATATAACGAAGTATTACGGGTTAAAGACATGCAAAAGTCTCAACTGCTTTTAAACACCTCAAATCTTGAATTACACCTATTGCTAAAAAAATCCTTACAGGAAGGTGATCTTCAAGAGGTTTCAGAAGCTATGGATTTGTTAATTTCCGGAATGTCTAAAGAAATAAAAGAAGATATGGCAGAACTTGAGTTATAGAAAATACAAAGACACCCTTCATTAAATGGCATGAATTACCCCCTCCGACTAAGCTTGCTTGATAAGTTTTAGTTGGAGGTTGAAATGCCACGCCCTAGAAGAACCCTAGTGAGTCTTGAAGACACACCTTATTACCATTGCTGCAGTCGAGTGGTTCGTCGTGTATTTTTGTGTGGTGACGACGAATACACTGGCAAGAATTATGACCATCGACGAGGCTGGGTTGAAACCCAAATACTTAAACTTACTGAGGTGTTTAAATTACATAGACACCCATCATTAAATGGCATGAATTTCCCCCTCCGACTAAGCTTGCTTGATAAGTTTTAGTTGGAGGTTGAAATGCCACGCCCTAGAAGAACCCTGGTGAGTCTTGAGGACACACCTTATTACCATTGCTGCAGTCGAGTCGTTCGGCGTGCATTTTTGTGTGGTGATTACGAATACACTGGCAAGAATTATGACCATCGCCGAGGCTGGGTTGAAACCCAAATACTAAAATTGACTGAGGTGTTTGCAATAGATGTTGCCGCTTATGCTGTGATGAGCAACCATCTGCATGTAGTGCTGTTTATCGACATAGATAAAGCAAATCAATGGTCTGACAGAGACGTTGTTATGCAATGGCATCAGTGTTTTAACGGTACTGCACTGACGCAAAAGTTTGCCAAAGGTGAAGTAATTGACGAGCACCTCGTCGCTCAATTAAAACAGAAAATAGCTATTTACCGCTCACGCCTTAGTGATATTTCATGGTTTATGCGCTGCCTAAATGAGCCTATTGCACGGCAAGCCAATATTGAGGACAACTGCACCGGGCACTTTTGGGAAGGACGATTTAAATCCCAAGCCTTGCTCGATGAAGCTGCCGTGCTTGCTTGCATGACATACGTTGAACTTAACCCAATTAGAGCCAAAATGGCTGATACGCCAGAGCAATCAGACTACACCAGCCTCAAGTTAAGAGTTACCGCAGCCCTTAAAGGTGAACAACCAAAACAACTATTACCATTTATAGGCCACGAGCGCGAACACCAACCAAAGGGTATTGCGTTTATGCTTAGCGATTACCTTGAATTGGTTGATGAAACAGGCAGAATCATTCGTGATGATAAGCGCGGCGCAATATCTGCCAATGCCGAAAGTATCCTTAACCGATTGAATATCCCAACAGCAAACTGGGTCAAAATTGTTGCTGAATTTGGTCAGCTATTTCATGGGCCTGTAGGCACATTGCAAGAGCTCAGTCGCTACTCAGAACACCTTGAAAAACGCCGACGGCATTTTGCAAAAAGCTGCCAGCACTTGCCACTAGAGTAAACTCCACTCGTCATTAAAGCCAAACCTTCTCAATCAAACTCAGTCAAAGTACCGAGTTAACAGCACGCGCCTAAAATTCGCCATTTTTGCTTGATAAAGCGCTACTTTAGCGAAAAATTCACTAGCAGCATGCCAAACATTGTTTTGTATCAAACGAAAGGTCACTCATGCATTGTAGTGTGCTATAGAGGTCGTTATGTTATTGATTAACAATGGCTGGCTATGTATTTCCTAGTTATTAAAAAGTTAACGAGTTGCTTGGGACGTTATCGAGCGACTAATGAATAAGCTGTTAGGTGCTAATTTGATTTCGAATCCGCGTAGAGATTTTTTTTCTTGGTTAAGTGCTGGAATTGCAGCAACATCCCTTGCTTTATTGATTTTCATACCAAGCCTCAACGATGTGAATGTTTACGCTAAAAAGGTTTCTCTGATTGCATTCATAGTTTCACTAACATTTTCTTTTGGTTCGTTATCAATACTTAAAGAAATGATAGTTTTTAGTAATGCTAGCAATGACAAAGCAACATCAATTCACCACTTTGTTATATTTATTGCTTTGTTAAGTTTTTTAATTGGCTTTGGAGCTTATTTTTATAGTATGTCGGCAATGTACACGTATATATTTACTGGTGCATTTGTGATCGTTTTCGTGCTTTTTAAAAAGGCTCAAAGTGCGATGATCGCACCTAACAAATCGTTAAAGCAGGACAAATAACAGTTGGCTTTTGCTCCTGCGTCGCTTATTTTAGCCAACATATTATTTGCCTCTTAACGAGGCGTTAGGAAGAACACAAAATGGAGTTTCCATCTGACCTTTGTGATTATCTCAAAGAAGGCAATCAATTAGATTACGACGTTTCAAAAGCTGAAGCGGGCAAAGTCGGAATTTGTAATCTAGCAGAGATCAAATCTGGAGTTGTTTGGGTTTCGCCTGAAGATGACGAAATTGATGCATTTTATGAGATTACAGCTGTAAGCATTACAAATTACTGTGAAGATTATGATCCAGAATTTATTTTACTTTGGCTACCAAATGAAAAGGTTTATGGGGCTTGGGATTGTGACCACTGGGTTTTAACTATATTCCCTAACGCAAGTTGGACGGATATCGCTGAAAACCCGTTACCGTTTCTTAATGCTCAGTGGTATCCTGAAAGTGATTTAGGTCAGGTATTTAATCCAGCATCTAAATACGAATTAATACTAGGCAGGCCTTTCTAAAAGTTCTTCCTAACAAGGCACTAAAGCGGGAAAAATTACAGTTGGCTCCGCTCGTGCCTCGCAATTTTAGCCAACAATAATTTTCCCCTTAGTGGGGCGTTATAAATACAAGGAAGTGTTGTGAGTCACTCAATAAATAATCCTGAAAGCAACATTTTAACTAATGGTGTAGAAGAGCAACAAATACTCGAAGCTGTTAGAGTTTCCGGTTATCCATTACAAACTGTAATATATGAGATGCTATCGAAGAAATTTCGTATTCAGGAAGAGTGGAACTTTATAGATTCAGATTCAAATGAAGAAAGGGCTATAGATTTACTCGCAGAATTATATCTTTATGACTTTAATAAGCCACAACCTCGAGTTCGTCCAACTCTCAACTTAATAATTGAATGTAAACAATCAGATATGCCTTATGTGTTCTTTTTAACAAAAGATAAGCAGCTGACTCCAAAGTTTCCTGTTATAGCAGGCTTGGCAAATAAGAATATTGTTTTTACTTCTGATGATGAAGCTTCAACTTATAATTTTTCTATACTGCAAGCTCTTGAGTTATCTAATCACCCATTTTTAAGTACAAGCCCAATATTTGCAAATACCTTTAGTAAGGGAGCAAGAAAAGGTAAAAAAATAGAACTTTCTGGTAGCCAACCATATCAAGGTTTAGTTAACCCTCTACTTAAAGCAGTCTCGTACTTTGAAGAATGCGAAAAACCACCTGAGACAGCCCACTATTATGATTGCCACATAACTATTCCTATAGCAGTTATTGATGGTCCTATGGTTAGTGTAAAGTGCACGGATAGCAACGAGATTGAAATGGTTCCTTGGGTTAGAATACCAAGGCATCAAACAGCTAACAAAGATGACAATTATCATTTGGCTAATATTGGTGCAATTGATGTAGTTCACAAAGATTATTTAGAAGAGTATATAAGTGATCATCTGATGCCATTTGCTACTGATTTTGCTGATTTAATTTTAAAGCATGATAATGTAATTGCTGATAGTAAAGGCTTTATTTCTGGCATGGGTAATGAAGCATGGTCTGATATAGAAAAAAGAATAGAGCCAAGAACTATCAAGCATGTTGGTAAACGAACAGGTGCTATTTTCAATAACTTAGCTAACATATTTAAGTCTAACTAATTCAGATAAGCATTTATAACAAGGCACTTAAACGGAACTAAAACAGTGGGTTACGTTTCGCTTCGCTACACATTATAACCCACTATTCTAGTCCGCTTAGTGCGGCGTTAGCCAACAGGAGATGTTGTGGTATTTGAAGAGTTAAAAAACTTCCCTGAAGATGTAATTGAGCAATGGATTAAACCATATGCTGAGTTATCTGGTTGGCCTCCGAAAGTTGGGTTAGATGGAGTGCCGACTGATAGATGGCGATATTTATTATCACTTAAGCCTTTGCCATGGTGGCAAAACGGTGAATGGGTAAAATGTAAAGGATCTCTATCAATTCATGACTTGTCCGAAGGTTCAAGAGACGCAATTGTAAAAATGGCATTTGCTTACCTTACAGGAGCAGAAAACGAATATAGCTTATCTATGTCTGATATGCGTGAACGCCTAGATAAAATATCTGAATACCTACAGAGTCATAAAAAGTTGCCTTGTAGTCCTATTTTGTATGAGGGTGTTGATGGAATTAGCGTTGCTGAGAAAATACATAGACACCCTTCATTAAATGGCATGAATTACCCCCTCCGACTAAGCTTGCTTGATAAGTTTTAGTTGGAGGTTGAAATGCCACGCCCTAGAAGAACCCTAGTGAGTCTTGAAGACACACCTTATTACCATTGCTGCAGTCGAGTCGTTCGGCGCGCATTTTTGTGTGGTGACGACGAATACACTGGCAAGAATTATGACCA
The DNA here is from genome assembly GCF_033180165.1 of Shewanella youngdeokensis. Taxonomy (GTDB): domain Bacteria; phylum Pseudomonadota; class Gammaproteobacteria; order Enterobacterales; family Shewanellaceae; genus Shewanella; species Shewanella youngdeokensis. The sequence continues at coordinate 2,710,960 of NZ_CP136522.1, forward strand.
TCGCCGAGGCTGGGTTGAAACCCAAATACTTAAACTGACTGAGGTATTTGCAATAGATGTTGCCGCTTATGCTGTGATGAGCAACCATCTGCATGTGGTGCTCTTTATCGACATAGACAAAGCAAATCAATGGTCTGACAGAGACGTTGTTATGCAATGGCATCAGTGTTTTAACGGTACTGCTCTGACGCAAAAATTTGCCAAAGGTGAAGTGATTGACGAGCACTTAGTTGCGCAGTTAAAGCATCAAATAGCGATTTACCGCTCACGTCTTAGTGATATTTCATGGTTTATGCGCTGCCTAAATGAGCCTATTGCACGGCAAGCCAATATTGAGGACAACTGCACCGGACACTTTTGGGAAGGACGATTCAAATCCCAAGCCTTACTCGATGAAGCCGCCGTTCTGGCTTGTATGACTTACGTCGAACTTAACCCAATTAGAGCTAAAATGGCTGATACGCCAGAGCAATCAGACTACACCAGCCTCAAGTTAAGAGTTACCGCAGCCCTTAAAGGTCAGCAACCAAAAACGCTGTTACCCTTTATTGGTCACGAGCGCGAACACCAACCAAAGGGTATTGCGTTTATGCTTAGCGATTACCTTGAATTGGTTGATGAAACAGGCAGAATCATTCGTGATGATAAGCGCGGCGCAATATCTGCCAATGCCGAAAGCATCCTTAATCGATTGAATATCCCAACAGCTAACTGGGTCAAAATTGTTGCTGAATTTGGTCAGCTATTTCATGGGCCTGTAGGCACATTGCAAGAGCTCAGTCGCTACTCTGAACACCTTGAAAAACGCCGACGGCATTTTGCAAAAAGCTGTCAACACTTGCCACTAGAGTAAACTCTACTCGTCATCCAAACTTCAACATCACAGTCAAACTCAGTCAAGGAACAGAGTTAACAGCGCGCGCCTAAAATTCGCCATTTCTGCCTGATAAAGCGCTACTTTAGCGAAAAAATTCACTAGCAGCATGCCAAACATTGTTTTGTATCAAACGAAAGGTCACTCATGCATTGCTGTTTGCTTTAAAGGTCGTTATGTTATTGATTAAAAATGGCTGGCTTTGTATTTTAGCGGTGAAGTCATATTTTGGTCGCATAATGGTTTGACAAATGATAAATGGTCTAACGTCAGCGAGTGGCGTAACCAAATGGTTTTAGAGGCTAGTGGGTAATTTACACCTAACAAGGCAATCAAGTAGGACGCAAAAAGCATGGTTTGCGTTCGTGCCTCACTAATTATAACCATGCATTTTGCGCCTCTTATTGGGGCGTTATACGTATAATCAAGGACGGTATTACAATGAATTTAGACGACAAAATCAAGAGGAATTCGAATTACCTTAAAATATTTATGGTGTTCATTTTTTTAATTCAAATTATTCAAATTTATCAATCAGTTTTATTTGAGTTGCGCGATATAACTTCTCTATTAGGCGTTTTCATTATATTTACTAGTTTTCTATTATCGCCAGCTTTATTAGTTACCCCTATTTATCCTTTTAATAGTTGGGTTAAAGCCTTTTCAAATATATCAAAACCAAGTAAATCCTGTTTTACTCTTGGGCTCTTACTTGTTATTTTTAGTGGGGCGTCGTAATACGTATAACAAGCATTTAAAAGCAGGCCGCGCGTTACTACCAGAAAATGTGCTCTTTGAAGAAGCAAAAGTATTCGACAAAGAATATATCGAATACCTTGAACACAATGAACTAGAGCTGGCAATGAATGCGCTTGATGACTTAGGTTTGCTATGCAACGCACCAGATAATTTCTGGCATCAATTAAAGTTAGCAGCGTCAAATATGGGGCTTACGAGTGAAGTGCAACGGTTTAAGCAGATACAAAACACTTAACAAGGCCAGCTAAAGGTGTTGAGTATTTACTATCCCTTCCCTGCACGCGGCTTACTGATATTACTGATAATAAATAAGGGGAAACCACGCCACAGGTTTGCTCGACCTCTCAAGCATGCTCGTTACGCTTTTGCCTTTTTAGCTTGCATGCTAAACTGAGGCCCATTTTTATGATTATTGAACTGACACTATCCTATGAAACAGTTGCTCGACTTTCTGCCTCTCGTTATCTTTTTTGCCGTCTACAAATTTGTTGATATTTATGTCGCCAGTGGTGCTTTAATCGCCGCGACAGCATTGCAGCTAGTCATTAGCTACATGTTATATAAAAAGATAGAAAAGATGCACCTCATTACCTTTGGTATTGTTACTGTGTTTGGCTCGCTCACCTTAATTTTACAAGATGACTCTTTTATCAAATGGAAGGTCACAATCGTTTACGCCTTGTTTGCCATTGCACTCGCGGTAAGCCAGTTGATGAACAAGCCGATTTTAAAAAGCATGCTAGGTAAAGACTTAATTGTTGCTGACAAATTTTGGGCGCATGTCACTTGGTACTGGGTGCTATTTTTTGCTGTGTGTGCAGTAGTCAATGTTTATGTTGCCTTTAGCTTATCGCAAGAGACTTGGGTTAACTTTAAGGTCTTTGGTTTAACGGCTTTAACCTTGGTTAATACCGTATTAACGGTACTGTATCTATTTAAAAATATGTCTGAAGAAGACCGTAAGGAGCTCAAATAATGTGGTACATGATTTCGGCGCAAGATATTGAAAATACCTTAGACAAACGTTTAGCGGCACGTGCAGATCACCTTGCTAGGCTACAACTGCTCGCCGACGAAGGTAGATTACTTATTGCAGGTCCTCACCCAGCGATTGACAGCGAAAACCCAGGGGATGCGGGCTTTACAGGTTCGTTAGTTGTTGCTGAGTTTCCGTCACTTGAAGATGCACAACACTGGGCAGATGCCGACCCTTATATTCCAGCTGGTGTTTACCAAAGCGTTACCGTTAAGCCTTACAAGTTAGTATTGCCGTAAATACAAGGAGCTTAATCTTGAAAATTGTTTCATTTAATATCAATGGATTACGTGCCAGACTACACCAACTTCAGGCCTTAATCGATAGTCATCAGCCTGATGTGATTGGGTTACAAGAGACTAAGGTTCATGACGAAGCCTTTCCTTTAGCCGATGTTGAGGCGATGGGATATAAAGTACATTACCACGGCGGCAAGGCGCACTATGGCGTGGCGATGCTGTCGAAGGCTGACCCTATCAAGGTACAAAAGGGGTTCCCTACCGACGAAGACGACGCTCAACGCCGGATGATAATGGCGACTTTTACGCAAGAAAATGGTCGCCCTCTCACGGTAATTAATGGTTATTTCCCTCAAGGTGAAAATATTAGCCATGAAACAAAATACCCTGCTAAGCGAAAATTTTATCAAGACTTAATGGTGTATTTAAATGAGCACCATAGCGCCGATGAAGACATTGCGATTATTGGCGATATCAACATTTCACCTATCGATTTAGATATCGGTATCGGTGAACCTAATGCTAAACGTTGGTTAAAAACCGGAAAATGCAGTTTTCAAGCTGAAGAACGTGAATGGCTTAAGACCTTAATGGACTGGGGTTTAGTCGATACGTTCCGCCAGTTACATCCAACTCGCACAGAGCGGTACTCATGGTTTGATTACCGCAGCAAAGGCTTTGTTGATAACCGCGGACTGCGCATTGACGTAGTATTAGCGACCACAACACTTGCAGAACGCTTGGTTGAGTCAGACATTGATTACGCATTACGCGGCATCGAAAAACCGTCTGACCACGCGCCTATTTGGAGCACCTTTAGTTAATCGATTCGGTTAATGCGTTACGATACTCTAAAAAATGCCAGCATTAATTGCTGGCATTTTTATTACTTTTCAAGCCTTGCTTAAAATAGTGCCACCATTATTTACTTGCCAAAGTATATTGTTGTAATAGTTTATCCATGCCTTTTGAAGTGCTGTTCAAGTCGTTAGCGATCCCAATTGAGCTTTCGGTGGTTTCTTTAATAGTTTGTGCCTGCTGACGAATGTCATTGAGCTGTGATGAGATCTCTTGTGCGGTAACACTTTGTTCTTCTGATGACGTGGCGATCTGTAGGCTCATATCAAATACCGTACTAATTGACGTTGCCATGCTGTCAACATCATTACTCACCAACACTATGGCCTCTCGGCCCTTGCTAGCTTGCGTGACGATGTCGTTGGTAACATGGGTCAATTGTTGAGTACCGTTTTGCAAACCTTCTATCATCGTTTGGATTTCAACCGTCGCCTGCTGCGTTCGGCTTGCAAGCGTGCGAACTTCATCTGCAACTACGGCAAAACCGCGACCTTGCTCGCCAGCTCTGGCAGCTTCAATTGCCGCATTTAGCGCTAATAAATTTGTCTGTTCAGAAATGCTATTAATGGTAGTAACCACAGCACCGATTTTGGTGGCCGCATGGGATAAGTCTTCAACCGAAACCGACGCCGAGGTTATTTTTTCAGTTAGCATACCAATACTGTCGACCGCTTCTGCCAACTTAACTTTACTGTTAGCCGCTTGAGTCGAATTTTGCTCAGTTTGTTCTGAGGTATTTGAGGCATTTTTTGACACTTCTTCAACCGCAACGGTCATTTGAGACATTGCCACCGAAACCGTATCTAAAAATTGATGTTGAGCCTGCGTTAGTTGCTCGCTTAACGCTGCTTGGTTTTCAAACTCACTAGCAGCATGGGTCAAAGTACGCGCATTGTCGGTAATGGTTAGCGCAATTTCATTCATGTTGTCAGCGCTGCGATCAATCTCTCGGGCAATAATACTGAAGTCATCGCTTCCAAAAAAATTTAACCTGGTACTTAAGTCGCCATCTGCCAGCCTTTTAATGGCTTGGTAAATATCCCACAAGCCACTACCTAAAGACGTACGGATCCAATAGCTAAGTAGGTATAACGGCAAAAGACTCAACAATGCTAACCACACCATGTTGCTTGCGGTTGCTAATGCTGCAGCTTCCCAATCACCCACGTTTACGGTGTAACTGAGCTGTTCAGCCGCAACTGGGGCTGTCACACTCACGGTATTATTAACTCTGTCGCTGCCAGAAATACGGCTAACACTAAGACCATGTTGATGAGCAAAATCAGTTAATGCTTGTCCATTGAGTGACTGTTCACTGGCAATCTGGGCATAAGCATCAACACTGGCTTGAGCCGTTGCCATGGAGGTTGTTTCTAGCTGTTGTTTTACATTAGTGTAATTTAAGCTGGCGAGGATCACGGTAAAAAGCGTCACTAAGGCGCAGATTGTCCAAAACTTTCCGTTTAGACTAATTTTGATTAAAAGACCATCAATAATTCGAAAGTTCATTTGTTTCATCTATCTGTTCCTTTGGCAAAAAATAAGCCATTAAGCAAAGTTGAACGACTCTGCAGCCAATTTAGCTCAGTAAAGCCGTGCAGTTAATCATTTAAGACTCTTTGGCCTTAATTTTAATATTAGCCATTACATTTTGGCTTTTTTTGGTCAATACAATCAGTTGTGTTGTTAGTAAGCTCATACTGTAACCAAGTATTGCCCCTAACAATAACGGCGGCAAAATAGTGGCAACATCTCCGGCCATAGCAAAGGTTATACAGCAGCCAATAAATGCCCCTGGAATAAATGCCAACTTTTGATAACTCGCCTGTAAACACATCGCTGCGGTGGCAATTCCGGTTAAACAGTACCCTAGTATTGGAGACAGCAAATAACTACTTGCAGCAATTACCGTCCATGCCCAAAATACGCCCGACACATTGGTCGCCATGGTCATGAACATCCCTTTTAGGTCAGGTCTGTTCTGGGCGAAAAACGTACTGCAACTTAAAAAACCAATCCATGTGACCAGTTGAAAAATGTCGGAAAAACCTGCCCAAATACCCGCTAATAGCCCAGCAGAAATTGCAACTTGCCAACGATGTTCCATAACGTCCTTTTATACATTCAACAGTGCAATAAATTTAATATCAGGTAAGTGTATAAAGCCACATTTAAGTTTTTTATGAGCTTATTGATAATAAAGACTTCTATAAATGTTCATTCAAACAAATTAGAAATAATTAAATTATCTATACCAATACGACATAAATACCCGCATTCAAAATGCCAACTTTCAGGGTTGGTAAAGTAGCACTTTTTATATACCAAATAATTTGATCTATGCAGTTAAAATACCTAATAGCACATATTAAACGAGTAAAATTACAGCACTCAGACAACTTGCAACAACATGCAAACCATTGCTTTACAGCACTCGTTTACAACATTAACAACCCTGTTAACTTTTGCCTTTAGCCCGCAGGTAAAGCGAGACTATTATACCACTGTCGCAACAATTTTGGTGGGCGACACTGCCTGATTAGTGCCGTGTAATTAGCTCAAACTGTCAAAATTTTCCGAATTATTTCGTCATTAAAATTAAATATCAGTTCAGTCAAAAATTAATGTTTATAAGTAAGTCGCCGTTTATTATTACCTCATCAAGCCTCGTTAGTAATAATTGCGTAAAATGGTTAAGTTGCCCATCAATGATGACATTTAGAATGGGTTTTTAAAGCCTGCAATTAAAAGGGCTAGCCTTTCGCCAGGCTTAACAGCTTATGCATTCTTTTTGTTTCGGCGCGACGCCTGTTGCACGCCTTGGATCATTTTACCCAGTGCTTTATCTTTTGCTCTTCGCTGCGCTAATGTTGCACCATTTAGCGCTTGCTCGCGCATGAGCTTTTGGTAACTTTTCAGCCGCCGTTCAGTCAAACTCCCAGTTTGCAATGCCATTTGTATCGCGCAGCCGGGCTCACTTTGATGACCGCAGTCGGCAAAGCGACACGTTAAGGCCAAAGTCGTTATTTCACTAAAGGTTTCACTCACACCTTGGTCGCAATCGCTCAGTTGTAGCTCTCGCATACCAGGTGTGTCCATCAATAAGCCACCGAGAGGTAACCACTTAAGTGCCCTTGAGGTTGTGGTATGCCGCCCTTTGCTATCATCTTCACGTACGGCACTGGTCTCTTGTGCATCAAAGCCCATTAAGCCATTAACCAATGTTGACTTACCCACGCCTGATGAACCTAAAAATGCAACCGTTTTACCAAGTCGGCAGTAGCTTAAAAGCGGTGTTAGCGCCTCTGCCACCAATGCATTAACCGCATATACCATCATCAATGGGTCAAGCTGCTGCACTTGTTGGCGTTTATCGTCTACATCATCGCATTGATCGGCCTTGGTCAGTACGACTACGGGTTCAACTTGCGCCTCTTTGGCTAATGCTAGGTAGCGTTCAATGCGGCTAAGGTTAAAGTCATGATTAAGTGAACACACTATCATTACGCTATCGACGTTAGCCGCAATGAACTGAGTCGTCACTTTAGAGCCTGGTGCTTTTCGCTTAAACAAAGACTGCCGATCTAGCAGGCGCTGCACCCGCTGTGAACCGTCAAATAGTACCCAGTCGCCCACACAGAGTCGCTCATCATCAGCATAGTGAGTTAACCTTGTACTGCCCTGTTCGTTTAAAACCACAACATGGCTACGGTGCTGCTCAACTACACGGCCAATGCTGTACAAGGTTAATTCATCAAGGTTTAGCTGCTGTTGGTAAAAAGGCCGCCAACCTAGTTGTGCTAACGTCGCGGTTTGATTTGTCATAGGTAACATGTTCCATAAGTGAGTCTGTGCAGACGGCAAAATTAGGTGGCTAACTAAATGCAATATACCACTGCAATAGGACCTAATCCGGTACGATAAGCCTGTGTAAGTGTCATTATATTAGTGCTGTACCAGTGTGAAAGATTGAATAAATACGACAAACTGCTCCCAACAAATCAATTGCAAGGTTTATAGCTTGCCTTTTAGCAATGAACAGCCGCTAAACCACACTGTAAAAACAGAGAATAATTAGTCGGTGAATGAATACCAAAGCAATGAGATGAAAAATAGGCTGCATCGTACAGCCTATTTTCTATTAATGAATTTAACGGTGGGCAATACTATGAAAAAAGCTGATCCGCAACGAAAGGGTTATGTACCCGTTCTTCTCCAAAAGTCGATAATGGCCCATGTCCAGGAACAAACTGCACTTGTTTGCCTAAAGGCCACAACTTAGTGGTAATTGAATCAATTAAGTCTTGATGGTTAGACTGAGGGAAATCAGTGCGGCCAACCGATCCTTTAAACAATACATCACCAACCCAAGCGATAGCGTCATTTTTGCTATAAAACACCACATGCCCAGGCGTATGTCCAGGGCAATGCAATACCGACAACGACTGATTACCCACTTTAACCTCGTCCCCATCTTGTAAATATCGAGTCGGGCTCAATGGATCGCTGTGAGCAAAACCAAAATGCTGGCTTTGTTTAGGCAGGCTTTCTAGCCAAAAACTGTCGGCGATATGAGGACCAACGATTTCAATATTTAATTGCTTCGCCAATGCAGCAGCGCCGCCAACATGATCAATATGTCCATGCGTCAGTAAAATCTGTTCTATCTGCACATTATTGCTTGCGGCTTCTGCTAGGATCCTTTCGACGTCGCCACCCGGATCAACCACAGCCGCTTTTAGGGTTTGCTCACACCATATTAAACTGCAATTTTGTTGAAATGGCGTGACGGGTATTAACTGATACTTCATTGAAAATCACCTATGGTGTAATTGGTTTCACTGGAGTAAAGGTTACGTCAACTTGAGCATTTTCACTATCAATAATTGCCACAAAATGTAGCCGCACGCACAAAAACACTACATTTTTTACTGCTTGCACTTCAACTGGGTTAACAATAATTCAAAACCATACAACGCATTACTTTTTAGGTATACAATCTGGAGCCCTAATGCCCATAACAGTAAAAAAAATAAGGCGTAACAAATGACTACCAACCTCACCCTTGCCGGCATAGTTGCCCAAAAGCATACTTTCATTTTACCTCTTGATTATTCAAAGCCCGAGGGTGAAACCATCAACGTATTTGCCCGTGAGCTTGTTAGCGCCGAAAACCAACACAAAAACTTACCCTTTCTGGTGTATTTTCAGGGCGGTCCAGGGTTTGGCGCCGTTAGGCCCGCTGCGAATGACGGCTGGATAAAACGTGCATTACAAGAGTTTAGGGTTTTATTGCTCGACCAACGCGGCACCGGCTTATCATCTCCTATCAGTGCAGCTAGTTTGTCGCACCTCAATGCTGCGCAGCAAGCGCAGTACCTAAGCCATTTTCGCGCCGATAACATCATTAACGATGCTGAAGCTATTCGCCGTCAATTAACCGATAACCAAACATGGTCCATTCTCGGGCAAAGCTTTGGTGGCTTTTGTGTTTTAAAATACCTCAATGATGCACCTGAAGGATTAAAAGAGGCCTATATTACCGGTGGGATCCCGTCGCTAACCCGCACAGCAGATGACGTATACCACGCCACTTACCAACGTGTATTGGCTAAAAACGCTGACTTTTTTAAGCGCTTTAGTGACGCACAGGCCTTGCTAAACACACTGGCACAATACATAACCGACCACGAGGTAACACTGGCAACTGGCGAGCGTTTAACCGTAGAAATGTTGCAGCTGCTTGGGGTTAACATTGGCATGGAACATGGCCCCGAAAGCATTTACTACCTGATTGAACAAGCGCTGATCACCACCGCCAACGGCACTATAGTAAACCCACTTTTCTTAACGCAGTTCAGCCAATATCTAGACTACAATACCAACCCGCTATTTGCGTTGTTACATGAGTCGATTTATTGCCAACAAAATGCCTCTAACTGGTCGGCGCATCGTGTAAGGCAACACTACCCAGAGTTTAATTACAGTGCTGGCAAACCTTTCTTGTTTACTGGCGAGATGATCTACCCATGGATGTTTGAGCAATTTGCCAACTTAATCCCGTTAAAAACGGCGGCCAATGCCATTGCTCAAAAACAAGATTGGCCCGCGCTATACCAGCCCAAAAAACTGACTAATAATAAGGTGCCGGTTGCCGCAGCTATTTATAGCGAGGATATGTATGTTGAGATGCGCTATAGCCTCGAAACTGTGGCGCAAGTGGCTAATCTAAACTACTGGTTAACATCGGAATATGAGCACAATGGGATCCGCATGGATGGTGAGCGTATTTTTGATAAATTGATTGCTATCAATCGCGGTTCCCAACTGCGCTAGGTGGCTAAGAAACCGAGCCTAATTTAAAAGCTCGAAGATACCTCATAACAAAAAGGCGATAAAGCTAACCGCTTTATCGCCTTTTTTGGCTCTGTTACTCACTGTATTGCTAACGGGTTTAGTCACCCACAAACACTAGCAACATCTGCTCAACCGCCGTTAAGTCGACTTTTTGCTAAAGCGGTAAACCAAGGCATAAAGCACAGGTAGCACCACTAAAGTCAGTAGTGTTGACGAGACAATGCCACCAATTACAACCGTTGCTAGCGGGCGCTGTACATCTGCGCCGGTGCCGACATTAAACGCCATTGGCACAAAGCCAAGGCTGGCCACTAATGCGGTCATTAACACCGGTCTTAAACGTTGGCTTGCCCCTTGTTTTATCGCTTCTATTAACTCTATACCTTGCAGTTTGAGCTCTTTAATAAAGCTCAACATAACAACGCCATTAAGTACGGCAATACCCGATAACGCAATAAAGCCAACTGAGGCCGAAATTGACAGCGGCATATCGCGCACAACCAGTGCTAACACGCCGCCCGTTAACGCTAACGGTACGCCGCTAAAGATAATTAGCGAGTCTCTAACTGAGCTAAATGCACTGTAAAGTAAGCAAAATATTAGTAGCAGTGTCAGCGGCACTAATATCATCAAACGGTTTGATGCCGACTCTAACTGCTCAAATGTGCCGCCGTATTCGCTCCAATAACCACTAGGTAAGGCTAACTTTTCAGCCATGACTAACTTGGTATCTTTAATAAATGAGCCTAAATCACGCCCAGTTACATTGGCGGTAACCACAACATGGCGTTTACCATTTTGGCGGTTTATTTGGTTGGGGCCAATTTTAAACTTAAGCTCGGCGACCTCTCCCAGTGGCACATAACTTAATTCTGGGTTTAAATCGGCTGGCAAAGCAATAGGAATATTAGCCAGTAAATTCAAGTCTTGGCTAATGTGGTTGGCCATTCTTACCACTAAATTAAAGCGTCTATCACCTTCGTAAATCAGCCCTACGGGTACCCCTGCTACGGCTGTTTGCACCGCTTGTTGTACATCGGCAATGGTTAACCCCAGCAAGGCTAAATGATCACGATTTGGCTCAATAGATAAAGTAGGTAAGCCAGACATTTGCTCAACACGTACATCAGTTGCGCCTTCAATGCCTTGAAATAACCCAACGGCTCGGTCGCCAGCGAGCTTTAAAGTATCTAAGTCATCGCCGTAGATCCGTAGCGCCACATCGGCGCGCACACCCGCAATTAGCTCATTAAAGCGCATGGCAATCGGTTGCGTAAATTCATAATTATTACCCGGAACTTGCTCAACATGTTCACGTAGCTCGTCTAAAAACTCGTGCTTAGTTTTGTTCGGGTTGGCCCACTCTGACTGTGGCTTGATGATTAAAATTGTGTCTGCCACACTTGGCGGCATAGGGTCGGTTGCCACTTCTGGTGTGCCAACTTTTGAAAATACCCGCTCCACTTCATCTAACTCGCCAATCACCAGTTCGAGCTGCTTTTGCATTTCAATCGACTGTTCCAGCCCCGTGCCGGTGATCCGCATGGCGTGCATAGCAATATCACCTTCGTCCAGTTCGGGCAAAAACTCCGAACCCAAACGGCTCAATTGCACACTGGTCACTGCAATTAAGGCAATTGCGGCGATGATGATCATCAAGGGACGTTTAAGAGAGAAAAATAATACCGGCTGGTAGACTTTACGTGCACCAGCCATGAGCCAATTTTCTTTTTCGCTGACTTTACCTTTTACAAACAGTGCAATTGCAGCAGGCACAAAAGTGACTGAAAACAGTAAAGCGCCAATTAAAGCGGCAACAACGGTAAAGGCCATGGGGTGAAACATTTTACCTTCAACACCATTAAGCGCAAAAATAGGCAAATACACCAACATGATGATTAACACCCCAAATACAGCGGGTTTAAACACCTCTTTGGTGGCGGTGAACACGACGTGTAGTCGCTCTTTTAGCTCCAGTAACCGACCTTGTCGGTGCTGCGCCATGCCAAGGTGGCGCAAGGCGTTTTCAACAATAATCACCGCGCCATCAACAATAATGCCAAAATCAATTGCGCCTAAGCTCATTAAGTTGCCAGACACGCGATAGGTAGTCATACCTGTAATGGCAAACAGCATACTCAGCGGGATCACTAATGCCGCAATTAGCGCAGCGCGAAAGTTGCCTAATAGTGCGAACAACACCACGATGACTAATACCGCACCTTCAAACAGATTTTTTTGTACTGTTTGAATCGCTTTATCCACTAAGGTGGTGCGGTCATACACGGCTTCAGCAACAATGCCTGGCGGCAAACTGGCATTGACGAGTTTGAGTTTATCGGCAACCTCTTTTGCGACCACCCGGCTATTTTCACCCAGTAGCATAAACGCGGTGCCGAGTACGGTTTCTTCTCCGTCTTGACTGGCTGCGCCGGTACGTAATTGCTTACCGTAAAACACGTCGGCAACATCGCCAATGCGCACAGGGGCATCATCACGTTTTGCGACTACCACTTGGCGAATAGACTCAAGATCTTTAAGCTGCCCCGGCGAGCGGACTAGCCATTGCTCTCCGCTACGTTCAATGTAACCCGCACCAACATTGCGGTTGTTAAGCTCTAACGCCTTAATAACGTCAGCGGTGGTAACTTTAAACGCTAATAACTTGCCTGGAATGGGCGCGACTTGGTATTCACGCTCAAAACCACCAAGACTATTGATTTCGGTCACGCCTTTTACGTTGACCAATTGTGGCCGAATGATCCAATCTTGAATGGTACGTAGGTCTTCAGCGTTATACTCACTGCCGTCTTCTTTAACCGCGCCGTCAAGTGCGCGAACAGAGTAGGTAAACACTTCGCCCAAACCACTACTTACCGGACCAAGCGCTGGCTCAGCATCAACAGGCAGTTCACTACGAATACCTTGTAGGCGCTCAGTTATCTGCTGACGCGCCCAATAGATATCAGTGCCCTCTTCAAAAATCACCGTAACTTGCGATAACCCATAACGAGAAATAGAGCGGGTGTATGACAAGCTCGGGATCCCTGCCATCGCATTTTCAATGACGTAGGTTAGCCTTTGCTCAGATTCTAGCGGCGAATAACCACTAATAGCGGTGTTAATTTGTACTTGTACATTGGTAATATCTGGCACGGCATCAATCGGTAGCTTAAGGGTGTTGTACACGCCTAATGCAGCAATCAATAAAGTCATGGCCAGAATAAGTAATCGCCGTTTAAGGGCGAATGAGATAATCGTATCCATTGCGATTCGTCCTTAGTGTACGTGCTTAGCTGCGTTTTTCATGATGTCTGCTTTCAACAAGTAGCTGTTGTCGGTGACATACTCGGCGTTAGGTTTAAGGCCATCAAGTACTTCAACAAATTCGCCGTCGGTTTCGCCTAAGGTCAACATGCGAGCTTCGAAGGTATTGCCGTGTTTTACAAACACAGTGGGTTTGTCCATAAACGTTTGCAATGCATCGACGCGAATAGCCAATGGCACTGATTTGGTACGGGTAACAATGCTCGCCTGCACATGCATGCCCGGACGCCAGTGGCCTTGCGGGTTGGCAATGACTGCGCGAACTTGCGCAATGTGGCCGCCGGTCATCAACGGGGCAATATAACTAATGGTGCTGCTTACTTTGCCCTCATGCGCCTCACCATCTTGGTGGCTGCCTGCGTGCGAGTTTTCATGATTTGCATTATTGTGATGAGCCAGTTCGTTGTAGCTGTGTTCATCGTCTCCAATGGTCACGGCTTGTCCTAGCGCAATGCGGCCTAAACTTTGCGGAAACGCCGACATGTCAATCCACACATTAGACAGATCGCTGATCCGCAATATAGCTTGATTAAAGGTGTTATCGCCAACGGTTAACAGTTGCTCGGTAACTTGGCCATTAGCTGGGCTTTTAATAGTGTAACGCTGCAGTGTGGTTGAGTTGCGTACAGTGGCAATGACTTGCCCTTTAACAACGTTATCGCCAACGGTAACGTTTAGCTGCTCAATAACCCCAGTGTAAGGCGCAGACACACTAAATTGTTTGTCGGTCATCATCGCAACCACGCCAAATAGCTTATCAACAAACTTAAGCTCAGCTGGCTGACTTATTGCCGTTTTAACGCCTGACAAAGCCAGTAAACGGTCATTAATGGTGACGCGGCCCATGTGATTATCATAATGCCAGTCGTATTGTTTACCCTTATACGCCGCGTTAACTGCCACATCAAAAGAGTGTGGCTCTGCCACGCTTTGAGAACTTACTAAATACTGACCTTCGGCAACAAAACTCACCTTGTCGATAACATCACCCAAGCGGGTTAATGATACCGCTAAGTCGACGGTTTCAGGCTTAACTGGCTCACCTTTATAAAAGGTGTAAACCCGCATTTCAGGTGGAATGCCGCTTTCAGCCATGGTGATTTCAATGGCAAAGTCGTCATGGGTTAATAACCGGCCGCCATGCGGGCCTTCTGGTGCATGCTCTTCCTCTTCTTCATAGCCGTGATCACCGCTAGCATAAACCTCTTTTACTGGCAGTGTTACGCTAAGTGTCAGTATTGAAAATGACCATACTGCGGCGACAAGTTTTGCGGATAATGCGTTATTTTGAGTTTTCATTATTGGTTGTCCATTGCCACAACAGGCGTAAAGTGAGTATTTGCCACAGTCATAGACTGGCCAGTGATCCGCTCAAGTGCGAGCAGTGACAGATAAACCGCTGCTTTTGCTTCAATCAATTCAAGTTCAACGCTAAACAGTTCAGCTTGTGCATCGGCAAGCTGTAATACATTAGCTTGCCCTGTTTGGTAGGCTGTTTGGGTATGGGTAAGTAACTGCTTTGCAAGCGGTAATACTTGAGTATTGAGTAACTCAACTTGCTGAGCATTATTAACCATCGACTGATGAACCGCTAGCAAAGTTAGCTTAAGCTGCTCGCGCACTAGACGTTGCTCTTCGTTGGCTTTATCTTCTAACGCCTTAGCCGCCAAAATATTGCCTGCGTTGGGATTAGAAAATTGCAGTGGCATTGAAAAATTCACCATGAATGCCCCATCATCAAAGCCATCAACGCTTTTAAGCCCGACACCCAATGTAATATCGGCTTGAGCCTTTGACTCTTCCATACGGCGTTTAGCAACCAATACCCGCTCAACATTGAGCAGTTGCAAGTATTGCGGCGCGGTTTCAATGGCATTTAATACACTCGCAGCGGTCGGAAGCACCTGCACCGCCTTAAGCTCATCATTCACAGCAGTGAATGCCACCTCACTGGACCACATAGCGGCCAGTTTTTGTTTTGCAACAGTAAACTCACCCGCTATGCGCTGCTGTAATACCTTAGAGCGAGACAGGCGTAGCTGCATTTTACTCACATCAGCTTGCAGTATTGCGCCCGCCTGAGCACGTTGCTCTATGTTTTGCAGTGCAGTTTGCTCAACACCTATCCGCCGCGCAATCCATTGGTCAATGGCTTGCAGTCGCAGCAGTTGTAAATAGCGCTCTGTGGTTTCGGCCAAAACTTGTAACCGCTGCGCTTCGTACTCACTCAACTGCTGTTTTTGATTAGCGCTGGCGTAATCAATGCGGCGCTGACGTTTGTCACCAAGCTCAATAAGTTGGCTTAGGGCTAAGCTGATTTCAGCGTTATCAATACCTTGCATATCGCCTGTACCCAAAATATTTTCGACGTTAACCGACAGTTCAGGGTTAGGCTTAATGCCCGCTTGCAGGGTAAGCGCCTCGCTGGCTCGCAGCGAATAAGGGTAGGCTTTTAATGCCACATTATTTAATAGTGTTTGCTCTAACACCCAAGGGAGCTTAATAGCTGTAACATGAGCCGGCAAAGGCTCGACAACGGCTTGCACTTGTTTGTTAGTTTCTGTGCTGGGTGTATTGCCTGCCATACTAAATGAGCTAAATAGCCCTAAAAAACAGATAGATACTGTTCTCCACGTACGCATACGTACCATATGGCAGGTGTTATTAATGCTAATCACGAGAGTTAACTCCGATTTAAGTTGGTCGATCACCGTTAAAGGCAAAATCATGCCTAGGTTGATTGACTCATTGAGTTAAGCGTTAGCATTGCAAGGGATAAGCTGCGTAAAATATTGATATGATTGAAATATCAATACTAACTCTGCCCAAAGCGCAGTGTTGAACGCACAACCACGTGCAAGGCTAATTGCCTAAAAACGATCCAAAATGACTCATTAATGATGTAAAAATCTGATTTAAAACATGACTTAAAAGCATGATTTAAAAAGATAGAGTTAAGTTAGCTGTATGGCGGGGGAATAGGTGGTGCATAGTGCCGAGTGGGTACACTTATATTAAATGGGCTGGTTTGGCTAGCACTGCTCGTGTGCAGCAGCAGACTTAACTCTACTGGCGGATGACAAGCAGTATGAAAATGGTTGTCTTGCTCAGGGTCATCAACCACTTCAACCATGTGATGACACTCATTGTTTGCACTGTCACAACACGCTTGCTGTAAGGCTAGTGGCAGACTATTTTCTAAATGGTAGGTTTGGGGAGCATTCTGGCTCACACTATACACATCAGCAGCAATGCAAGTGGGAAACAATTGCGACAAAAATACCACCAGTATTAACACTAGTGTCAATTTAGACTGAAACATCTGCATTGATATTTTTGAATTAAACAACCCTATTCCTGCACAGCTTAATGAAGCGATAAACGTTTAATGGTTGAATGATAACAGTTTTTATCTTGAGTAAATAGTCATTATTACAATACACTGCCGAAATTTGACTCAGCTCTGAATTATGAGATTTATTCAACATCACCAAGCTTAAATCAGCATGGGCAACCTCCAGCTTACGCTTTGGCAACGCGTGGTTTTCTAACGGTTTTTTTTGCAGTTGCCCGTGTTTTACCGGCTTTTCTTGATGGTGCTTTACGCTTAAACGGCGTTGGACTTTTTACCCCTTGTAAAGCCGTTGGCAATACGGAACCCGCCTGTACAATCAACTCTCCAAGCTTAGTGGTTAGCGGTTGCATAAAGGCTTGGTATTGGGTTTCTTTACGGCTCATGGCGTCTAAATTGCTTTCCCATAACGCCGTCATATCTGGCGTTGTGGCACTTAGGGGTAAGCTGTTGATCAAGCCCTTACCCACATCGGTGGCCACTATAGCTTTACCCTGCCTGACTAAAAAACCACGTTTAAACAACAGCTCAATAATACCAGCGCGGGTGGCTTCAGTGCCAAGCCCATCGGTATCTTTTAAAATTTTGCGCACTTCGGGGTCGGTGACATAACGGCTAATGCCTGTCATGGCACCTAACAAGGTGGCATCGGTAAAATGTTTTGGCGGCTGAGTTTGCTTTTCTAATAACTCGCCACGTTCGCAAAGTAACGTTTGGCCTTTGGTTAATGGTGGGATAGTGCCGAGTTCATCATCACTGCTGTCGGTGGCGACATCATGCGCGCTGGCATTGGCCTTATTTTGTTTAATCAGTTGTTTCCAACCTAAGGCGGTTTCTTGTTTGGCTTTAGTTTTAAATAAACCGCCGGCAATAATAATCTCTACCTGGGTTTCTTTATATAAATAAGCCGCGTAAAACTGCATTAAATACTGCCTTGCAACTTGTAAATAAATCTGTTTCTCTGCCGGGCTTAAGCTGCCTAAGTTGGCCACTTTTTCAGTAGGGATAATGGCATGATGCGCATCAACTTTTTTGTCATTCCACGCTTTAGATTTTAGCTTAGAATTAGGCGCATCACAGCCTTGTGTTAGCTCAGGAGCCCCCTTGTTAATAGCCCCTATAACGCTAGGCGCCATTGCATGCTGTTCAACAGGTAAATAACGGCTATCGGAACGCGGATACGTGATTAACTTATGCCGCTCATACAGCGACTGACACGTGTCGAGTACCGTTTTAGCACTCATACCAAAGCGTTTGGCCGCATCAATTTGTAAACTCGATAAGTTATAGGGTAACGGTGCATGTTGTTTTTTATCTTGCGCAGTCACTTTTTCAACAGTTGCAGCCTGACCTGTTATGCGCCCTACTACGTTTTGCGCTAGCCCTTTGGATAACACTCGGCCATCTTCATCCATATACGGCTGACACGCTTCGCTCGGTTGCCATTTAGCCGAAAAAGATTGCTGCGCATCAGTGCTTAAGTGCGCCATCACGTCATAAAATGCTTTAGGTACAAAGTGACTAATTTCTTCGTCTCGCCTTACCACTAAGCCTAACAAAGGCGTTTGTACCCGGCCAACTGACAACACTCCTTGATAACCCACTTTGCGCCCTTGAATAGTGTAAGCGCGAGTCATATTAATGCCGTAAAGCCAATCGGCGCGAGAACGTGCAAGTGCCGAGGTAGACAAAGGAATAAACTCACGGTTAAGCCTTAGTTGCCCTAATGCACGCGTCACAGCTTGTGGGTTTAAATCGCTAATAAGCAGTCGTTTAGCTTGCTGTAATTTGGCACCTTTTACGCCTAAGTGAGCAATAATTTCATCAACTAATAACTGCCCTTCACGATCGGGGTCGCCAGCATTAACCAGTTGCGTCGCCTCTTTAACCAAGCCTCTAAGCACCGATATTTGTCCGCGCATTTTATATTTCGGCTTCATTTTCCATACATCAGGCACAATGGGAAGATGGTCAAATTTCCACGATTTATACTCTGGCGCATAGGCGTCGGGCTCTGCCTGCTCTAACAAATGTCCCACACACCATGAAACACAGTCGCCATTTGCAGCGCGTATAAAGCCCTCGCCTTTTTTCAACGGCTTAGGTAACACGTCAGCAATGGCTCTTCCGAGACTGGGTTTTTCGGCTATATATAAAATCATGAGTGCATCGTTAAAGTTACTGTATAAATTAACAGTAACTTTAACCTGAGGTAGCAGCAGGTGCAATCAAAAATCAGCTATCAGTTCAAAGATCACTAAGGTTATCGAGCATAGGTCTCATTTGATAATTTATTGCAGCGATGAAAAATTAAAGGGCTATCATGCCGGTAGGATTAACGCGGATCTAACTGCGCAATTAATGATGGGTGTCTATGTTAATTGTTCCACTTTCATCTTTTGCAAAAACGGCAAAGTTCGTATCGGGTTCAAATACAACTTCATCAGACAAGTGTTCTTGATTAAAGGACTTAATACCTTCACTAATAGTTGTGAGATCTTTCTTTAAGGGAGATGAAGTTACTTCAATTTTCATATTGCTACCAAATTTGATAAAGAGTTATAACGCCCTGCTAATAAGTGAACCTAGTGCTGGCGGGCGATTTGCTCAGCAAATGGCATGACAGCCTTGGTGAATCTGGATTTAGCAGCTTGTTATAACTTGCAAAAGTCAAATGACTCCTTAGCTACGATTGACTCAATGTTTTTCCTGTGTTCATTATCATTTTTGACAAGTAACTCAACACCTTCCCTAGCTAAGTCCAACCGATCCTGCTTAAAAGCTTCCAAAATTAGTGTGTGTTTGTTCATTTGAGATATTGAGTCACTGGCAAACGTCTGAACTGTATACTTAGCCCCGTCTTCGGCACCAACTTTATATCCAAAAAAGTATGAACCAAAAGAACATCCCAATGTTGCTAAAATAAATAAAATTATGTGTAATTTCATAGTGAGTTATAACGCCCGCATTTGCGGCTGGTTTGGAGCGCAGCGGAAAACCAGTCCGATAACATGCGTTTGCTAGAGCTATTTAGTTTTGCCAAATATGTAACCCAAAGACAGGGTTATTACTGGTATAAATATTGACCATACGCTTTTTACTGAATCGACGGGATTACCTTCGCCTTTATATGCAATATAAGAAAAGACAATGACCGAAAACAAAACGCCAGATAAAAAGCTCCATGCAATAGTTTTATAAACAATTGAGTTTTGCGCATTTTCCCCAGACCCAATTATCTTTGACACTTGGCCTTGAGATGGCTCTAACTTATCTTTTGATGGTTTATCTCCAGATGCAGGAGGGGCAATAAGGGCATCGTTACTCACCGACTTTATCCCCCAACATAAACGTATAATGAACCAGTTTACTTGCTTCCGGGGATATAGAATAAACCATGAAGCCTAGATATAACTCTCTATCCATAAGCGTCCCTAGCCTTACTGGAGTGGTTACGCCTGTACCGATAGAATTATTGAAGTTATAGATATCTAGGATTAGCGTTTCAGGGCCATCATTTCGATATTCAATCTTTTGTTCATTACCAGAGTTTATGAAATTGAATATGAATTTGAACTGTGCAATTTGAACCTCTAAATTATCGTGCGTGAATGTATTTACAGATCCAGATGCAATTACATCTTTACCAGATGTTTTTACCTTCACCGGCGGAATTATGTTTGCCGCTCCAGATATGTTGATAGTTGTTGTATTTTCATTTTCCATTAAATTTGGATCTCAAATTGTGAATTTTGGAAAGCGTCGCGCTCTAACAGCTTATTCATTAGTCGCTCGATAAAACACTAAGCCAGCCATTGTTAATTAATAACATAACGACCTTTAAAACAAACAGCAATGCACAAGTGACCTTTCGTTTGATACAAAACAATGTTTGGCATGCTGATAGTGGATTTTTATCTAAAGCAGCGCTTTATAAGGCAGAAATGGCGAATTATAGGCGCGTGCTGTTGACTCGGCACTTTGACTGAGTTTGATTGTGGTGTTGAAGTTTGGATGGCGAGTAGAGTTTACTCTAGCGGCAAGTGCTGACAGCTTTTTGCAAAATGCCGTCGGCGTTTTTCAAGGTGTTCTGAGTAGCGACTGAGCTCTTGCAATGTGCCTACAGGCCCATGAAATAGCTGACCAAATTCAGCAACAATTTTGACCCAGTTTGCTGTTGGGATATTCAATCGATTAAGGATGCTTTCGGCATTGGCAGATATCTCGCCGCGCTTATCATCACGAATGATTCTGCCTGTTTCATCAACCAATTCAAGGTAATCGCTAAGCATAAACGCAATACCCTTTGGTTGGTGTTCGCGCTCGTGACCAATAAAAGGTAACAGTGTTTTTGGTTGTTCACCTTTAAGGGCTGCAGTAACTCTTAACTTGAGGCTGGTGTAATCAGATTGCTCTGGCGTATCAGCCATTTTGGCTCTAATCGGGTTAAGTTCGACGTAAGTCATGCAAGCAAGAACGGCGGCTTCATCGAGCAAAGCTTGGGATTTGAATCGTCCTTCCCAAAAGTGTCCGGTGCAGTTGTCCTCAATATTGGCTTGTCGTGCAATAGGCTCATTTAGGCAACGCATAAACCATGAAATATCACTAAGGCGTGAGCGGTAAATAGCTATTTGATGCTTTAACTGCGCGACTAAGTGCTCGTCAATTAGTTCACCTTTGGCAAATTTTTGCGTCAGAGCAGTACCGTTAAAACACTGATGCCATTGCATAACAACGTCTCGGTCAGACCATTGATTAACTTTGTCTATGTCGATAAACAGCACTACATGCAGATGGTTGCTCATCACAGCATAAGCGGCAACATCTATCGCAAACACCTCAGTAAGTTTAAGTATTTGGGTTTCAACCCAACCTCGTCGATGGTCATAATTCTTGCCAGTGTATTCGTCGTCACCACACAAAAATGCACGACGAACCACTCGACTGCAGCAATGGTAATAAGGTGTGTCTTCAAGACTCACTAGCGTTCTTCTAGGGCGTGGCATTTCAACCTCCAACTAAAACTTATCAAGCAAGCTTAGTCGGAGGGGGAAATTCATGCCATTTAATGAAGGGTGTCTTTGTAATTCTTTAAGTATTTGGGTTTCAACCCAGCCTCGGCGATGGTCATAATTCTTGCCAGTGTATTCGTCGTCACCACACAAAAATGCACGCCGAACCACTCGACTGCAGCAATGGTAATAAGGTGTGTCTTCAAGACTCACCAGGGTTCTTCTAGGGCGTGGCATTTCAACCTCCAACTAAAACTTATCAAGCAAGCTTAGTCGGAGGGGTTAACTCGTGCCATTTAATGAAGGGTGTCTATGTATTTTCTTTGAGTAACTTGTTATACGTTTAAATACCAACAACCAAAACACAGGCCAAAGAACAATTTCTAAAAACACACCGATAGAACCAATACCACCATAAACAAGTGTAGTTTAAAAAAAACGAACAAAACCATTAGGATCAAGCGGTATATAATTTATGTTACCGTGAAAAAGCATTGAAGCTAAAATAACAATAGAAATACTTAACCACTTTTTACTTGGTTCATAACTATGAACGAGAAATGCTGGAATCAATGCAGCTAAGCCAATACCAACAAAATTTTGAGAGATATGGTAAAAATCAAAATTATCTTTCCATTGAAACCACCAAAATATCTTACCCGCAGCAGCAATCCCTATAGCGGAAATCGTCAGTGCATAATAACAAGTGGCTATACACATACTTAGTAAGATTAATTTTAGGTAATTCATACTCTATCCTTGAGAAACGTATAACGCCCGCAGCTGCGGACGCCTTGTAGTGACGAAGGAACGGAAAGGCGTTCCGACAGACTGCGCTTGTAAAGAGGCACTGGCACGCTCTGATTCTTCGAGTTTTTTGATTGCGAACCGCCCGCGTTCAGCAACCGCCTCAGATTTATCTGCAGAAAATTGCTCTGCTAGGTTTCTGGCAATGCCTCCAAGACTTTCTATCTCTCGAATTAATATCTCTGCTGAAACACGCCTAACAACTGACGAACGATCTTCTGCTGAAATCTTGACTAAATCTAGCAAAGTAGCTTTAACGGTGATTTCGCGTTCAGATACGACAGGTCTCAACCTTCCCTCGCAATATCGAATATCAGTCCAAACCCATTTGCGCCCTTCTATCCAGGTAATCTTGCGATCAAATAGACTCCTATATGCCTTTGCTCGAAGTGAGGGCTGCATGGCGCATTTTGCAATTTTTTCGACTTTGTCATCTAAAATTGATGTGCGTCCAAGCTGAGAAAAGAGAGATGTCATTGGCCCCGATGTTGATGATATTATTTTATTCCCAAGTGCATCTGCTATCTTATCTTCACTTATGATTTGAAGAAGAACCTCTTTATCTGCCACCTCAATCCTACCCCATGAGTTCCAATTAGAAAGAACAATACATAACGCTTCGACTACGTATTCAGGGTTTGTAGCTTTTGCGAGATATAGAAGTTTATCTCTTGCTGCTTCACGAACCTGAGGCACCCAATCATTCAACCTACGAATAGCAAGTGAAAGAAAGAAGGTGTTTGGAGCTGCACCAGAAATAGTACGTAAGGTTTTCTCACGTTTATAACCATCCCAACTAGTTAAATCTAACCAAGTTAGAATTTCAGTTGGCTTAGACCACAACTTCCATTTTGACGGAGCATCTTCTCTCATAACTAATGAAAATTCAGTACGAATTAAACGCTCCCAATAATCAAAGTTTGAAAGAGATAACTGAGATGTTGCGTCAATAAGTGCCGACATGTCCGCTACAACCTTACCTCCCGACTTTATCGAGTGAGCAAACTCTCTTACTGCTGAGATAACTTTATCTTCCATAATTTGTGATTCTCGCACTTTCTCGATTCTTGCCTCTTAACGCTTTGCTAACTGGCAAATAATGGTTTGCTACAATGCGCGAAGCGCGAGCAAACTGTTATTTGTCCATTTAAGCAACTTGTTATATGTATTTTTAAAACGAACTTACAATTATTAATACAAAAGCCAAACCAAAATACTTATAGCTATTTTTAGAAAAGTTAAGATCAGATTTAAACCAGTGATTTAATGGAGCAGCCAACAAATATGGAGATAAAAGCAGACCACGCAGCAATGACAAAACACCAATGGTGCCTGCAATAGAGCCTAAATCCATTATATTGGTTTGATAAAATTGCACTGCTTGCATAATTATTACGAGAGTCATAAATCCTTTAATTAAGTTTGAGCTACGTCGAATTTTAATAGCATTATCTTCCATTGAACTCCATTCCTCTGCAATACATATAGACATAATGACTCCCCACTAAAGATGCTGATCTCCAATTAATCGTGGGTTAGCTGAAAGCCAGAGCCATAATAGTTTTGTTAAAGAAACTAAATCGGAGATCAGCATGAATAAACATAACATACTTTTTATTGGCCTTGATACACATAAAGAATTTGTAGAAGTTGCTTATATAGAAGATCAAAGAGGAGCGCAAGCGGTTCATTTTGGACGAGTTTCAAGTGCGAAAGCCTCTATTACTAAGCTGGCTAGGCAGTTTCAATCTAAGTATCCAGAAGCAACCTTACACTTCGTGTATGAGGCAGGGCCCTGCGGTTACTGGATCTACCGATTGCTCACCAGCCTTGGTCACTGTTGCTATGTTATAGCCCCTTCACTTATTCCCAAAAAGCCAGGAGAGAAAATTAAAACCGATAAACGTGATGCACTTAAGTTAGCAAAGCTGCTCAAATCTGAAGATCTTACCGCTATCTACGTACCGGAGCCTGAAGATGAAGCTATCCGCGATTTATCTCGTGCTCGTGAAACTGCGATGAAAGATTTAAAAGACGCTAAATACCAGCTTAAAGCGCTTCAGCTTAGAAATAACATTAACTATAGAGGCACCGCGAATTGGTCACTAAAGCACTTACGCTGGCTGACGGAACTGATTTTACCGCATCCCAGTCAACAGATTGTCTTGCAAGAATACTTACAAACCATTTCGGAGCGAATAGCTCGGTTAAAGCGGCTCGACAATGAGCTAGAACACCATGTTAAAAACTGGCGTTATTACCCTGTAGTAAAAGCCATTCAAGCATTGCGAGGAGTAAGGTTACTGGTTGCAGCAGGTGTCATTGCAGAGTTAGGTGATTTAACGCGGTTTGACCACCCAAGAAAACTCATGAGTTACTTAGGACTTGTTCCCTCAGAGCATTCCAGTGGTGGTAAAAGGCATGTAGGTGCAATTACAAAGTGTGGCAATGGCCGAGCAAGGCGGTTATTAGTCGAAGGCGCCCACTCCTATCGTTTCCCAGCCAATATCTCAACAGACATACAAAAGCGGCAAGAAGGCTTACCAAAACAAATTATTGATATTGCATGGCAAGCGCAGCTAAGGCTGTGCCGCCGATATCAAAAACTCATGTACAAAGGCAAACACTACAATGTCGTGGTGACAGCCATCGCGAGAGAAATGATAGCCTATATTTGGGCAATATCGCGAGAAATAGTACTTAGGCAAGTCAACCCTAAACTACGACTTTCAAGAGTGCCTGCATGAGCAACCTTTTTGAGTTAATACAGTCGGTCAAGCATCGGGTGTGGCACAATCACCGACGGCGTTAGGATGGCAATACGGTGAAAATCGTATTGAACCACGAACATAGACTGAAGACAGGTGTCACGACGGATTATGTAAGGTAGGCGCTGCTTGTTTTAAAACAAGTAATCCACGGATATCAGCATGACAACCGACGAAATTACTTGCTTCATCGACTGTGTTAGCTCAATTCATTTTGGGAAAACAACAAAGGCTTAATTATTTAGGCCGAAATCGTTACGCTCTGCTTGACGTGGGGAGTCATACCAACGCCTCGTTAAGAGGCAAATAATATGTTGGCTAAAATAAGCGACGCAGGAGCAAAAGCCAACTTTTATTTGTCCTGCTTTAACGACTTGTTATGCCTCTTAAATTTTGACTAATAGTTCTTTTTGTTCTGGAGTTAACGAGTCTATCGTTGAAATAGTTAAGGTATCTACTTGGTTAAGGGTGATATCTTGATCCAATGATATATCAACTCTTTCCGGTAAGTTATACATAGCACCTGTTGCGGGATCAACTATTAACATACCAATTAAACCACCTAGTAAAATATTCCCAAAATACCAACCATCCACAGAGCTTGTAAGAGTATAAGTTTTTTCGCTAAATCCCTCTTTATTTAGAACTACTGTGTAAGTTTCACCTTTGAAGTAACCTGCAGATGATTTTAAAGTTACAGTAGAAGGGGTAACTCCACTTTCAACTTTTTGACCTGCGCGGTTTGTTATAACAAAGGATGAGCCTCCCGGATTACTATTAATAGTCACAGCATAATCAGACTTACTTACAATACTTGAGCAGCCTGACATAATTATCGCCGATAGTGCTATTACTAATATTTTCTTTTTCATTTTTCTTCCTTAAGGTTAAAATTGTTTCAGCATGAAACAAACTACTATTATCTAAAATGCTAAATGAATTCAGCCATAGAGGCATAACAGCTTATTCATTAGTCGCTCGATAACGTCCCAAGCAACTCGTTAACTTTTTAATAACTTATCACTGCTAAGGTATTGTTGCAAATAGATAATTTCTAAATTCAGGCAGCATAAATTGCATTGTTGAGTGCGGAGAAAGAGAGCCTAGGGTGTTCAATGGGTCCGTGTATCACTTTTTAACATTTTTCATAGTGCTGATTTTTATAGATTTTGTGAAATGTTAAAAAATTATCGATGCCTAGCAGCACTGTTTTTGGCATCTTTATTTGCGCGATAATTGGTATTTTGGGCCACTTTCAATTATACCTGTATATATATGGCTGTGTATTCATTAAGTGTTGGTCCGTTTATAACTGCTAAGCTTTGTTTATAGGCTGCAACTTAGGCGGTGATTATGGAAACCAAGCAATACACTGATTTCTTGTTATCAATTAGAACCTTATCTACAGGCCAACTACGGCATCTAGGTACCAGAGTAGATCACCAACTTCGCCAAGATGATGTTAATCATGCTCTGGAGCAGCGTCTCAAAAAACTATCCCGATGTGTCCATTGCCAATCTGCTCATATAGTCAGGTGGGGACACAATGCGGGTTTGCAGCGCTTTCGCTGCAAACAGTGCAGTAAGACTTTCAATGAACTAACAAAAACACCTTTTACACGTCTACGTAACCGTAATAAGTTAGGCACATATGCCCAATGTATGGTTGCTGGTAAAACATTGCGGCAAGCTGCAAAATTTTGCCAAATTAGCTTAACAACTTCTTTTCGTTGGCGGCACCATTTCTTAGCTAAACCTGAGCAACACAAAGCAAAACAGTTAAGTGGTATCGTCGAAGTTGATGAGACATTTTTTCGAGAGTCATTCAAAGGTAAGCGACAGATAACACATCGAAAACCACGCCAAAGAGGCGGAGGTAAAGCTTGTGATGCTGCACCGCTTGTCCCTGTTTTGTTGATGTTAGATCGCTCGGAGCATGAAGCCGACTTTGTCCTAGTAAGTGATTGTATTGCCGAAGTTCACCCATGTATGGAAAATCGAATTAAAGCAGATTCGGTACTCTGTACGGATGGAAGCCAGCTATATCCAAATTTTGCAAAAAATCACAAGCTGTTCCATAAGCGGATCTTGAACGAAAATATGGCTAGAACATTAGAGAGCGGTACTTTTCATATCCAAACAGTAAACAACTACACTGCTAGATTAAAGGCTTGGCTGCCCCGATTTTATGGTGTTGGAACCGACTATTTGGCAAACTACTTGGCTTGGTGGCGCAGCACCGCTTTTGAGGAATTATCTACTGGTCGCGATTGGTTAAATGAGGCTTTGAGCCCCTGACCAACACTTAATGAGAACACAGCCATATATATACAGTGCTCTTTTTTTGGGGGGGTGACTATGAAAAAGTCAGGTTACATTAGTGCGATTAGAGCTGAAATAGCGAGTTCTAGGCATGTGCCGACAGATTTTTGCAAAAAGCCGAGCATTAAGCTCGGCTTTGTTTAGGCAATTTGTAGCAGAGTTAAGGCTTAGCCTTAATTATGGATGACAAACGTTATGCATTTCTAAATTTGTACCTATATCTTTATTACGATTGGCTTTAGCGTCGTCGTTACGTAACTTAGTTAGGTAGTCCAAGTAGTCTTGGTTTACGTCGTTCGTGACGTATTTTCCGTCAAAAACTGAGGTTTCAAATTGTTTAATTGATGGATTTTCTTTGCGTACCGCTTCAATTAAATCAGGCAATGATTGGAAAATCATGCCATCGGCACCAATCAGTTTAGTGATCTCTTCAACATCACGACCATGAGCAATTAACTCGTTAGTCGTTGGCATATCAATACCGTAGACGTTCGGGAAGCGTATTTCTGGCGCTGCAGATGCAAAATACACTTTTTTAGCACCGGCTTCACGAGCCATTTCAATGATCTGCTCTGAGGTAGTACCACGAACAATGGAGTCATCGACTAGCAGGACATTTTTACCTTTAAACTCAGCATTAATCGCGTTTAATTTGCGACGGACTGATTTTTTGCGCTCTTGTTGACCGGGCATAATAAACGTACGGCCAATATAACGGTTTTTTACAAACCCTTGGCGATAAGGTAAGTCCATATGACGGGCGATTTCTAGGGCGATATCACATGAGGTTTCTGGAATTGGGATCACCACGTCAATATCATGGTCTTCCCATTCTTTTTGGATTTTTTCACCCAACATGGTTCCCATATTTACCC
The DNA here is from genome assembly GCF_033180165.1 of Shewanella youngdeokensis. GTDB lineage: Bacteria > Pseudomonadota > Gammaproteobacteria > Enterobacterales > Shewanellaceae > Shewanella > Shewanella youngdeokensis. The sequence continues at coordinate 2,739,546 of NZ_CP136522.1, forward strand.
GACTGCTGTAAACCGAAACATCATCGATTGTGGAGTCTGGACGAGCAAAATATACGAATTCAAAAATACAGGGGGCGTAGCATGGCGTATGTGCACATTGGCGAGTGTATAGCTCACCTTCTAAAGTGATATAAATCGCCTCACCTGGTGCCACGTCACGCATAAACTTAAAGCCTACAGCGTCTAAAGCAACACTTTCAGAAGCCACCATGTACTCAGTGCCGGTTGCAGTTTCGTTTTTACCTATCACTAATGGGCGTATACCAAACGGATCTCTAAAGGCCATTAAGCCATGACCGATGACCATTGCTGCAACCGCATATGCACCACGGGCGATTTCGTGCACTTTGGTAATAGCTTGAAACACATCATCAGCCGACAAGTGTTGAGTTGTGGTGTGTTGTAGCTCGTCTGCAAGAAGGTTGAGTAAAACTTCTGAGTCAGAGGTTGTACCAACGTGGCGACGTTGTTTTAGCAAACGTTCGTGCAGTTCAACTGTGTTAGTTAAATTACCATTGTGAGCCAGTGAGATCCCAAACGGCGAATTAACATAAAATGGTTGAGCTTCTGACGCACTAGAGCTACCCGCAGTTGGGTAACGTACGTGGCCAATACCTGAATTACCTTGCAGGCGTTGCATGTGCTTTGGTTCAAAAACATCTTTCACCAAGCCATTTGCCTTACGTAATCTAAACGCGTAACCATCTACGGTTACTATGCCAGCAGCATCCTGTCCACGATGCTGAAGCACGGTCAATGCATCATAAATGGTTTGATTAACCGATGACTGACCAACTATTCCGACAATACCACACATGGGTAGGCTTCCTCATTGTAAGATGTTCTATTATTTATAATATTTTTGCTTTAGCTCGGTAAGTACCGAGCTAAATGCTAAATAATGCTTTAGTGCATTTTATATTTTAGGTACAAAGCTTGAGGTGCTTTCCAGGTAGTCAAAAAACCACTGGATCACAACTCCAAATTCGGGCACAAGTGTTGAACTCTGCCACCAATCTGTATTGGGTGCTCCGGTAAAAGCATCCAAGAAAAAAAGTATTGCGCTTACAATCAGTGCGCCACGTAGCGCACCAAAACATAAGCCAAGCACGCGATCGGTGCCTGATAAACCTGTTTTTGAAACCAACTGGCCTATCAGGTAATTGACTAACGCGCCAAGAATGAGAGTGGAGATAAATAGAATGGCAACTGCAACGCCATTTCGAACCAGTTCATCTTGCATTTGAGTCAGATGAGCGGCAAGTTTGAGGTAAAACTGACTTGCGATGAAAAAGGCAGCAAACCACACTACCAGTGACATTGCTTCTTTTACAAAGCCACGCACTAGACTGATCAAAGTTGACAGTCCAATAACGATTAATATGGCGTAATCAATCCAAACCATTGAAGAGTATATCCGGCATAGGGTTTAAGACGGCGCGATTTTAACAGAGACAGCGTTATTTCACACGTTTTGAAAATGAAATAACGATTTCTATAATAAAAACAATCACACCTTATTATTTTTCGACTGGGTTGTAGGCAACGATACGGCCTTTTAACTTGGTCAGTTTATGAACTTCAGACTGCATTGCAGCTAATTTGTCTTTGGAAATATTGGGCCCCACAAACACTTTGGTTAACTGGCCATCAATTGGCTTTGTTGGAATGGTATAAGCGGTAAAGCCTTTACTGCGCAGGCGTTTAACCAAAACTTGTACGTTTTCGGCACTTTTAAAGCTACCCAATTGAATTGTCCATGCGCTGGCTTTGCTGGTAACGACTTTTTTAGCTGCCTTCACTGTTTTGGTTTCAGTTTTAGTTTTGGCTTCAGTTTTCGCCTCAACCACTGCGGTCTTAGTGTCGTTAACTGCTGGCTGAATTTCCCAACTGTCATCAGCCACCGCTGGCTTTTGGCTGGTTTCATTAAGCGCAACTGTGTCTATGGCTTGTTGTGGCAGTGCGGCGTCTTTGACGACTGGTCTTAATGGAATTTCAGCAAACTGCTCTTCTTGTTGCTGTTTTTTTCCATCAAGGATGTCGGGTAAAAAAATTACGCCTAACGCAACAATAACAATGACACCCACTAGACGATTTTGAAAATGACTAGACAAACCTCTCTCCCTTTAGCAATTCTTTAAACCCTGCCACCGTGTAAAATGAACCAAATACGATGACGGCGTCGTCAGCCTTGGCATCTTGTTTTACTGCATTCCAAGCGGCACTTAGCCTGTTAAAGCAAGTGGCTTGACTGTTCGCGGGCAATAACGCTTTTAACGCCGTAGCCTCAGAGCCACGCGCTACGTCTAAATCAGTAAGATACCAATGTGTTATGTCATCTGACAACTCTGATAACACGGCAGCGGCATCTTTATCTTTTAACATACCGCAAATCGCAAATAAGCGTTGCTTAGCCACTTTGTTTAACCGAGAACGAAGATACCGCGCTGCATGTGGATTATGCGCAACATCAACCATCACAGTCGGCTGCTGGTTTACATATTCTAAACGGCCAGCAAGCTGAGTTTGCCCAACAGCTTTGGCAACCAGTTCTGGCGCAATAGCTGGACAAAGGTGTTCGAGTACGGCAATAGCGGTGGCGGCATTTGGTTGTGGTAGTTGTGGCAATGGCAGCGCATTAAGCTCAAAAACATGACCTTTATAATGCCAACTGTTGGTATCGCACTGATAACTAAATTGATGACCTACGCGGTACAAGTTAGCCGACAAGTGCTGAGCATAATCGATTAATGTTTGCGGGCAATCTGGCTCGCCTACAATTGCCGGACGCCCTGCACGAAAGACACCGGCTTTTTCGACTGCAACTAACTCGCGGGTATCCCCTAAGTATTCTTGGTGATCAAGATCAATTGATGTAACTACACTAATGTCGGCATCAATTAAGTTGGTGGCATCGAGACGCCCACCTAAACCGACTTCAAGTAGCACAACATCTAATTTCGCCTGCTTAAACAGCACTAAGCCGGCTAAGGTGGCATACTCAAAAAAGCTCAGTGATATGTCTGCACGTGCGGTTTCAATCGCCTCAAATGCCTTAATCAGTTCGATATCACTGGCATCAACACCATTAATTCTCACCCGCTCATTATAATGAAGTAGATGAGGTGAACTATACACCCCAACGGTTTTACCACTCAGTAACAAGGCCGCTTCGACCATCGCACATGTAGTACCTTTGCCGTTGGTGCCGGCAACGGTGACCACTTTAGTTGCACCCAGCATAGTTAGCCCAAGGCGCGCCGCAACGTTGCTGACACGGGTAAGGCCCATATCAATTTCGGTTGGGTGAATTGCCAACAAATACTCAATCCACGTATTTAGCGAGGCATTTGCTGCGGGGGCAGTCGGTTTAATCGAAGCTGTCACTGTGTTAATCCAACATAAATAATGGGCCTAGTGATAACTTAGGCAATTGAAATTTCTCTGGATAAGTTACATCAACTAAATACAAACCATTAGGTTTAGCGGTCGCAGCCGCTTTTGATCTGTCTTTATAAGCAAGTAAGGTGTTAACCCACTCCGCAGGTTGATTACCTTTACCAATTTCGAGTAACGTACCGACGATATTTCGCACCATATGGTGTAAAAATGCATTGGCTTTTATATCAACGCAAATGTACATACCTTGGCGCGTTACATTGACCTCATGCACTTCACGAAAAGGCGTTTTTGACTGGCATTGCAGCGCTCTAAAACTGGTAAAATCATGTTCACCAACAAATAACTGCGCCGCCTCATGCATTTTTTTCTCATCAATATCACCACGATAGTGGCTAACACCGCTTCTAAGAATGCCTGGGCGTAGTTGATGGTTATAAATCATGTAGCGGTAACGTCTTGCCGTTGCAGAAAAACGCGCGTGAAAGTCTTCGTCGACAATTTTAACCCAGCGCACAGCGATATCGTCGGGTAAATTAACGTTGACTCCGAGTGTCCAAGCCGACTCTTTTCGTACTGCATTGGTATCAAAATGCACCACTTGCCCGGTGCCATGTACACCGGTATCAGTTCTGCCGGCACATTGAACCAAAATAGGCTCATTTGCAACGATAGAGAGGGCCTTTTCTAACTGGGCCTGCACGGAGTCAACATCCAGTTGGCGCTGCCAGCCGTAATATCGACTTCCATCATACTCTATACCTAACGCAACCCGCATCACACACCTCTTAACTCGGTTTAACTATGTTTGTGCAGCGACACTCAAAAAAGAGCGACGCAGCCAACAAACGAAATCATTTAATAGCCGGCGATTCTAGCATAATCGCGGCAAACGATAAGTATAAAAAAGGCGCCTTGGGCGCCGTTTTTAATCGAATTATTTACGGCAGCTCTTTAATCAAACCTACCGCTTCTTGTTGCTGCCGGTCATTACCGTCGAGCTTTACCTCTTTTAGCAATGCTTTGGCACTGTCATTATCGTCGATTTCAATGTAAGCCCGTGCTAAATCAAGTTTGGCATTGATGGCATTTTCTGCGTCATCAACATCAACCATTGGGGTGTTACCCATCAATGAATCAAGCTCGCCCATGTCAACGTCTAGCTCTTGGTATAGGTCAGTCTCACTGTCATCTTCATTGGCTTCGTTAAGTAAGCGGTCGATATCAATAAAGTCATTATCTTTTTCGAATGAACCTAGCACTTCATCTACTATATCGGCTGGAAGTTCACTGCTTTCGTCAGCATCGAGTGCTGCTAGTGCTTGGTCGACGGTAAGCTTGCTTTCCTCTTCTAAGGTAAATGCTGTTGCGTCGGTATTGGTAGTTGTCTCGCCTGTAGCGGCAAGGGCGCTGAGTAATTCGTCATCGCTCAGTGGTTTATCGCTTAGCTCGTCTGCAACAGCGTCCCAGTCGATGGCCGAGGGGTCAGCACTTTTGTCGTCAAGGGGGTTAAGTTCGGTGCTTGCGTTTAACGCAGCGTCAGTCTCGACATCACCTTTATTGAGAGTTTCGACCCGTTCATCTGCTGATGATTCTGATAAATCAAATTCAGCAAATAAGCTGTCTAGCATGTCATCATCAATCGGTTTGTCTGCGGGCTTATCATGCGATGTGTCAGATAAATCGATTGAATCATCTGTTTTAGCTACGCTGTCGGCAGCTGGCGTTTCAAAGTCAGCCAGTAGCGCGTCCAATTCATGGTCAAGTTCGCCATCGTCAAGATTGACATCGTCGGCGCCAAGTTCGAGTTCGGCGGCAATCTCTAATGACTGCTCTAGATCTGCGGCAACTTCGTCTGATAACGCATCGATATCACTGGCTTGTGCTTGACTGGTGATCTCGTCAACAGGAATATCAAACTCTGCCATTAACGACTCAAGCTCATCGTTAGAGCCGGTGTTGTCATCAGCCATTGGCGTATTGGCCGCGAGCAGTGACTCAATATCATCCATTTCGGGGTCGGTAACTTCTGCAGCAGCTTTTACAGGACTAGGTTCTGAGCTAGTGTTTGCGGGCTGCGATTCTGAAACTGCCTTTTCTTCAAAGCCTGCCAATAATGCATCAAGATCGTCAGCGTCGAGATCTAAGTCTAGGTCTGCATTTGTGTTGGTGTCAGAATCTGGTAATTCGTCACCACTGACTTGAGGTTCAACAATTGGGTTTTGGTCAAAGTCGGTTAACAGTGATTCAAGATCATCTTCAGGTGTGGTTTGAGTGGCGGCAAAGGGATCACTTTCGGCATCATCGCCTTGTTCTCCCATGGCCTCTGCCCACAAGTCATCTAGCGACTGCCCTTCTTCAGCTACGTCTTCTGAAGTGTCTTCAATCGGAGCTTCAGCTGCGTTTTCAACGGGTTCACCAACCGCATTTTCAATGACTACGTCTGCAACTTGTTCAGGTTGCGGCGTGTCAATGCTATTGAGTAACGCAGCAGGATCGTCAGCCATTTCGACTGCTAAGTCAACGGTATGATCGCTATCGGTAGCTGTAGATATGTTGTCGCTGTGATCGTCAGCGGCCACATAGCTGGCATCGTTATTACTTTCTACATGGCTGCTTTCAAGGCTGTCGGATACGGGTTTATCGGTGTCTTTACGACGAATAAACAATAGCCAAATAAGGGCTAGCCCTAATAAAGCGGGCACAACCGCACCTAAAACCAACCATAGCGGGTTATCCATCAACGTACGCCAAAGGGTCGTGGTCGGTTCGGGCTCATTTGTTAAGGTATCAATTTTTGCCTGCTCGGCTGTCACTTCTGTTTCAAGCGCTTCAATTTGGCTACTTTTGTCTTGCAAAGCTTGCCTTAATAAAGCGTTTTCTTCTTTAAGCGCTAAATTTTGTTGCTCAAGTGCCTCGGCATCAACTGCGTTAAGGACGTTTTCATCCATCGCACGGGCCAGCTCGTCGGTTAACGTCAGGTTCAGTGCCTGAACTTGCTCAAGCTTTTTATTAAGCCGTTTGATCTCTGCACTATCGGGCTTAACGCTTGGTGTCGCGGGTTTTACGGGGGCTGGAGTTACGTTAGTTGGACTTTTCACCACCGGGGTTTTGGTAACAGGTTTAGCTTTGGGCGCCACTTTTTCTGGGCGCGATTGAGTCGGTGCAGACCAGCCACGATCATTATTTTCAGCTCGCTTTTTGGCTTCAACTTTAGAGATTTTTGCAATGATGGCTTTGTTGGGGATCACCAAAACCATACCTTGTTCGAGGCTATTATAGTTTTGACCACTAAACGCATGGGGGTTGGCATCAAACAATGCTGACATAACTTGATACACTGTTACGCTGTCATCAGGTTTTACCGCTTGTGCAATACTCCAAAACGTATCAGCAGATGTTGTGGGGCCATATTGACGTTCAACCGAGTTAACTTCACCTTCTGGACCGGTGATCTGTAATGGTTTAGCTACGACGGGAGTGATCGAAGGACTGATTGACAAAACAGTTAAAACAACGGCAAAAATGCCAACCAAATGCGAAGTGCTAAATTTCATCAATCCTTCCCTTTGCAGCGCAGAAAGTCACACCGCAGTGACTAGCTTAGGCAATTGTATTTATTAAGATTACTATAAACTATAGTAAGTTGCCCTGCTACTGTTCACAACTCATAAACACAAAAAGCCCACACGATGCGGGCTTTTTGTACAAATCAGCTTAATTGTAAATCAGATTAATAATAATCTCTGATCAAAACTTCTGCTATTTGCACGCTGTTTAATGCAGCACCTTTACGGATGTTATCAGAGACAACCCATAAGTTTATGCCGTTATCGTGCGAGATATCTTTACGAATCCGGCTAACGTAGACTGCATCGGTACCTGCGCCATCAGTGACGGCCGTGGCATACTCTTCATCACCTTCAAGCAATTCAACCCCAGGAGCTCCACGCAGCACAGACTTAACATCATCGGCATCAACAGGTTGCAGAGTTTCAAGGTGAACAGCTTCTGAGTGACCATAGAACACAGGCACACGTACAGCTGTTGGGTTAACGACAATGCTGTCGTCACCAAAGATTTTTTGCGTTTCCCACACCATTTTCATCTCTTCTTTGGTGTAGCCGTTATCCATAAATTTATCAATTTGTGGCAAAACGTTAAACGCAATTTGCTTTGAATATGTTTCAGGTTCAATTGGCAAACCTTGCAATAATTTTGCGCACTGGCCCGCTAACTCTTTCACAGATTTGTTGCCAGAACCTGATACCGACTGGTAAGTTGCGACGTTAATACGCGAAATGCCAAAGGCATCATGAATAGGCTTCAACGCGACTAACATTTGAATGGTTGAGCAGTTTGGGTTAGCAATAATATTGCGGTTTCTAAAATCTGCAATCGCTTCTGGATTCACTTCTGGGATCACTAATGGTACGTCAATGTCGTACCGAAAGTGTGAAGTATTATCAATAACAATACAGCCTTGCTCTGCAGCAATTGGCGCCCACTTTTCAGAGACATCACCACCAGCTGAAAAGAAACCGATTTGAGCTTGTGACCAGTCAAAGGTATCTACGTCTAAAATCTCGACCTGTTTACCATGGAAGCTGACCGTATTACCGGCGCTACGACTGCTGGCTAAAGGGAACAATTTTGCAATCGGAAACTTGCGCTCTTCTAGGATCTCAATCATTGTTTGACCCACTGCGCCCGATGCACCTAATACGACAACATTATATTCCTGCGACATAATTACAGCTCGACTCCTGAAAACCCTAAATTGGATAACCAATTTACATTAGTTTGCCCTATATTGCCTACCTTTAATGCACTAAATTCGCGTCGATGGGTGTGATTTTTTCTCATATGATCAAACCCGTGCGGCTTTGTGAAGTTATTTCGAAATAATGCGTCATCATCGCGCAAATCATATACAAACCGAACCAACTGCAATAATGCTTTTTCATTGGGTATTTGGTTCAGTGAAACCTGTTGGCTCCATAATGTGGGCAATAGGCTTGTGATATCTTTATTTGTGCTAATTTGCAGTGTTTTGGCTAGTTGCTGATAGAGCATAAATGTACCACGCGCTTTACCCTCTAATGAGTAACCTGCAATGTGCGGCGTACAAAATTCAATATATGGCACTAACTCTTCCATAGGGTTAGGCTCACCTTCCCACACATCAAGTACAACCTTGATGTCATCGCGCTGTTGCTTGATTTTGATTAAAGCACGATTGTCGATAACCTCACCCCGACAGCAATTAAGTAACCAGGTGTTGGGTTTTAGATTATTTAACCGAGTTTCATCAAACAAATACCATGTTTTATGCTCACCGATTTTTGTAATAGGCACATGCAAACTAATCACATCACAAGTGCTGGTAATGGTGTTTAAAGAAACAAAATCACGTGCATCCCCTGCAGCTTCTAACAGCGGATCACACAACATAACTTCAACGCCATAAGCCTGAAGGCATTTAGCGGTAGCGGTTCCGGTATTTCCCGCCCCAACAATACCCACAACTTTACCTTTTAACGGACTATTAAACCGCTGCGCTAACTCTAACATCGCGATAAAGGCAAACTCGCCCACGGCGGTAGCGTTACAACCCGGCGCACTGGAAAAAGCAATATCGCGGCTGGCCAGATAATCCATATCGATATGGTCGGTGCCAATGGTGGCACTGCCGACAAATTTAAGCTTGTTGGCTTTGTCCAGTAATTGTGGATTCACTTTAGTGACCGACCTTACCAGCAAGACATCGACGTCACTAACCTGCTGCGCGGTGAGCTCCCTGCCATTAACGGTTTCAACTGTACCGAGATCACCAAATAACTGTTCAACGTATGGCATGTTTTCATCTGCAAGAATTTTCATGATTTACCTAAAGCGGGGACAAGGTCGTTAATCGTTGCATTCTAGCAAGTTGGCGTTAACTTGAGAATCTAGACTGGTATTATTTGCCGCTGACTTCGATTTATATTCATCACTCATCAACAATCCCCTAAAGCGTAACGGGGGCGGTTTTTCTCAGACTTAGGTTTTTAATTTAAAATTAGTCACAACGGATCACCACAGTTAAGCCACTACATCCATTACATATAATTATTAAATTTATAATTATTGATAATTTCTTATTAAGATTATTGCGCTATAGACTTTGCTCATCAAGTTTACAGTGGTTAATAAGGACTATATCAATGAGCAAAAATGACAACAGTATCGATTTAAATCTAGACCGTAGAAATATGCTAAAAACAGTAGGAATGGGTGTTGCGGCAGCAGTTGCCGCCTCTGCCGCGCCATCGGTTATGGGAGCGACGAGTACCCCTACTGATGCAACTAACAATGCTGATCTCGAACGATTTAACACCAACACGCCCTACCCGCGTACTTTCTCACATATTGGCATTTCTGTACCTGATCTAGAAAAAGCGGTTCAATTTTATACTGAAGTGCTCGGTTGGTATGTGATTATGCAACCGACTGAAGTGATTGAAGATGACAGCCCAATTGGGGTGATGTGTACCGATGTATTTGGAGCCGGTTGGGAACGTTTTAAAATCGCGCATTTATCCACTGGTGATCGCATTGGCGTTGAGTTATTTGAGTTTAAAAACCAACAAAACCCAAAAGATAATTTTGAGTACTGGAAAACCGGGATCTTCCATTTTTGTGTGCAAGATCCGAATGTTGAAGAGCTCGCAGATAAAATTGTAGCTGCAGGCGGAAAGAAACGCATGAAAGCACCTCGTTACTACTTTCCAGGTGAAAAACCTTATCGCATGATTTATATGGAAGACCCATTTGGTAATATTTTAGAAATTTACAGCCACAGTTATGAACTTCAATATGCTAGCGGTGCATATAGTTAAACGACAAAAAACTAAGGAGGTGCAAAACAGCCTCCTTTAATGGCTAAGCTTTTTTATGGCTAACCAATTAGTTTATGAATCAGTTTTAACGTATTGAACAAAAAATTAATCATTGGCCAAACGCAATAAGGGGCCATTAACGACATAAAAACCGGTATAAATATGGTCAAACAATGAACCTACCGAGAACAAATTTCGATTAACGCGCCAATATAGAATACTATAGAGCATTGTCGTATCAGAGTAACAATCTACCCGCATGAGCATTCGTATCCAAAATATTCCCACTACTACTGTAACCTGTGCAAACTGCCAAGCTTGTTGCTGCCGATTAGAAGTCATGATAATTACTGATACGGGCGTGCCTAAACAGCACATTGCCGTTGATGAATATGGCGCTGAAACCATGCTACGTTTAGATGACGGTTGGTGTTCGGCCGTAGATCGTGAAACCCTGCGATGCACTATTTATGAAAACAGGCCTTGGATCTGTCGTGAATTTGAGATGGGATCTTACGAGTGCATCACCGAACGAACCGACTCGATGTAGCTCTCGCTTCATATTTGTTAATGTTCAGTGAATAATTGAGCCGTAGCGGCTCATTTTAAACTTAACGGGAAATTTGCAGATGCTGAATTTGCTTTTCGATTAGGTCAGCTTCAAGACTCAATTGGGCATAAGCTTTAATGTCTCCGTTTCTTTGCGCATGCATTGCTTGCTCAAGTTTTAGATCAAGCTGTTTATTGAGTTTTTTAACTGGATTAGCTTTAAATATTGAAAACATAATGGACCTTTAAGTCGATGAGTTGAGTGTCTATACGCTTGATTTATGAAAACAGGCCTTGGATCTGTCGTGAATTTGAGATGGGATCTTACGAGTGCATCACCGAACGAACCGACTCGATGTAGCTCTCGCTATATATTTGTTAATATTCAGTGAATAATTGAGCCGTAGCGGCTCATTTTAAACTTAACGGGAAATTTGCAGATGCTGAATTTGCTTTTCGATTAGGTCAGCTTCAAGACTCAATTGGGCATAAGCTTTAATGTCTCCGTTTCTTTGCGCATGCATTGCTTGCTCAAGTTTTAGATCAAGCTGTTTATTGAGTTTTTTAACTGGATTAGCTTTAAATATTGAAAACATAATGGACCTTTAAGTCGATGAGTTGAGTGTCTATACGCTTGAGGGCTGCAAATCGATTACTTATTTATTAAACTTTGCTAGACGTCTTGCTCTGGTCGGTGACATTACATGTTAAGTGCAGCGCCCCTCTCTTATTTGGGTGTTAATACAGCGCCCTGCGATATTTAATAATCTCCGCTACAACCGATACCGGTGCGTTCAACCTTGCCTACTATTGCTTAAAGCCCTAAAAAAATCGGCTATCTCAACATACCCGTGCCGAAATAGGCTACAATGGCACCGTTAAGTCAGCTCAAACAGCATTATAAACTTAATCGTTCAGCTCTTTTGAACTGTTAGATCCATGATGCAATGAGCTTTAAGGTTAACTCTCCACGTTCCTACATTTTCACGTTTTCACGTTTTCACATTTCCACGTTTCCACGTTTCCACGTTTCCACGTTTCCACGTTTCCACATTTCCACATTTCCACATTTCCACATTTCCACATTTCCACATTTCCACGTTTTTACGTTTTCACATTTTCACGTTTTCGCGTTTTCACGTTTCCACATTTTCACATTTCCACGTTTCATATTTCCAAGGGCTGACTTTTCAAGAGGCTTAATTTAATAACATCTTGAATAAAAATAGAAAGAGAAAGGAATAAAATGAAAATCACCATAATTGGAGCCGGTAATGCAGGTTCTGCTTGTGCATTTATGGCTGCTGAAGCAGGACATAAAGTAACACTTCTGAAAACATCGAACCGTATTACTCATGATGACCACTTTGAAGCAATGGTCAAAAATAAGGGGATATACTGCGTCGATAACACTAAGCAGGGCCAGTTTACCGATAGCGCTGATGATGCCGAAAAAACTTTTCAACCATTGGAACTGATCACGCGTGATCCCAAAGAGGCGATAGTGGGAGCGGATGTCGTAATGGTGTTTATACAAACCACTTACCACCCTGCTTTAGCGGCAAGAATCGCAAAGTATTTTCAGGATGATCAGCTCGTGATCTTAGTCCCTGGCTATGCAGGAAGTCTTTTTTACAGTAAGTATTGTCCAAATAACCCTATATTTGCCGAAGGCGAATCAACGCCTAACGACGCTAGAGTCGTTGAACCCGGTACGGTAAAAGTCTTATTTAAAAATGCCAGAAATGCCTTATCATTTTTTCCTGCAACAAGACAGGTTGAAGGCATGGCCATTGCGTCACGCTTATTTCCAGCCTACGACATTGGCATTGAAAGCGCTCGTAAGCATATCTTTGACTCAGCTCTGCATAACCCCAACATCATTGTCCACACGATTGGCTTATATGTAATGTATCCGATGTTGGAATACTGTGCTAAACATCATCCAGATGAAGTGCCATATATGTATCGAGATGCACTTTCAACTAAAATGGCATGGCTGATGATTGAGAAATTGGATGCTGAGAAAATGGCAGTACAGTCTGCCCTAGGCTGTAAAGCAATTCCCTATCTACAAGCTTGTTTATTTAGAAATGAAGAGGATCTCAATCAAGATCCTAGAGCGGTGTTCGAAAGCTACAAAATTTCATCGCCGCCTGGGCCTTATAGTTTTGATAACCGCTACGTTACTGAAGATGTCCCGATGGGACTGGCATTATTGTCATCACTGGGTGAGAAATTTGGCATAGATATGCCTGAATGTAATCGATTAATCGAAATGTGCGGTGGAATTTTAGCAAGAGATTTTTTTACCGAAGGCCGTACATTAGCGGCATTGGGCCTTGATGAACTGTCAAAAGACGAGTTACTCACCTATATAACGAGTAATGAATTGCCCATTAAAACACTGATTGCATAGTAAAGATTGATAACAATGAGGGATTGATCCACGCTCATAGACTCATTTTTACCTGCCACAGACACAAAAAAAGGAAGCCAAGGCTTCCTTTTTATTTAAGCTACCAATTTACTGATACTTACGCATCACTAACGTGGCATTCGTGCCGCCAAAACCAAAGCTATTACTCATCACCGTCGTCAACTCTTGCTGTTTCATTTCAGTGATAATCGGCATGCCGGCCGCTTTTTCATCTAGCGTATCAACATTGATGCTTGGAGCAATAAAGCTGCTTTCCATCATAATTAAGCTATAAATCGCTTCATGTGCACCCGCGGCGCCAAGAGCATGGCCAGTCAGTGATTTAGTCGATGCTATCGCCGGTAAATTATCACCAAAGGTTTCACGCAGGGCTTCTAATTCGCGGGTATCACCTACCGGCGTTGAAGTACCATGGGTATTGATGTAATCAATTGGGGTATCCACATCAGCTAGCGCCATCTGCATACAACGTACCGCGCCCTCGCCTGATGGGGCAACCATGTCGTAGCCATCTGATGATGCGCCATAACCAATAATTTCGGCATAAATTTTGGCGCCACGAGCCAGTGCATGCTCGAGTTCTTCTACCACAACAATACCGCCACCACCGGAGATCACAAATCCATCACGGTCGGCATCATAGGTACGCGATGCTTTCTCTGGCGTGTCATTATACTTAGTTGACAACGCGCCCATGGCATCAAAGCCCATTGTTAAGGTCCAATCGACCTCTTCAGCGCCTCCAGCAAACACCATATCTTGCTTACCCATTTGGATAAGTTCAGCCGCATGACCAATACAATGTGCGCTCGTTGCACAAGCAGAACTAATTGAATAGTTCATGCCTTTAATTTTAAAAGGTGTTGCAAGACAAGCACTGGCGGTGCTCGACATAATGCGCGGCACAATATATGGCCCCACACGTCTCACGCCTTTTTCACGCAGCGTATCAGCTGCTTGTACTTGGTTGGCAGAAGACGCTCCGCCAGTTCCGGCAATAATACCTACACGAGGATCGGAATATTGCTCTTCAGTTAAGCCCGCGTCTTCAATCGCTTCTGACATTGCGATATAAGCATATGCCGCCGCATTACCCATAAAACGCAGTGCTTTTCGATCGATATGTTCTTTAGGATCTAATTTGATATCGCCCCAAACATGGCTGCGCAGTTTCATTTTTTCAAACTCGTCGGAGTGAGTAATACCACTTCGACCCGCTTTCAATGATTCAGTGACTTCTTGCTTGTTATTACCGATACTTGAGACAACGCCAAGTCCAGTGATCACGACTCTTTTCATTATTAACTATCCATTTTATACAGGTAGTACCTATTTGCTATGCCAATGGTATCGCTTTTAATCCATTAAACTGGTCAGCTTTCCATAAAGAACATCAAAATAATGTTCAATATGAGACCTTAAGTAAAATCGTTAACTTAAATGCATCATTAAAATGTACAATTTAGCTTAAGCTCGACAAACCCTACCCCATTATTATGAACAGGTAATTTAACATTAAAGATGTAACCATGACAGTAAGTAAAAAGATTGAGACAATCTTATCTAAAACAGAGGCTAACAACCCGGTTATAGGCATACTAGGTGTAGGGTCAATGGACACGATTGTTGACATAATTAAGCTCCTGCCATTTAGCTCACCTGTTGCTTATGAACCACTTTCGCCACTTTATGGTTCGTTGCGTCGTCAGTTAACGATAAAAGTGTTCAGTGTTATCGATTCACAACTTACAGCACTGTTTGCATCAAAAATGTTAAAACAATTATTGCAAGCGCATCACAGTCATCCATTACAACCCATTGAAGGCTGTCAGCGCCTAAAGCTGAGACAAGGGCAGTTGAGTATTGATTTTCACCTCGGTGATTATGAACAGCAGTTACGCCAAATCCCTCTGCGGAGCAGCAATAGCACATCCGATACAACGCTAGTTCAGCACTGGATTTGCTCTGCCGATATTGATCCGGGCAGTATCAATGAAAATGTATTTTGGCAAATGGCTAAGTTAAGCACTGACAACTGCGAATGTTTTGTCTCCTGTAAACTCACAGCTGCGACCCAACGACAATTGCAAACCCTGAGTCAATCAGTTGGTTTTAGTAGCAAAGCTTCTTTTCATACTCGAATTCTCGATGAAGTGCCTTTACTGGAGCGTCGAGCATTAAGAGCTCAACAGCTCAACAAGCAATGCCCTTATCCGATCAACAGTGCTACCGCGACCGACAGCATTGCCGTTATAGGCGGAGGCATTGGCGCTGCTAACCTGGTGTTATCTCTGGCTGAACGACATAAAAACGTCAGTGTATTTTGCGAAGATAATGCGTTAGCCCAAGCGGCATCGGGCAATCTGCAAGGCGCCATTTACCCACTTTTAACGCCCGATAACAACACCTTAAGTCAGTATTTTCAGCAAGCCTATTTATTTAGTCTACAGCGTCTCATCTCGTTAAGTCAGCAGGGACACGACATCGATTTTGACCTTTGTGGCGTGCTGCATACCGGTCACGATGAACGTAGTCGTTTACGAGTACAAAAAATTATTCATGGTTATCGTTGGTGCCATAACATTGCGCAAGCGGTCGATGCCAAGCAATCGAGCCAAATCGCCGGGGTTGAAATCAATGAAGCTGGGATCTACTATCCGCTCGGCGGCTGGGTGGCTCCGCAAGACTTAACCGTCGCCAGCTTTGAGCAAGCAAGCCAGATAGCCAATGTTTCGCTGCAATTGAATACCCAAATCATTGCCCTTGAGCCTAGTGCTGCGGGGTGGTTTTTAGTCACAGCCAAAAACCGATTAGGACCTTTTAAAACAGTGGCCATTGCCAACGGCAAATCACTCACCCGCTTTGAGCAAACCCAGCATTTAGCCGTAACTGGCTTTCGGGGCCAAGTAAGCCATGCTCCAGCCAGAGCTGCACTGTCTAAGTTGAGCACTGTACTTTGTGCCCACGGTTATATGACCCCGGCAAATAATGCACTGCATTGTTTAGGTGCTAGTTACGTCAAAGATCCAAGCAATTTAACTTATAGCCCGCAGGAACAAGTTGATAATTTACATAAAATTCAGCACAGTTATTTAGATAAAGCTTGGCATAGTAACATCGATATCACTCAACATAGTGCTCGAGTTGGGGTACGCATGGTCACCCGAGATCACGCACCGATGATGGGGCCTGTACCCAATGTGCCCACTATGTTAGCCCACTATGAGCAACATCAACTCACGCCTGAAAGCCGGCTTTATTGGCAAAACACTCCTGCACCCGTTCATGATGGGCTGTATATATTGGGAGGGCTCGGTTCACGAGGCTTAAGCTCTGGCCCGCTTGCCGCAGAGGCGCTCGCGGCGCAAATTTGTGGTGATGTCATTCCGTTAAGCTCTGATTTTATAGCGCTATTAAGCCCAAACAGAATGTGGATGCGAAAACTGCTAAAAGGCAAACCCATAAATTTAACCAACGGTTAATGTCCAACGGCGCCGGGCTACCACTTAGTCGATATTTTAATTCTCAGCTTAAGCACTTTTACTTAGGCTTTATAGCTGCACACTGCCTTATACCGTTAGCAACATAACTGCTGTTTTATCTTCCGCATGATTAAGCACATACCAATAAACAACTTAGTTTGTGCCTATTAATTTTTAGCCATTCGGTGTTGTCCTATTTTTAGGACGCTTATCGCTCATATTACACTCTACTAGAAATTTTCTGACTGATTTAACATAGCCCTCATAGCCTAAAAAGCATCAATCCGACCTCATCCAATTGAAATGATTGCGCTTTTTAGATATGAATTTTTTTACTTTATGAGGTATAGCTATGTTTTTCTTTGAATCACTTGAAACGCACCATATCTTGGCATGGTTCGCGGTACTGGCCGGATTAATCATTTTAAATGAAGTATCTAGGCGCAGTATGTGGGCTGGTATTGCCAGTTTTGTAATACTGCCTATCGTATTAACTTTTACGGTTTGGCAAGAAACGACTACTGCCGAAGGTTCTACCGTCGGAACATGGTTTCACTGGGCTAAAGTCTACTCATGTTTAGCGGGTTGTCTTGGCTTTATGGCACTTCGATATATTAAAGGTGCAGTGAACAACAAATACATGTTGTTCTTCCCTGCTTTCATTCTTGGCTTTAACATTCTAGAGGCTGTGATCCGTGATTTTCAGGTGTCGAGTTTCGGTTTACCAAGCCTTCACGATGGCATGATGATCCAAGGTGGTTTATGGAACATCTTTAACGGCGTTGCAGGGATCCTCAACATTGTTACCATATGTGGTTGGGTTGGGATTTTTGTTAGCACTAAAAAATCTAAAGACATGCTTTGGCCTGACATGTTGTGGTTCTGGATCATCGCGTATGACTTATGGAACTTTGCTTACGTATACAACTGTGTACCTGACCATGCATTTTATGCCGGCGCCGCGTTACTTATCTCATGTACTATTCCTGCCTTTTTCATTCAAAAAGGGGGTTGGTTACAACATCGTGCACACACCCTAGCCTTTTGGATGATGTTTGTAATGACCTTCCCATCATTTGTTGATTCGTCTCAGTTTGCTGTTAAATCATCAGGCAATGTTGAAGCGCTTTGGTTCATCTCTATCCTCAGTTTCGTTGTGAATGTTGCAGTGTTTGTCTACCAATTCCGCAGAATTAGAAGCCGTAAACTCAGCGCTCTTCGTGACGAGCTTTACACCGACTTACCTGCATACCATGAAGTTGCGGCATTAAAAGAAGGTTATGTTGCCCCAACTAAATAAGCCCTTTCAGGCTCAATCAAATAATTAACGTTAATCGTGCTTGGTTGAGGTGGTATCCACCTCAGCTAAGGCATCAAAGCAATAAATAATTTATTAATTCATTACTTATAATGGAGTCTCTACCTATGAACAAGTACCTTTTAGCATTGGCAATTACCACCGCTCTTAGTTCAAATTATGCATTAGCTGCAGAAGAGATCGATATGTCTAGTCCTACCGAAGCTTACACAGCTTTGGGTGCCGGCTATGGTAATAAGGGCGTAAGCCTGAAAGCGATGTATACCCTATCGAGCGCTGACTCGAATCGTAAGTCAGGCCTTATTTTTGAAGCCAACGATATCTTTGACCAAGAAGGCGGCGACCCGCAGTTTTCTGGCATAAAATCTGGTGTTATGACCATGGATGGTGAGACAACTAACACCAACTACCGTTTCCGCTACGGCTCATTAGACACCACCAATGGCTTAGGGCATATGGTTGATGCTGTCGTTAAAGATCATCCGTTCTTTGGCCAAATGGCAATTGTCCAGGCCGGGGCTTTAGCTACCATTCCTGTAGGTGAGAATGGCTATATCTGGCCTGTGATTTTGGTGGGTGGAGTCATTATGGAGGACAACTTTAGTGACACTACTGGTGCTGCTGCAGGGCTTCCTGAGTCTGTGACCAACTTATCAAGCAGTGGAGTTGACATTGCGTCCACGGTTTTCACTACCAAAATCTATGCACGCTACAAGTTTAACGAAACATGGTGGCTATTAGGTTCTTGGAGCTATACCGATGAAATAAATGGTAAAAGCTGGAATGAGAGCATTGCAGAAGGTGGCCTGCAAATTAGCCCACAACAAATTGAGCTCACATTAGGCTACCAACTTACTCCAACTCAAAATATTCGTTTTAATTACCACTCGTATTCAGACAAGGGTAGCAGCGACAAATTGTGGGTTGAGTACAACTACGCATTTTAATTGTTAGCAGTCTTTTACTATTAAAATAGAAAACTGGAAGTCATAATGAAAAAGCAATTTATTATCGCGTCAGTCATGCTATCACTCATGTCTACAACTGCATGGGCCAAAACGGTAGCCGATGTTGATGTACCAGAGTCAATTACCGTCAATGAGCAGGTTATGCAGCTCAATGGTGCGGGGGTTCGGTCCAAGTTCTTCATGGATCTATACGTTGGGTCGCTATTTACCCAAAGTCAGGTAAATGAAGCGCCGCCGGTTGTTGAAGGTAGTATGGCAAGTGCTATCCGCCTTAATATAACCTCAGGTATGATCAACTCTGAAAAGCTCACTAATGCCCTAAACGATGGCTTTGATCTTGCAACCGGTGGGGATCCTTCCGCCATTGCTCCAAGCATTGAAAACTTCGTTAAATTTACCTTTGCTGAAGAGATAAAAGAAGGCGATCAATTTACGCTTGTCAGTATTCCTCAAGAAGGAGTCTACAGCTATAAAAATGGCCAGCAGCTATCTTTTACCCAAGATGAAGCATTTCGTAAGGCGCTGATGTTGATTTGGTTAGGCAAAAAACCAACAGATAAACAACTTAAAAAAGATATGTTGAAAGGTTAAGCCATACAAGTGAGCCATGAGTTGGCAATGTAATACCTTACAGGCAACCGTACCACTAACATGATAGGTATGGACTGATTAAGAAACACATTGCTAACTCTTTTTATCTGGTAAACCTTTGCCAGCATCTACATTAAACAGCTTCACGGTATTCAATTTAGTCGCAGCCAATTTGTAAAAATATGGCGATTTAAAATAGCTATGAGGGGTAACTAACAACGCCTTTTTCAACCACGGTCTCACGCAATAACTTAACCATGTTCCGACACTTTTGCGATAAATATGGTTTAGATGCATACACTAGAGTGATTTTTAAATCTGGAAAGCGGTTTTCACACAGTAACGGTTCAAATAGCCCTTCTTTAATCCCATTTTGTAACATTACCGTTGGCAGCACTACAATGCCTTTGCCATCTCTTGCTAGATTTCGTAACAGATGCAAATCCTCGCTATACACATAGTAACCAATATAATTAGGTAGCCACTGTTTACAATATCGATTGCCAAGCAATTTATGGTTGTCCAGATCTTCAATAGAGCTTGGGCGCCCCATTTTTTCAATGTAGCTGTGACTTGCGACCATAGAGCAAGGTAAGTCGATGAAGTATTGTTGCACATAATCGTCATTAATCGGCGGGCAATATGACGGCAAGACTTGAATATCGGTATTGGTACGGATCAAGTCAACGGCTTGCTTTTGGTGTTCAATTTCAATAAGTACACCAGGGTATAAGCTCGTGTATAACTCAATAATATGGGTAAAAAAATCAGTCACACCGAGTACGGGAGGGATTGCTATTCGCAGCTTGCCTTTTGGTTCTTTATTTTGTTCTTCAAGGTGGCCCATTGCGGTTTCAAGTGCATTAAGGCGGGAAGCTACCTCGTTATATAACCATTTGCCGTGTTCGGTGAGTTCAATATTGTGGGTGGTGCGGATTAACAACTGATAACCGAGCTGCTTTTCTAGCTCTTGTAGTCGACGGCTTACCTTACTTCTTTGGAGGTTACATTTGGTTGCCGCGGCGCTAATTCCTTTATATTGTACAGTGTAAGCAAAGAGATGAAGGTCATCTAGACTAGGCATAACGTATTGTCCAATTTATAAATCCATTACCTTGAATGCTACCTCTTTTTGAATGATTTTAAAGCCGTTACCGTTAGAACAAATAGTCAATTTGTGAGCCATATCGACAATAATTAACTTTAATTCATCTTGCAGCCCAATCTGTCTCACGTCCTAGTCAATCTCAGCAAAAGTTATAAACAGCCTATACTAATCAATTAGATAACGAATTTATCAACGACTAGCGACACAAAAATAAGTCCGGTTCTATTTTGAAAATCACAAAATGATGTTAAAACCGGTGAATATTGAAGTGCTATACCGCGTTGCCGCCGAAAATATACTTTTTTACACGGCAATTACCATGCGCTCAATACAACTGCTAAAGCTGCGCTTACCAGTGCAGCCGATCTGTTAGCGATGACAAAAATCAATGCTCAATATTAAACATCGGGTAATTAACTAATGCTTACGCAAAAAAAAAGCCACTTTGAGTAAGCGGCTTAAATAGAATGAATAACGCTGTTAGCGTTTTACTTTAACCCGGTTATTTTTATCACGGCTGCGACGGATCAGATCATCACCTACAACGGTGACGTTTGATTTCGCTAAGCGGTCATAAAGTAGCACGTTAACAGATGCGGCTAAGTTCATACAGCCAACGGTAGGCACATAAACAACAGCATCAGCTCGATTAATGACTTGCTGGCTAATCGTACCATCTTCAGGGCCGAAAATATAAATCGCTTTGTCAGGGTGTTCAAACTCGGGCAAAGGAATGGCGCCTTCAACTAAATCAACACAAATAATGCTGACATCAGCGTCAATAGCATCAACTAATGACTCAACCCCAGTTAAAGGGATTTTTTCGCTGGCCGCTTTGGTGTCGGTATTATATTGCGCAGTCCCATTACTGGCCGCCAACGGATAACGTTTGCCGGTATAAAATACGGCATCGGCTTGATAACATCCCGCCGCGCGCATAATGCCGCCAACATTAGTTGGGCTCTTTGGATTAACCAACCCAATAGCGCTGTATTGCTTGCTACTCATAACTCTATTACTCAATCTAACACTCTCGAGCACATTCAAATGCACCAATTAACTCAAAACTTAAGCAGCTATTTGACTACTTAAATCTAACCAAGCATCGCTTACCAATGCATAATCTTTATCGTCTAACTCTTCTCTTGCTAGCGCAAGGCAAGCCACCATTTTTTGAGCCAGTGCTTGCACCCCATGGTCAGCTTCAACTTCTAACTGCGATAATACAACGGCAAAATGACCTTGAAGATACCCGCTTGCAAATAAGGCATCATCATCGCCTTCAGCCACAATACTTTCAATCCACTGTTGCAGTGTTTGCTCATACATCTCTAACATTGAGGTCTCCACGTACTTAACTCTATTGGAATCATTCCAATATTCAATTTATAACTTACTTAGGCAGCTCAACTAGTCAGCAAGATCAGGGTTCGCGACTTGATACATCACATAATCATGATATCCCGTCACGACTTTATAATAGCCAGTCAGTGCTTTATCGAGTTCTGGGTCGCCACTATCCACAATTAATGGTCGGCCTTCAAGTGCTTTTAGCTTTGTTTTAGTCGCTAAAATAATGATATTACTTTTACCCACTTGCCGAATGAGCGCAGGCGATAATTGTTGATTTCCCCGCCCGAGAATATGCCCTTGACCACCGATTAATGTAATAAACAGCTTCGCATTGTGCTGTGTTGTGTAAGCAAGTAATTGCTTTGCTGATAAGTCACTCGCAATTAATTGGTCACCTTTAATTAAATCAACGCCAAGCAAGGTGTTTTCAAGTCCAAGTTCATCCATTACCGCCGCGACGGTGCTCCCCGACCCTATAATACTCAAATCACTGTCCATAAGCTCTATGGCTTCAGCTGCAATGTCAGCAAGTACTAACTCGTCGCTCTCTTTCCCACCCATTTTAACGGCTTGCACGTAGCGAGGCTCTGCGGGGACCAACATTTCACCAAATCGTTTAGCTTTAACCACGCCGGCCCTAAAAGCAGTTTCATCAATGTCCATCACATCGGCGTGCATTAGGCTAACCAATTCACCCTCGAGCAGCATTTTTACCACACGACCCGAAGCATTGGGCGTAATACCGTAAACACCGGAGTGAATTTTAACACCTGCAGGCACGCCCAAAACCGGAATACTATCATCTGCAACGGCAAATATGTCACGTGCAGTGCCATCTCCTCCAGCAAACAATAGTAAGTCGAGCGTTTCGCTCAATAGCTTGTTAACCACTTGCCGAGTATCTGTGGCGGCAGTTTGTTGTGGCGCTTGATAAATGACGCGCACCTCAAAGCCCATTTCACGAGCTAACCGCTCCCCCATCTCATCCGAGGCTGTAATGATTTCTATCTGCTCTTTATAGGATAAAATAACGTTGAGCGCTTGCTGCATGCGTAAGTGTGCTTTTGGTATTGCGCCTTTTGCTAGTGCCAAAGCAGCCACACCGTCACTGCCTTTAAGCGCGACACTGCCGCCTAACCCTGCCAGTGGGTTAATCAATAAACCAAGACGAAATTTACTCACCCAATCAACTCCATATTCTTCATATCGCATCACGCTATTACTGACGCCGCGGTTTATAAATGCTAGGCAGAACTAGCTTCACGCTTAATTTTAGTGTGCGATGTCGGGATCAATAACACAGCAAGCATCGACAATACCGCGCAACAGGCAGCAAAAACCCAAGTCATCTGGGCACCGGTTCCATCGCCCCAAATCATGCCACATAACCAGGTACCTATTGAGCCGCCCACGCCAAAACTGAGGCTGGCGTATAGCGCTTGCCCTTGGCTACGACGGCTAATATTAAAGTTTTTATGCACAAACTGAATCGACGCTGCGTGGGTCAAACCAAATGTAAATGCGTGTAATAATTGGCTCAGGCTTAACCACAATAAACTATCAACACCAAAAGCGAGTAACAACCAACGTACCACGGTTAATGCCACACTGATGAGCAGCAAAAGTTTAACCCCAAAACGCCCCAATAGTTTGGGGGCATACATAAACATAACAATTTCGGCCACGACGCCTAGCGCCACAAAAACACCCGCAACGGTTTCGGTATATCCTGCTTGTTTTAGGTATAAAACAAAGAAACCATAAAAAGGTCCTGCACTCATTTGCAATAACATTGCTGATACCAAAAACCAGATCACTGCGCGGTTTAACCTCAGTGGTGGCCGCTTAACGATAGGTTGCACCGCAACACTGTTAACCTGTAGTGGTAACGCGCAGGCTAACATACCGATAAATAACGCCATACCAATGTAAGGTAAAATTTGTGCCCCTAATTGCTCAATTGCAAAACCCGCTCCAATGACCAACACGATATAACCAACACTGCCCCAGCTGCGTACGGCGCCATATCGAGCCGCGTTGTCACCTAAAGTTTCGAGTGTAATGACTTCTAACTGCGCCAAAATGGCATTCCAGAAAAAAGTATACACCGTGAGACTAATCGCCAGATAAATCAGGCCGCCATCATAAAAAAAGCTAAGGTAGGATAATGCTGCAGCACCTGCACCGATTTTCACCAGTTCGGCGCGCATGCCGGTTCGGTCAGCTACTGCCGCCCAGATATTGGGCGCAATAATGCGAGTGCCCATCAAAATAGCTAATAAAAAACCGATCTCTTGGGCATTAAAACCTCGGCTATCAAAAAATACGCCGAGATACGGCACCATGATGCCAAGAATAGAAAAGAAAAAGAAATAACAAGCACAGAGCCAGCGTAATTGCTGCTCTGTGTTTTTTGGTTGGATCATTAACGCATTCCGATAATAGGCGTACTGCTATTCACATCCATATTTTGTGCACGATGGCGTAATAAATGATCCATTAAAACAATCGCAAGCATTGCTTCAGCAATTGGCACGGCGCGAATACCAACACAAGGATCATGGCGGCCTTTAGTGACCACTTCCGCTTCTTTGCCGGTTGCCGTAATACTTTCGCCCGGAACACTAATGCTCGATGTTGGCTTCATCGCAATGTGCGCCACGATAGGTTGCCCCGATGATATGCCGCCCAAAATGCCACCAGCATGGTTAGAGGCAAAACCGTCAAGTGACATTAGATCACGATGTTCAGAGCCTTTTTGGTTGACGACTTCGAAGCCATCGCCAATTTCGACACCTTTAACCGCATTAATCCCCATAAGCGCATGGGCAATTTCGGCGTCAAGTCGGTCAAATACCGGCTCGCCTAGGCCAACGGGTACTCCGGTAGCAACCACTGACACTTTAGCGCCAATAGAATCACCACTCTTTTTAAGGTCACGCATGTATTCATCTAATGCATCTAACTTGGTCACATCAGGAAAGAAAAAAGCATTGTTTTCGATTTCATTAAAATCGATGGTTTCAGCCTTAATCGGGCCAAGTTGCGAGAGATATGCGTTAATTTCGATCCCATGCACTTGTTTAAGGTATTTTTTAGCCACTGCGCCAGCAGCAACGCGCATAGCAGTTTCACGGGCTGAAGAGCGACCACCACCGCGATAATCTCTAACACCATACTTTTGCTGGTAGGTATAGTCGGCATGCCCAGGACGGAACAAGTCTTTGATATTGGAATAGTCTTTACTACGTTGGTCAGTGTTTTCAATTAATAAGCCAATTGAAGTGCCCGTGGTTTGACCTTCAAATACACCCGATAAAATACGAACTTCATCGGGTTCTCGGCGCGCAGTGGTATAGCGCGAAGTACCTGGGCGACGACGATCTAAATCAAGCTGCATATCGGCTTCGTTTAACGCGATACCTGGAGGGCAACCGTCAATAATACAACCTAAGGCAACACCATGGCTTTCACCAAATGTAGTGACAACAAAATTTTGTCCAATACTGTTTCCCGACATCCGTTTTCTATACCTCAATGTTGAATATAATTTTAATGATAAAAAGAGTACTTACGGTAATAAACCGTTAAGTACTCTTATTTGATTGCCACAGAGTGTTTTGTGGCTAACAGCCATTATTCACTATCTTTGTATATCGCAAATAGTGATTCATTTTCAAGTAGTTGGTCGCGCGTTAGAATGAAAACTCCGTCACCGCCATGTTCAAAACTTGCCCAAGTGAAAGGTATTTCAGGGAATTGCTCAATCATGTGTACCATTGAGTTACCCACTTCAACCACTAACAAACCATCTTCAGTCAGGTAATCAGCTGCGTTGGCCAAAATACGTTTAGTCAGATCTAGTCCATCACGGCCCGATGCCAAACCAATTTCTGGCTCATGATGGAATTCATCAGGCATATCGCCAATGTCTTCAGCATCAACATAAGGCGGGTTTGACACGATTAAATCATAGTGAGCACCTTTAGGGATCGCTGAAAATAGATCAGACTCCATTGGGAAGACTCTTTCCATCACGCCAAGCGTTTCAATGTTTATCTGCGCAACTTCTAACGCGTCTGCACTTATATCTAAAGCATCGACTTCAGCATCTTCAAATTCATACGCACAGGCGATAGCAATACAAGCACTGCCAGTACATAAATCCATTACACGGTTAACTTGTTTGTTATACAACCATGGGCTAAAGCGGTTAGCGATTAACTCAGCAATTGGTGAACGTGGCACCAACACACGCTCATCGACGTAGAACTCAAGGCCAGCAAACATGGCTTTATTGGTCAAGTAAGGTACGGGTAAGCGCTCCCTTACACGGCGAATAATCAACTCTACAATTTTGTGTTTTTCACTGATCGTCAAGTTTGAATGAATAACTTGTTGCCCTAGTTCTTCAGGTAAGTGCAATGCGTGAAAAACCAAAGCAATGGCCTCGTCCCACGCATTATCGGTACCGTGTCCGTAGTAGATATTCGCGTCATTAAAACGACTCACACCCCAACGCAACATATCACCAATCGTTCTTAATTCAGTTACGGCTTCATCAACAAAAATCTTATCCAAAATTCACTCCAACATTTTAATTCCGCTTCATTGTAACTGAACTCTATTCATATGGCATCGGATTCAATAAAATAGGCTTATGAATAAAAATACCGACAAAGATGATTTGGCACTATTTGCAGAGCTTACCAAAGGGATGAAACCTTTTGAGCAAAACAAACACCATTTCAAATCAGCCCCTAAAAATCGCAAAGTCGTCGAAGAAAAAGAGCAGCAGCTGCATGCTGACAGCTTTTTTTCCGATACTTATCAACCACTACTGCCTGAATTTGGCCCGATGAAATGGGCAAGAGATGATATAGACAGTTTTGAAGTGAAACGTTTACGTCGTGGTGACTACGTGCCGGATCTATTACTAGATGTGCATGGTATGCGGCAATCAGAAGCAAAACTGGAACTTGCAGCCCTTATTCAAGCCTGTATAAAGCAACAAATTCACTGCTGTTGCATTATGCATGGCCATGGAACTGGCATTTTAAAGCAAAATATTCCCATGTGGCTGGCGCAGCACCCACATATAAAAGCTTTTCATCAGGCTACAAAAGAATGGGGTGGCGACGCTGCATTGCTGGTGTTAATTGATATTGGCGACCAACCCTACCGCCGTTAATGGCTCAAAATTGTTGACGACATAGTTTGTATAATTAACATACATCGCGTGGTTTAAATAGTTTGAAGCCATAAATAAAAATGAGTCCCCATGGACTCATTTTTATACCGCTATAAGCCTCACTCGCTCAGCATATGCGGCGCTCGTTGCCATTCGACAGAGGCCTCTGACGCTTGCTTATTGATTAAAGTCATTCCCGAAGTGGCAAATAGCGGAGGCTCTACCCCAGCCACTAATTCACTGACTAAATAACCCAGCAATGGCATATGCGCTAATACCAGCACTTTTTTAGCGTTAAAGTGCTCTGCATAAGCCATCACTACATCCGCCACTTTGGCAGGGTCACCTTCTGGGACAAGATCATCTAACGTCAACCATTGGCTTGGTTCTGAAAAGTGAGGGCGTAACTCCTGCCAAGTTTGCTGAGCTCGAAGATATGGGCTTACCAGCACTAAATCGAACTCTGCCACACTCTGCCCTAACCATTGACTCATAGCGCGAACATTAAGCCGTCCAAGATCCGTTAATGTGCGCTCTCGGTCTGAATGTGCATTAAAGCCGGCTTCGCCATGTCGCATTAAAAATAGCTGCATTATTACTTGCTACTCCCAACCCTTTAAAATTTTGGTTAATTGTAGTCTTAAACTCAGATGTAACATACTGTTATTTGATTATTCATTAGTCGAATAGGTCAACTTTTTCACTAAATTTATAGCGTTACAGTAACGCCAACATACCAGCGTTAAACTCAAGGTTATTAAGTAAGCTGTTATAGCAAACTGACAAAGCCATAATGAAGCGTAACAATAAGGAAAAAGCAAATCAGTTTCACAAGCTAAATTTAATATTAACGCTTCTAATTCATTAATTTAGTAAACAAAACAACGCGATGTAAATGCAAGCAATCTAACCTCATGTCTCCAAAGCATTACTTTAAAAAAACCATTTAGAGCAATATGTATTTACTGTTATTGACACTAAATTGCAGCAATAAACAGCAAGGCGACGAATATTCAACCACTTAGTGATGTTGTATTTGAAGATAAACCAAAATGATGGCAAGTTAACCAATTACAGTGAGCTAGGCTTTGATAGCACTCCACCCGACTCTTTAGCATACTGATATTTAGCCGATGTTAATTATGTAAGTTAACGTGCTTTATCAGCAAGAGATCACTAAAATCATTACCTAGGTTAAATACTGTTCGAAAATTGGAGCAATACCCTTGCCAAATAGCAGAAAAGTTATTACCAGCCCGAATGACCACCGACAATATCAGCATATAACCTTAAACAATGGGTTAGCAGTGCTCTTGGTCGCAGACCCTCAGTCAACTGAAGCTGCTGCATCGATGGCGGTTGCCGTCGGTCACTTTGACGACCCAGTTGCGCGTCCCGGCATGGCCCATTTTCTTGAACACATGCTTTTTCTCGGCACCAAAAAATATCCAGACTCTGGTGAATACTCGGCTTTTATTAACCAGCATGGCGGTACTAATAACGCATGGACTGGTACTGAGCACACCAATTTTTTTTACAGTATTAATGCCCACCAATTTGAAGCTTCGCTCGACCGTTTTAGTCAATTTTTCATTGCACCTTTATTTGATGCAGCCCTAGTCGATCGAGAACGTCACGCTATTGAGTCAGAATTTAGCATGAAGCTAAAAGACGATGTTAGACGCGTATATCAAGTGCAAAAAGAAACCGTTAACCCAGCCCACCCTTTTAGCAAGTTTTCAGTAGGTAACCTGGAAACCCTTGCAGGCGATGAACAAACGTTACGCGAAGAGTTAATCCATTTTTATAAGCAAAAATACAGTGCTGATAAAATGACACTTTGCCTTGTTGCCCCCGAGTCTTTAGCAACATTAGCGACCCTTGCACAAACCTATTTTAGTGCGATCCTCCAACGCAAAACGTCAAGAGTTTCATACCCAGCGACACCGATTTATCAGCCCGAACAATTGCAAACACAAATCAATATCGTCCCCTTAAAAGAGCAACGCAGAATTGCTATCACTTTTGCCTTACCAGCTCTAGAACCATTTTATAAACACAAACCTTTAACCTTTATCAGCCACCTTATCGGCTATGAGGGAAAAGGCAGTCTGTTGTCATATTTAAAAGAACAGGGCTTAGCCAACAATTTGTCTGCAGGTGGTGGAGTTAACGGTTATAACTTCAAAGATTACAATATTAGTATCCAGCTTACTGACCGGGGCTTAAATAACTTAAAAGACGTTATAGATTGCACTTTTGAATATATCGAACTTATCAAAAATACCGGACTGAATGACTGGCGCTACAACGAAAGAGCCGCGCTATTAAAAGTTGCGTTTCAATTTCAAGAACAAGTTAAAGCGCTCGATTTAGCCAGCCACCTTAGTATTAATATGCATCACTATGACATCGAAGACGTTGTTTTTGGTGATTACCGGATGAATGGACTCAATGTCTGCGATACAAAGGCACTTCTAGCCTTAATGACACCGACCAACATGCGTTTGCAACTTATTGCGCCCGAGCTAGATACCGACACCCAAGCAGCTTGGTATCATTCGCCTTACCAGATCCGTAAATTATCCAATAATGAAATTCAGCGATGGATAACGCCCAATGTTCGCTCTGAACTCACTTTACCCGCGCCAAATCCATTTATCATCGACCACTGTGTTGCAAGAGCAGATAAAAGCGACGGCCCGGTTCCCAAAGTGGTGTCACAAGAGAATGGTTATCGTATTTGGCATAAAAAAGATGATGAATTTAATGTCCCTAAAGGGCACTTATACCTTTCTTTAGACTCAGCACACGCAGCAGCATCGCCAAAACACGCAGCTTTAACCCGGCTCTATGTTGAAATGCTATTAGATTACCTCACCGAATTTACTTATCAAGCCGAGGTCGCAGGGCTCAGTTATAATATCTACCCGCACCAAGGCGGCATAACATTACATTTAACAGGCTTTACAGGTAAACAAGAGTCTTTGCTGTCATTAGTTATTGAAAAAGCGCGGGAACGTAATTTTACACAAAAACGCTTTGACCTAATAAAACGCCAAATTTTGCGCAGCTGGTATAACCATACTCAAGCAAAGCCTATTTCTCAGCTGTTTACCAGCTTAACGGTGACCTTACAAAAACGTAGTTTTGAACCTGCGCGAATGGCCGAACAGCTCGAAGATATCACCCTAGACGACCTGCATGATCATGTTGAAAGTTTTTACGAAAAAATCCACCTAGAAGGTCTTGTCTATGGAGACTGGCTTAAAACTGAAGCCAAAAAGCTCGGTGGTAAACTCAGCAAAATTCTATCATTAGTCACCTCGCCCAGCTCTGAGTCGTCAAGAGAGTTAATCGACCTATCACACAAAGGCACCTTACTAAGAGAAATAACAACCCAGCATCAAGATAGCAGTATTATTGTTTACTATCAGTCTGACGTTGCAACGCCAGAAAACATGGCACTGTTCAGCTTACTGAACCACACTATGTCTTCCACTTTTTTCCACGAACTTCGAACCCAAAAACAATTAGGCTATATGGTCGGCACCGGTTATTTACCGTTGAATCGCTATCCAGGCATTATTTTTTATATTCAATCCCCCAATACTGGTCCCAAAGTATTACTTGAAGCCATCGATGAATTTATCGCTGACTTTACCTACGGAGTTTTACAAATCACCAATGACCAGTGGGAGTCGACAAAAACAGGCTTGATGAACCAAGTCATGGAGCATGACCCCAACTTAAAAACCCGCAGTCAACGTTACTGGTCTAGCATTGGCAATAAAGACTTTTCGTTTAACCAAAGAGAAAGCGTGGTGGCACAAATCAACCAGCTGACACGTTCAGACTTGATTAAATTCATCATGAAAAAAATGCGCACAAAGCACTGCGATCGACTCGTACTATTTAGTACAGGTGAATTACACCAAGCACAAACGCCTCTAAAATCTGACAATATGATCCTAGATCTCCGCGCATTTAAGCGACAAGCAGAACAGTTTGATTACTAATCAAATGGTTTTGATACTTCAAGCGACTAATCGCCGAGGCTTTTCAATGCTAATACGGCATCCGCGATCAAACAGCTAAATTGAATAAAAATGCATTAACCCGAAGCTATATAGGACGTTTTTCGAACACGCTACGTACTAATTACGGTAAAAGGCTACAAAAAGCACCAAGGTTTTTGACATTGACTTCACTTTCTGAAAAAGTAAGGGTTACATACTGTTTCCTTACAACATTGGCTAAAAATAAAACAAAAATTATGCCTAAAAACCTAATCAAAACAGCGCTTTTTTTCATCATATTTTTATCCGCTACCTCATCTGCATTTGCATTCACACTTAACTCAGTCTCACTTGGGGTTCCTGAAGGTTTATCACAAAGCAACGTGTCATCAATTGTCGAAGACGAAGACGGCTACGTTTGGGTAGGGACATTTAATGGCCTAAACCGCTACGACGGTAAAAGTTTTAAGCATTACTTCCCTTCTGAGCGCAATGAGTTAGCCAGCGCTTTTATTCGCAGCCTCTATATTAGTCAATCTGGCTCAATGTTTATCGGTACCGATAAAGGCCTGTCGATATACGACCCTATACGCGACAAAATAGTCTTTTCTAGCAAACTAGGTTTTGAAATTAACGAAGCCGTTACCAGTATCAATGAGCATGATGGCAGCATTTACATCGGTACTAAAAACACTGTTTATGTGGTCAATGAGCTGAGCAATAAAAAGCTATCCTTAGAGGATAGCTATACTGGTCAGTTTGGAATAGTAAGAAGCACTTTGTATTTTGACGGCACTTTATTCTTAAGAAATGATAAAGGCAGCATTTTTTCAGTTTCAGGTTCCATCAATGAAATAGCAAAACATTCAAATGAAACAAAAGTAATTGGCAACAACCTATATATTTTTAACGACAGAAGTACATTAATGTATGAAAATGGCACCCTCTTAAAAATCTTTGATAAATCATTTGAAAGTGTAACTCTCGCTCCAAATTATCACGCTGCCTTAAATGAAGATACTGTCTATATACTTAATGGAGCTACTCCCCCTCAAAAGCTAGGCGTAATTAATGATTTAGGGAAAAAATTAGAGCACCCAAGAATAATTCGAGGCAGAACTAAAACATTTATTACAGACCAGAATACTGGCTTCATCATTATAGGTGACACTGGGAATTTGGTCAGAACAAAAACCATCAAAAACGGTAATGTTTGGTCTATATACTCAGACAAGGAAGAAAATATAGTAGTTAGTGGTGACAACCCTTTAGTAACTGTGTTCGATTTAAAACTTAATAAACTTAAAAAATATGACTCCAAAGTAAAAGGGCCTAAGTCATCCGTTATTATCGGTAATGAATTATTCATAGCCAGTGCCGAAGGTCTTCTATTATTAAATACTAAAAATGGAAGCGTTAAAAAAATTTTAAAAGGTGTGTTTTTCGCAACACAAGTTACTAACGATTTTGAATATGTATTTTTTGGTACAACTACAGGAAGCTTAATAAAGTATCACATTGATACAGGTGCTATAGAAGAATTAGTAGTTGATATAGGTAACCCAATTTTTGACATAAAACAATTTAACAATCAGCTTTATGTTGCAACTCAAGGAGGCCTATTTAAGTTATCAAACAACATCTCTACCCCTGTCTATACAAAGCAGATGGTACTATGTATCAATATTTTTAATGATGAAATACTGTTTGGGACAGGAACCAGTATCGTTAAAGCCTCTAGCAATGGGGCAATAAGTGAGATATACAACAATAACAAGCCCATTTTTTCTATCGAACAGAGTGAAGATTTTATCGTTGCATCGTCAATTAATGAAGTTATATTCAAAAATAAAAATGAAAAAGACGCATCAATACTAACTAAAGAATTGGGTATTCAAGGTGAATACAATACTCATTCAATCCTAAGAATTGGAGATCAAGTGTATATTGGAGGTATCTCTGGAATAAGCTTACTCTCGATTAGTGAAGTTAGCACCTTTATTCAGAACCGTACTTATCCCACAGTAACGCTTAGCCAGTTATCTATTTTCAACATTCCAGAAACACCTAATGGCAGCGTATTAGAAAAACAGATAGATAAAACTGACAAAATTAAACTTAAATACTCTGACTATCCGTTTACATTATCTTTTAACAGCCCTAGAAGCCAAATAAAGAATATTGATTATATATATCAAATGCGTGGGTTATCTGATGCATTAATCAATTCAAAAGGCATTAACTCTGCGACATATACTAACCTGTCACCAGGAGATTA
Organism: Shewanella youngdeokensis; assembly: GCF_033180165.1. GTDB lineage: Bacteria > Pseudomonadota > Gammaproteobacteria > Enterobacterales > Shewanellaceae > Shewanella > Shewanella youngdeokensis. Next base: position 2,773,123 of record NZ_CP136522.1, read on the forward strand.
CGAATTTGCAGTCTATGCAATTGACCCTTTTTCTGGACAAAAAGGGCCAGAAAAGACCATCGCAATAGAAATTACCCCACCATGGTGGTCGTCAACCCCAGCCAAAGTCGTTTATATTTTTATCGCCATTTTAATCGGTATCAGTATTCTAAAAACGGTGCTTCGTCGACGTGAAATACAGGTTCAAATAGCCAAGAGTGAAGAACGGCTTAAATTGTCGCTGTGGGGTAGTGGTGATGAAATGTGGGACTGGGATATCGAAACCGGCCAAATATACCGCTCTAACATATGGGGCTCGTTAGAGTTTCCAAGAGATGGACAACGTTCCGGTAAAGAGGGAGAAGAGAGTAATATTCACCCAATGGATCAAGCACGCGTTCGCGATGCGTTAAATAAACATTTTTACGGTGAAACCGATCATTTTGAAGCAGCCTACCGAGTAAAAGGTAAAACTAACCAATGGATGTGGATCCTTGATCGAGCCAAGATTGTAGAACGTGACGAGAGTGACAATGCTCTGCGTATGACGGGTACCATTAAAAATATTAACAATATTAAACAAGCAGAAGAACAATTACGCTTATTTGAGCGAGCAATCCAAAATATCTCCGAGGGGATGTTTATTCTTGATAGTGATTTCAACTTTGTAGAAGTTAATGAGGCTTGTTGTAACCTGTCGATGTTAAGTAAAAATGAGGTGATAGGCACTTTATTTAATTTTGACCTATACCCTGACAGTTACTCTGAACAAATACGTACCATTTTAAAACAACAGGGAAGCTGGAGTAACGAGGTAGAATCCGCTAGAGGCAACGGCACCAGCTTTTTAATGGAGCTCACTGTCGATGCCATATATGACGACCAAGGGCAGTTGTCGCATTATGTTGGTGTGTTTTCAGATATCAGCCGCCGTAAGCAACAAGAAGAAGAGCTGAGAAAGTTAACCAACAACGACTTACTCACCAACCTACCTAACCGCTCAAACCTTATGGTCACTTTAGGCAACTTGGTAAAAAGAGACTCGCACCATACGTTAATGATTTTAGACTTAGACAACTTTAAAAAAATTAACGACTCTTTAGGCCATCAAGCCGGTGATGAATTACTCATCATGGTTGCAGAGCGAATACAAACTACGGTACCAGAACATACCAGTATCTATCGCTTGGGCGGAGATGAGTTCGCCATATTAATTGATAAAAACCCTGACATTGGTGTTAGTGCCATTATTGCCAAAAACGTCATTATGGCATTCGAAAATGCATTCCAGTTAAGTGAAGAAAAAGTCGTGGTTGGTGTCAGTATCGGTATAGTGCTCTACCCCGAAGATGATCAAAATGAGCAAGCGTTGCTGCGTAAAGCGGACATGGCCATGTACCACGCAAAATCTGCAGGCGGCAGGCGCTACCAATTTTATTCAGAGTCACTTAATAAAAATGCCATTAAGCAACTAGCCGTTGAAAACATGATCCGCGATGGGTTAAAAGACGATCTATTTGAGGTCTACTACCAACCCAAGATCGATCTAAAATCTGGGCAAATGGCGGGAATGGAAGCCTTGGTTAGATTAAATCATCCAGAACACGGGCTTATTCCCCCTAATCACTTTATTCCTTTAGCCGAGGAAAATGGCCTTATTGTTGAGATTGGCGATGTTGTGATGAAAAAAGCCTGTTTTGCAGCACAAAAATGGCGAACTGAAGGATTATTTAATGGCCGCGTAGCCGTCAATTTATCGTCAAAACAATTTGCCTTACCCGATCTGCAACAGCGAATAGAGTCAATTTTACGTCTAACACAACTGCCCGCGGCTAATTTAGAGTTAGAAATAACAGAAAGTACCGTTATTAAAGAGCCTGAAAAAGCCATTAAAGTTATGCAGCAATTGTCTAAAATGGGAGTGAGTTTAGCCTTAGATGACTTTGGTACCGGCTATTCTTCTTTATCGTATTTAAAACGTTTTCCTATTCATACTCTTAAAATAGATAAAGCCTTTGTTGACGATATTGACAAATCCGACCGGGATTTAAAAATGGTAGACTCCATCATCACGATTGCCCATAACATGGGGCTTTCAGTGGTGGGTGAAGGGGTGGAAGATGCGTCTCAATTAAGCATATTACGCGCACTAAAATGTGAAGAGATCCAAGGTTACATATTTAGTAAGCCCGTCACCGAGCTGGACTTTACATCACTATTACACAACGATGCAGACTCTAAACCACTGAAAGCCATTTCACTAAAGTAAGCCGATAACAGCCAACAATTGCAATGTTGGCACAACACCTGCAACAACCTTCTCAACAGTCAAAATATTTTTGCAACTTTGAGAAGGTTTAAAATGAAAAAGATAATTAATGGATTAGTAGCTTCTATAGCCATCACATGTTCAGCTCCAGTTTTTGCATCTGGTAATACTGTTGGTGTTGATTATGACAAGGATTGGTTACCTTCTTTAGAGCAAACTGCCGGTGTACCACACATTAGATTACAACCTGTACAAACTGCCGGTGTGCCACATATTAGATTGAAGCCTGTACAAACTGCTGGTGTACCACATATTAGATTGAAGCCTGTACAAACTGCTGGTGTGCCACATATTAGATTGAAGCCTGTACAAACTGCTGGTGTGCCACATATTAGATTGAAGCCTGTACAAACTGCTGGTGTGCCACATATTAGATTGAAGCCTGTGCAAACTGCTGGTGTGCCACATATTAGATTGAAGCCTGTGCAAACTGCTGGTGTGCCACATATTAGATTGCAACCTGTGCAAACTGCTGGTGTGCCACATATTAGATTGAAGCCTGTTCAAACTGCTGGTGTGCCACATATTAGATTGAAGCCTGTGCAAACTGCTGGTGTGCCACATATTAGATTGAAGCCTATGCAAACTGCTGGTGTGCCACATATTAGATTGAAGCCTATACAAACTGCTGGTGTACCACATATCAGATTAAAACCAGCACAAGCAACGGTTTAATCAAGGAGATTAATTATGTTTGATTCAATTATGCAAGCACTTGGTCTAGCTAAACCTTGCCGTAAAAAAGTTAAGCTTCCTGAAGGGTTAGAAAATTTGGAAGTGATTTCAGCTAAAGGTTGGTGGAACTAAATAATGCCCTCGGATTTATAAGAGGTCATCAGCAAAAAAAGGAGCTCGGCTCCTTTTTTGTTTTATACAACACCAAAATTTGAGCCTAGCTCCCAACATAATCAACAGTAAAAATTAATATTTGTTATTCAAATAGATATTTTTTCACTACCTACTCTGCTGCCACGCCCTTCCCCATCAACTCATTAATCATTTCGACTTAAGCAAAAAATACAGTCTTGGACTCAAGCATTAACTTTTAAATTAATAACTTACTCAAGGACATGTTTAACAGCAAGTCTTGCTGCTGCCCATTACATTTTAAGCAGTTACATTGAATCTATTGACCAATTTTTGCTAGCAATGCCACTTCAGTCTGCATTATTTCGATACGGGAGCTCATCAAATTTTCCATCACCCTTAAACTTTTGTTTAAATTTAGCATCAAAAAAGTAATATTTGCGGATATAACATGCCAGTCGGCAGCCCATTAAGTGGCTTAATTTTACCGTTTTTTCAGTCACTTAATTAGAACGAGTTAAAACATCAAGTCATTAACCATGATAATCCAACCTACTACACAATTTAGTAATGCTAATTTCGGCTTAAATAAGCCGCTGTTATTACTGCCATAGCTACAAACTCAAAAATGTATCGCCGTATACTCGATATACGCACAAAACAGTAGCGCCAAAAAACCAACACGCCAAACACCCAGGCTCACATTTTTAACATTGCGACACCAACCTCAGCCCGTCAATTAACGTGCGACCACACTCGTTTAACGGAAACGTTTCATTTCCGTTGTTGGATTAGCTGGTCACAACCCACGCGATATAGTCAAGATATTATTAGTTCGAAGCAAAAACACAATTATAAATAATTAAAAATACGTATGGAATATAGTGGCTTATAACCACTTGGTGAACAATTGACACATAATATTTAGGGTATCTTGATGAAAAGAACAATTATTGCATTAGCACTGACTAGCGCATTTGCAGCGCCAGCAATGAGTTATACATTTGATCCTGCCGACTTAAAAGATGGCTTTATTTCAGATAGTAAGAGTTACATTCGGGTTAAAGTCGAAAATTACAATTACGACAATAAATTCAACGATGGTAACGGCGGCCGTACTGAGCTATCAGACAATGAAACTCCACTTTATATCGAATACGGTTTCAGCTCTGGCTATTTCAAAAACTGGTTAGGGGTTGATGTTGCCGCATTTGGAACCACTATGCTCGACGGGCTCAGTGAGTATCGCCACACAAACCTCGTAGACACCGGCTCATATGGCCTAGGTAACACTTCAGCCGATGGTAAAACCCAACAACAAATTGGTGTCGCTTACCTAAAAACTAAATTTAATTTAGATATTGGTACCCTTAAAGCCGGTTACGGTAAAAAACGCCGCTATACCAGCATGTATAACGAAAAAGTCGTTCGGGTTAACGAAGGTTCAAGCCGTGGTTTAGATGTCAGCCTTGATTTAGGCCAGCATAAAGTCTGGGCCACTGTGATTGACCGTTTTCAAAACTTTGGCCAGGCAGAATACCTAAGAGATATAATGACATACACCATGTCTGAGCAAATTGACTTCTTGGCGCTAACTGGCGTTAACGGTAAGTTTGGCGATGTGAACTACAAGTTTGAATACGCTACTGCCGACGACTACATTCAAAAAGTATTTTACCAAGCCGATTACACCTTTAAGTCCATCAAAACCAATGTCATGTTACGCGGTGAAAACTTATTCGACACAGGTAGTAAGTTTGAATATGACGATGCAGAAGCTGGTAAGGCTCACTTTGTGATCCGCACCAACTTATCTAAAGACACCACCATGTCGATTAAAGGTACCAAAATATACGGCAGTGACTTCTTCCAGTTTTGGGGCAACCCTGGCACCATCAGCCGCTCTATGTTACCCAATGTTATGTTAGGCAACGAAATACCATTATTTGAAGGTGAAGAAGCCTTAATGCTTCGCTTTGACCAAAAACTAGATACTCTAGTTTGGCCAGGTCTGAGTGCTTATGCTCAGTACTGGAAAGGCTGGAATGCTAAACATATTGATGGCTACAAACGTAGCGAGTACATATTGCTGGTTAAACAAGATTTTGGCAAATTGCACTCCGCACTTACTGGTTTATCAATGAAATACCAATACTCACGCCACGACGGTGCCGGTGTTGATGACGGTTACCGCAGCAGTGGCAACCGCGTCGACAACACATACTGGTTAAGTGACGATCACTACCGCAGACTCACCCTAGACTACCGCTTAAACTTCTAAGTCGAGTCTTCCAAAATGCAGCGGGGCGAGTTGCCCTGCTGCCATTCAGATCAGTTATAAACAAGGACCATCAGCGTGGTTAACCTTGCCCGCTGGTTTAAATATGAAAAATAAAATAACAATAATACTAACCCTTTGTGGTTTAGTTTGCTCACCTGTAATGGCAAGTGACTTTACCAAAAATGCCACTAGCTACATTAATGCAAAAGTCGAAAATTATAATTATGATTGGAGTCGATCAGGCCAGCACCATAACGAGTCGCCATATAAAGTCGAGTATGGTGTCAGCTCGGGATATCACGATGGTTGGGTAGGCGTCGATTTTGCAGCTCACGCAGTCGGTTTACTCAAATGGGCCAGTGATGAGCGTGGCGACAACGGTTACGATTTTGGTAACGTTCAGCCCGATGGCAAAACCTTGACCAATATTGGTGTTGCTTACCTAAAAACTAAATTCAACCTTGAAGATCTAGGCCAGCTTAAAGCAGGCTTTGGTACTAAACACCGTTTTTACGGTTTATTTAATGAAGACCCAATTCGGATTAATATGACATCCAGTCGTGGCTTAGATATCAACCTTGATCTGGGTCAGCATCAAATTTTTGCCATGGTAGTTGATCAGTATCAAGCCTTTAATGCCGATTATTATCTTGAAGACATTCAAGGTTTAGATGGTGAAACTATCAACTATGTCGGCTTGATTGGCGCCAAAGGTAAAGTGTCCGGCGTTAACTATCACCTTGAATACGCTAAATCGGATGACTTTTTAGACCGAGTCTATTACGCAATTGACTATAGCGTAGATTCAATCAATACCAACTTTGAAGTACGGGGCAGCAACATTATTAGTGCTGGTGAACACTTTACCCTAGAAGAGCCAGAGTCCGGCGTTTTACACCTTATTGCCCGCAGTAAATTATCACATGACACCAGTTTGATGTTTGTCGGAAGCAAGATTTATGGTGCTGATATGTATCAGTTTCATTCGGCACCGAATGGGGTTCACCGGGTGATGTTCCAACACGCTTACCTCAACAATGAGGTGCCAATGTTAGAAGGTGAAGAGCTCATTATGGCTCAGCTTAACCAGAACTTTGACCGCTGGTTATGGAATGGTTTTGATTTAATGACATCCTACTATGTTGGCAATGACGCCACCGGAATTGACGGCTATAGCAGAAGTGAATTTGTATTCCAAGTGCAACAAGACTTTGGCAAGTTACACCCAGTACTTCACGGGTTGAGTTTATCGTACTGGTATGCTCATCATGACGCAGCCGGTGTTGATGATGGCCATCGCTCAGGTAAAGTGGACAACAGTTTCTTTTTGTCCAATGACCATAACCGCAGATGGCAATTACATTACCGCCTTATGCTCTAATTGTTTTCAATTATCAACTCGGCGTACCAACATAGTACGCCGCTTTGCTGTGAGTAAGTGCTTAGTCGCTTTCACTGTTTGCATCACTTGCTTGTTGCAATTCATACATTTTGTCACTTTTCTATTTTACGTTCTGCCACACATTAATCGCAACATAGCAGCCCTCCAATTACCACCTAAAAATCCACCACCACACTTAACACCTAATCGAACGTGTTATAGAGCACACTCGACGGAAACAGTTCATTTCCGTTGTTGCACTAATAAGTCACAACTCATGTAACGCGCCCCCGATATTATTAGCACCAAGTAAGGTTAAACTATTATAAATACTAAAAAAGTTACTTATGGGATGTCGTGATTTACAAACACGTGATGAACACTTAAACATAATAATTAGGGTATTGTGATGAAAAAAACAATTATTGCATTAGCACTGACTAGCGCTTTTGCAGCGCCAGCAATGAGTTATACATTTGATCCTGCCGACTTAAAAGATGGCTTTATTTCAGACAGTAAGAGTTACATTCGAGTTAAAGTCGAAAATTACAATTACGACAATAAATTCAACGATGGTAACGGCGGCCGTACTGAGCTATCAGACAATGAAACTCCACTTTATATCGAATACGGTTTCAGCTCTGGCTATTTCAAAAACTGGTTAGGGTTTGATGTTGCCGCATTTGGAACCACTATGCTCGACGGGCTCAGTGAGTATCGCCACACTAACCTCGTAGACACCGGCTCATATGGCCTAGGTAACACTTCAGCCGATGGTAAAACCCAACAACAAATTGGTGTCGCTTACCTAAAAACTAAATTTAATTTAGATATTGGTACCCTTAAAGCCGGTTACGGTAAAAAACGCCGCTATACCAGCATGTATAACGAAAAAGTCGTTCGGGTTAACGAAGGTTCAAGCCGTGGTTTAGATGTCAGCCTTGATTTAGGCCAGCATAAAGTTTGGGCCACTGTGATTGACCGTTTCCAAAACTTTGGCCAGGCAGAATACCTAAGAGATATAATGACATACACCATGTCTGAGCAAATTGACTTCTTGGCGCTAACTGGCGTTAACGGTAAGTTTGGCGATGTGAACTACAAGTTTGAGTACGCTACTGCCGACGACTACATTCAAAAAGTATTTTACCAAGCCGATTACACCTTTAAGTCCATCAAAACCAATGTCATGTTACGCGGTGAAAACTTATTCGACACAGGTAGTAAGTTTGAATATGACGATGCAGAAGCTGGTAAGGCTCACTTTGTGATCCGCACCAACTTATCTAAAGACACCACCATGTCGATTAAAGGTACCAAAATATACGGCAGTGACTTCTTCCAGTTTTGGGGCAACCCTGGCACCATCAGCCGCTCTATGTTACCCAATGTTATGTTAGGCAACGAAATACCATTATTTGAAGGTGAAGAAGCCTTAATGCTTCGCTTTGACCAAAAACTAGATACTCTAGTTTGGCCAGGTCTGAGTGCTTATGCTCAGTACTGGAAAGGCTGGAATGCTAAACATATTGTTGGCTACAAACGTAGCGAGTACATATTGATGGTTAAACAAGATTTCGGCAAATTGCACTCCGCACTCGCCGGTTTATCAATGAAATACCAATACTCACGTCACGACGGTGCAGGTGTTGATGACGGTTACCGCAGCAGTGGCAACCGCGTCGACAACACATACTGGTTAAGTGACGATCACTACCGCAGACTCACCCTAGACTACCGCTTAAACTTCTAAGTCGAGTCTTCCAAAATGCAGCGGGGCAAGTTACCCGCTGCGATTGAGCTACAAACACCCTGCCCTTCGGCTTTAGTCACGACTCTAAACTCCCTTATTACCAAACGTGAAGATTGCGATTTTGGTTATGATTACACAGTAAATTTCTATTACAGTAGGCTATCGATATGTGAGGTCAGCATGACAAAAACCATGCTTAACTTGCAGGTAACGCAAAAGCCTTGTAGATGGTTATCTCTTAGGCAAAATGAATTTCCGCACTGTGCAGTAACTAGATTTTCTGAGCCTGGCAATACAAAAATGGCGTGACAATTATTGCCGCACCACTTTACATCATCGCCAATGAATTTTTTGGTTAATATTAATCGCCAATTTCGATGGTGGTATTACCATGAGTCGAATAATTGTATTGATAACTGTGGACTTCTTTGCCCTGTGCATCGGTCAATTTAAAATCAGTTGCAATTCGGCTTAAGGTGTATTGACCATCAGCAGGAATATTCACGAGTAGGTAAAAAGTATCATTTGAATTATCAGCTTGCATTTCAAGTAAGTTTTTGCCCGCTTTCAAGGTCAATGGGCTAGTTTGCTCTCTAACATTAATGTCATTGATATAATTTACAAAAATACCATTTTCTACTAATACCGTTGCTGTTTCACTAGCAGATACAGCAAAACTAATCCCCAAGGTACAGGCTAGGGCTACAGCAGTTTTTTTTACTCGATTCATAGTAATTTCCTTAATGATTGAAACTTAAATGTTTCGGCCAGCAACAGCATAATTTGTTGACTTATTACAAAAGACCTGTACAGCGCTCATATCATTTCAATTACCTTGATGTAGATCAAGTTTTAGCCAGTCAACCGGATATGATTTAACCTCGTTCTCACAACATATCGCGCCATAGATTGCAGCTGAGTTCGAATTTAAGGTTTGGCAGCGATGATGCTATTGGCTTATGACTTACATAGGAAAGGAATCAGCTAATAATACCGTTTTAAGTGAAATTCAAAACCTGCAGTACCAAAATACAAAACAGCCGAACAGCTAATTTAATACAGAGTCAAAATTTCTATAAAAAAATACCAGCAAGTAAACTTACTGGTATTTTCATTATGCTATTAAATTAACTTAAACCATTAATTTGGAAGCTTTATTTATAGAAATATTGGTTATCTTCAGCCATCTGTTTAAGTCTTGGCGCAGGTTCAAATCGGTCACCAAACTTGGCTTGATAAGCCGTTAATAGAGTAACTAATTTTGCAGGGCCTAAGCTGTCAATATATCGGAAAGGTCCACCTAAGAACGGCGGGAACCCAATACCAAATATGGCACCTATATCACCATCTCGAGCACTCGCAATAATGCCTTCATCTAAGCACCTTACGGCCTCGTTAAGCATCTGCACCACACAGCGTTCAGCAATTTTACTTTCATCACTGCTCTGTCCTGGCGTCACGCCCAGTACGCTGTATACGCTGGTATCAACTTGTTTTGATTTACTCTTCTTGCTGTACTGATAAAAACCTTTACTGTTTTTTCGGCCTTTTCTATCATCTGCTAATAATTTATCAAACGCACTTGGAGCTTTAAATCGCTCGCCCAACTCAGCCGTTAAAATCGGGGCAATTTTAGCACCAACATCAATACCCACTTCGTCGAGTAATGTAATTGGACCAACGGGGAAACCAAACTTAACTAAGGCTTTATCTAAATGATCAATGCCTTGCCCTTCTAATAGCATTTGCGCTGCTTCATTCATGTATAGCGCTAAAATACGGTTAACATAAAAACCCGCACCGTCTTGCACTACGATAGGCGTTTTACCTTGTTTACGTGCAAAAGCCACCGTGGTTGCAATGGTCTCAGCCGAAGTGTGTTTGTGGGCAATCACTTCAACCAAAGGCATTTTCTCTACCGGTGAAAAGTAATGTAGGCCAATAACATTCTCGGGACGGCTGGCCGCTTCGGCAATTTGTCCAATCGGTAACGATGAAGTATTAGAGGCAAAGATGGTGTGCTCAGCGCATTCTCGTTCAACATCTTTCACCATTTGGTGCTTAAGCGATAAGTCTTCAAAGACCGCTTCAATCACAATGTCGGCATCTTTTATACCGGTGTATTGTGTGGTCGTGGTCATTAATGCCATTAGATTGTCGCGTACAGCTGGGGTCATATGTCGACGCTTAACCCCCTTATCTAATAGTTTATAGGCATAAGATAACGCGTTACTTAACCCAGCCTCACTAATGTCTTTAACTCTTGCCGGTATTTTGGCTTTAGTTGTGGTCACAGACGCGATACCACCACCCATTAAGCCACCACCAAGGACCATCGCTTTATGAATTTTGCGCGGTGTTACATCGCCAGCGCCGGTCTCTTTTTTCATCTCTGTGGTCGCAAAAAATAAACTTCTAAGCGCTTTTGACTCATTTGTCATCACCAAGTCAGCAAAATGACTCGCTTCAACTTCTAAGCCTTTAATTAAGCCCTTAGTCATGCCTTGGCGAACACAATCGATGATTTTTTCTGGCGCTGGATAGTTGCCTAGCGTTTTCTTGGCGACTTGTTTTGCCGCTTGGTCAAAAATAATATTCCGCCCAGCACTGGTGCCTTCCAGCATTTTATTAATCACTGACTGTTTTTTCTTTTTAGCGCTACGCTTACCTGCCAACGCCATTTCGATAGCGGTACGCATTAAAATCGTTGCCGGAACGATATCGTCCACCAGCCCCATTTTTAAAGCTTGCTTGGGTCTAACTTGCTTGCCTGTTAGCATTAAATCTAATGCAGTTGTGATCCCGACTAAACGCGGTAAACGTTGCGTACCGCCACCGCCAGGAAGCAAACCTAGTTGCACCTCTGGTACGCCCATCATAGTTTTACTATCTAAGCTACACACACGTTGATGACAGGCTAACGCCAGCTCTAAACCTCCGCCTAAACACGGACCATTTATGGCGGCCACCACCGGAATAGCAAGGTTTTCTAACTCGTTAAATACCACATGACCTTGCTGAGATAGTATTTTTGCGTCCATTGCGGTTTCACAACCATCAAGCATCGAAATATCAGCGCCGGCCACAAAAGAGTCTTCTTTTCCCGAGGTAATTACTAAGCCTTTAATACTGTTATCGGCTTTGATGTCCACCAGCATTTCGCTAATTTCAGTGCCAAACTCGCTGCGTAGCGTGTTCATGGTCTCGCCCGGCACATCCATGGTTAGAATGGCAATACCGTCTTCGCGGCGTTCTAAATTAAATGTCTTTTCCATGTGAGTTACTCCACTTCAACTATCATTGCAGCACCTAAACCACCTGCTGCGCAGGCTGTTGCTAGACCGACTCCACCGCCACGGCGCTTAAGCTCATGACAAACCTGGGTTATCAATCGTGTACCGGTTGCTGCAAATGGATGCCCGTATGCTAAAGAGCCCCCCAAAACATTAAACTTGCTCATATCAATATCACCAATAGCGCGGTTACGACCGAGTTTTTCTGCGGCAAATTTCTTTGAGCCAAACATCTGCATGTTCGCCAATGTTTGTGCTGCAAATGCTTCATGCATTTCAATCAATGTTAAGTCTTCTAGCTCCATGCCCGCACGCTGAAGTGCCAATGGCGTAGCATAAGATGGGCCCATTAACATATCTTCCCACACATCAATCGCGGTAAAGGCATAACTCTTTATATAACCAAGTGGAGTGTAACCTAATGCCTTGGCTTTACCTTCGCTCATCAATAACACAGCTGAGGCACCATCGGTTAACGGAGTACTGTTTGCAGCTGTCACTGAGCCGTGCTGGCGGTCAAAGGCTGGACGAAGCTTGGCATAAGAGTCTAGAGACGAGTTTTCGCGAATATTATTATCACGCTCAATAAACGACTTGTATGGCGGTACATGCGCAGTCATCACTTCATGTGCGAGTTTACCTGCGTTCCATGTTTCGGTTGCTAATGTATGCGAGCGATGCGCTAAGGCATCTTGATCAGCGCGACTAATATTGTAGGTTTTCGCCATTTGCTCGGCGGTTTGTCCCATAGACAACCCCGTAGAGTATTCGGCAACCGCTGGCGGTACAGGTAATAAATCCTTTAAACCTAAGCGGCGAAAAATAGCAAGTTTTTGACTAAAAGATCGGGCTTTATTGAGGTCGATTAACGCATGGGCCAACCGTTTTGAAACGCCAATCGGTACAACAGATGAAGAGTCGGCACCACCGGCAATACCAATGTCCATATTACCTGACATTATCGACTCAGCTACATTCACTGTCGACTGAAAACTCGTAGCACAAGCCCGGGTAACACTGTATGCGTCGGTGCTGTTATTCATGCCAGTGCCTAGCACGATTTCACGCGCAATATTGGGCGCTTCAGGCATCAACACCACTTGCCCGTATACAAGTTGCTGAATTAACTTCGGGTCAAGCTCAGTACGTGAAATTAGTTCGTTAACAACCATTTTCCCCATATCTAACGCAGACACACCGTGAAACGCGGTGGCTTGTTTGGCAAACGGTGTTCTTAACCCCGATACTATCGCAATCCTTTCGCCTCTAGCATTAGTCACTTGCTGTCTTTCACTCATTTTTCGCCCTCTTATTGCTTCGCTAACTGTTGAAGTTGCTCGCTTTTAATATCCTTGCGAAACCTGCTTAACACTCTACAAACAGGTCTGACCATTAAAGTGTGATCTAATTCTAACTTTTTAATCAAACATTTTAAACAGTTGTTTATTTAATAACACTAGCCAAAACCCAATGGAATTATTTACCATAGAGATTGTCCATAGTTGTTATCCATAATAAATTGAGTATCATCATGCCTTTGAGTAGATTTCACGCACTTCGCGAATACCTAAATACTGTTATCCTCGGACAGCCGACGTTAACTGAAAACCTCTTAATTGCACTGATTGCTGATGGCCACCTATTGGTTGAGGGCCCACCAGGTCTAGCAAAAACCCGCGCAGTAAAAGCACTGTGTGACGGCGTAGAGGGTGACTTTCATCGCATTCAGTTTACACCCGACTTATTACCTGCCGATCTAACGGGTACTGACATTTATCGCGCCCAAACAGCCACCTTTGAGTTTGAAGCAGGGCCGATATTCCATAACCTTATTCTTGCGGATGAAATTAACCGTGCGCCAGCTAAAGTGCAGTCAGCTCTTTTAGAAGCCATGGCAGAAAACCAAGTGACGGTTGGCAAACATAGTTATCCGTTGCCAGAGTTATTCTTAGTCATTGCAACCCAAAATCCACTGGAAAACGAAGGGACTTACCCGCTACCAGAAGCACAGTTAGACCGCTTTTTAATGCACTTAAACCTTGATTACCCGAGTGCCGAAACTGAGTTTGAAATTTTACGTTTGTCGCGTAATGAAGCACTCAAGAGAGAAATACCGCCGATAGCTCCAATTATTCAAGGTGATATTTTTGCCGCCCGTGAGCAAGCGTTACAAATTTACCTTGCAGAGCCGCTTGAAAAATACATTGTCGACATCATCATGGCCACCCGTAAACCTGCCGTTTACAGCCAAGAGTTAGCCAGCTGGCTGGAGTATGGCGTGAGTCCGCGTGCCACCATTTCGATTGAACGTTGTGCTAGAGCCCGTGCCTATTTATATGAGCGCGACTTTGTCTCGCCAGAAGACATACAAGCTGTAGTACCTAATGTGTTACGTCATCGCTTACTGCTAAGTTACCAAGCGCAAGCTGACGGAGTATCCGCTGATGATGTAATTAACCATATCCTTTCTCAAGTTGCGGTTCCATAAATGGTTAATTCAGAACTCCCTCTCTTTGCTGATGGCATTAACATCAACGAAAAAGAGCTACTTGCTTGTCAAAGTATTGCCCGCGCCCTACCTGAAAAAAGGGCTAAGGCAAAAGCTAACTTAGCCGGACACCGCTCGAGTGCGATTAAAGGCCGAGGTATGGAGTTTGCTGAAGTGCGTCATTACCAAAGTGGTGATGACGTTCGTACCATCGACTGGCGGGTAACCGCCAGAACCGGTAAAGCCCATACCAAGCTGTTTGTCGAAGAACGTGAGCGCCCGATTCTAATCTTGCTCGACTTAAGTCATAGTCTGTATTTTGGCTCGAGCTTATTATTGCAATCGGTTCAAGCAGCCCATGTGGCCACAACTCTAGGGTGGAATGCCATTTTACATGGCGACCGCCTCGGCGCTGTAATCGCCACAGAGCAAGAACATATAGAGCTAAAACCCAGAAGCCGACAGCAGGGTATTTTGCAACTGGTGTCAGCCATCAAAAAGTTGCACCAACAACAGTTAACCTCGCTCGCGGCCCAGTCAACTCAGACCGACCACATGCTTAAAGCCTGTCAACGGCTCAGACGACTGGCCAAGCCTGGCTCGCTGATTTGGGTTGTGTCAGACGGCACGCATTTCTCTCCAGCATGTTTAGCCATGTTGTCGGATTTAAAACGTCATTGTGACATGGGTGCAGTACTGCTCACAGACCCGCTACGTGAAGGGACGTTAAACTTGCCAAAGCATTTTCAACTGCCGGTAAAAGACGGTAACCATGAACGTATTATCGACAGGCATAGCTATGAGCATTGGCTTCAGAGTCAACAAACGATCAAATTACAATTTACTGATATGATGAAAAAAATAAACGTAGAAACGCGCCTCATCAATGCAGGCCAACGTCTTAATCAGCAATTAGGAGCATTAAGATAGATGGCAGAGCAAAACCCAGCAGCAAATCCAGCTTTGGCATCACTACAAGATATTCAACTACCTATTGAAATTGGCAACTGGCCATTCGCTTATGGTTATTGGTTAGTGCTACTCATTGTATGCATAGCATTTACCGCTGCAGTTATTGGATTCAGAAAACGGCGCCAACGTTGCGCGGCTAAACGGGCAGCATTAGTTGAGCTGGCGGCTCTTGACGGCAGTGATCCCTTATACATCAGTCACGTTAGTGAAATCCTAAAGCGTGCCGCAATGAGCTATTGCGATAGAAACAGCGTTGCTGGCTTATCTGGTACGCAGTGGCATGACTGGCTCACCGCGCAGGTTGATACCGCTCCAGTGGAATTATGTAAGCTACTAAACATGGCATATCAGCCACAAGCTCTTACACCAACACAAGCGGCTTTATTGCAAAAAAGTGCAGCACAATGGCTTAAAAAAGCCCTGCCGCTTAAAGGTAATAATAGTGCCAACGCAACAGCTCACCCTATGGAGGCTAAGCCATGCTAACCCTAGCCTTACCTTGGTTATTATTGCTATTGCCCTTGCCTTTTCTCATTCGTAAAAAACAGCAAAAGTCACAACAAGGCGGCCACCTTTACCTGCCTGGTAGTGCTGCTGGCCCGCAATCTACACCGGTCAATCATAATGTGACTAGCCGCAAAAGCTACTGGCTTGTGTGGACACTACTGGTTATTGCAGTGGCTAGACCTTTGTGGATGGGCGAACCGATTGAACTGCCAAGTAAAGGTCGAGATCTAATGTTATCGATAGACTTATCCGGCAGTATGCAAATTGAAGATATGGTCATTAATGGCCAAACCACAGACCGGTTTACACTGGTACAGCATGTAATTAGTCAATTTATTGAGCGTCGTAAAGGCGACCGCATCGGTTTAATTTTATTTGCGGATCACGCCTACCTTCAGTCTCCGCTAACACAAGATAGACGCAGCGTGGCGCAATACTTACGAGAAGCCCAAGTTGGGCTTGTAGGTAAGCAAACCGCTATTGGCGAAGCCATTGCACTAGGCATAAAACGCTTTGAAAAAGTTGAAGAAAGTAACCGCGTGTTAATTTTGCTTACCGATGGTTCAAACAATGCCGGGGCGATTACTCCTGAAAAAGCGACCGAAATAGCCGCTAAAAGAGGGATCACTATTTACACAATTGGTGTTGGTGCTGATGTAATGGAACGCCGTAGCTTTTTTGGAACCGAGCGCGTAAACCCATCAATGGATTTAGATGAAACCCAACTGCAACAAATAGCCACTACAACGGGGGGAGCTACTTCCGTGCACGTAACACTGAAGAGCTAGAGCAGATCTATCAACAAATTGACGCACTCGAACCTATCAGCCGCGAGCAACTGACTTATCGACCACAATCAGAACTGTTTTACTGGCCACTTGGCCTCGCATTATTACTCTCAATATTAAAAAGTATGGCCCAGCTTTCCGCCTTTAGAGCCAAGCCTAAACAGCCATTAGGAGGTCGTTAGTCATGCATTTTTTACGTCCTGAGTGGTTTTTAGCCCTCATTCCCCTATGCATACTGTTAGTGTTTATTACCAGAAATCACACGGTAGGTTCTAATTGGGATCACTATATTGCCCCGCACCTTGCCACGGTTTTACTGGGTCAAACCCAAAAGAAAAAAAACCATAATGTGGTTTATCTAACGCTCACCTGGTTGGTTGCCGTGTTGGCACTTTCTGGCCCGGCGCTAGAAAAAACCGCCCTACCTGTATATGAGTCTGCCCAAGGCCGAGTGCTCATTATGGATATGTCGTTATCGATGTATGCCAATGACCTGTCACCGAATCGGTTAACTCAGTCCAAGTACCGCGCCACTGATTTAATTCAGAACCTAACAGAGGGAGAAACCGGGTTAGTTGCGTACGCAGGAGATGCTTTTACCATCAGCCCGCTAACCCGAGATAAAGCAACGCTACTGAATTTACTGCCGACCTTGTCACCCGATATTATGCCGGTGAAAGGCTCCAACATTGAAGCAGCCCTTAAGCAGGCAAAATCTTTACTTAGCCAAGGCGGGCACATTCAGGGTGATATCGTGCTGTTTACTGACGGCGTGACCACATCACAGCTCAACCAAGCTCAAGCTGTACTGAAAGGTAGTCCTTATCGCTTAGCCATTTTAGCTTTTGGTACCGAACAAGGCTCGCCTATTCAGCTACCCGACGGCCAGTTACTGCGCGACAACGCCAATCAAGTCGTAGTGGCTAAAACCGATTATGGCCTGCTGCAGTCGTTAGCAGCAACTAACGGCACCGTAATTCAAACCCGAGCTGACGGGCAAGACTTAACTGAACTGGCACAATGGCTTGCCAGCTCTCAAGATACCAAAGCCAGCGACTTAGAGGGTGAAGTCTGGCGTGATCTGGGAGGCTACATTGCTCTGCTATTATTGCTGCCGGCATTACTTAGTTTTAGGCATGGAATGATAGGCGCTTGCGCGTTACTGATGATACTGCAGCCCGTGCAACCAGCCTATGCTGACACTTGGGATGATTTATGGCAGACACAAGATCAGCAAGCCGCTCAAGCTTACCAAGCACAGGATTATGCCGCCGCCGCTGAGCAATTTAAGCAACCTCAATGGCAAGCGAGTGCACGTTACAAAGCCGGTCAATTTGATGAAGCACTTAAAGGTTTTGAGCAAGATAGCTCTGCAACAGGCCTATACAACCAAGGCAATGCGCTAATGCAACTAGGCCAATATGAAGAAGCCGAAAAACGCTATCAGCAAGCACTTGAGAAAGCGCCAGACATGAGCGCCGCAGAGCAAAATTTAGCCCTAGCCAAATTATTGCAACAGCAACAAGAACAAGAGCAGAATGGTGAAGGAGAAGATCAGCAGTCTGACGACCAGCAACAATCAGATGAATCGCAATCGGACGACCAGCAGTCACAAGACAACTCTGAGTCAAACAGCGATAAAAATAAACAAGACCAACAGCAGTCTGACGAGCAAAACGCTGACCAAAATTCTGATAGCGATTCTAGCGAGCAGCAAGAGCCTCAAGACGCTGACAGCAATGAAGAGCAAGCTGCAGCAAACGAGCAACCTAAGAGTAATGACGCGCCCATGGAAGCTGATGAGTCTAAAGAGCAAAATGAGCAAGCCCAGCAAAATCAACCATCGTCAGCAGATCCAGACAGCGAGCCGCAAGAGGACGAAGCACAAGGTTCAATGGCGCCAGTAGCCCCAACAGATGAACCGCTTCCACCAGAAATGGAGCGGGCATTAAAGGCTATTGCTGACGACCCACAAGTGCTATTGCGAAATAAAATGCAACTTGAATATCAGAAACGTCGCCGCCAAGGCATTAATTCGAAGGAAAACCAACAGTGGTAATTCGACAACTATTTACTCTCTTATTTATCGCCTTAATGAGCGCCTCTCCCGCTTATGCATTAACAAGCTTACAAGCGTCGGTTGACCGCAACCCAGTAATAGAAGGCGAATCGCTAGTTTTAACGGTAATTGCAGATGATGATCTCAACAGTGGTGACTTAAACACCTCGCCACTGCTTAATGATTTTATTGTTGGCCGCACCAGCATTAGCCGCAGTAAGCAGATAGTCAACTTTAATGCCCGTAATGAAACACGTTGGCAAGTGCTGTTATCGCCAAAATCGAGGGGCGATATCACTATTCCATCGTTCAATATTAACGGTGTTTTCTCGAGCCCAATCAAGCTGTCGGTGGTCAGTACTGACTCTCAACCCCAGCAGATGCAAAACATATTCATGCGTTCAAGTTTATCTTCAACAGAAGCTTATGTAGGGCAAATGCTGATCTACAAAGTTAAGCTATACCTTGCGCTCGAATTACAACGAGGTGTACTAAGTGCCCCAGTGTTAGACGGTGCTCAAATTAAACAACTTGGCGAAGATAAAGACACCAATGAAATTGTTAACGGTAAACGTTATCGAGTGATTGAGCGCGCCTACGCAATTATCGCCGACCAACCAGGCGAGTTAACCATTGAAGGCGCAAGCTTCTCTGGTGACGTGTTAATGCAATCTAAACGCAACGGCGGCATGTTTTCATTTAATGAGAGCAGACCCACACAGTCTCAAGCACCAAAATCTGTGGTACTGATAAACCCTGAACCCGTTGAATATCACGGTCAATGGCTTGTCTCCGACCTCGTATTATTAAAAGAAGATTGGCCAGAAACACCTGTTGAATACAAAGTGGGCGACCCGATCACACGCACCATCACGTTACTGGCGTCCAATACTGATGAAACCAGCTTGCCTGAAATCACCTTAACAACGCCACCGGAATTAAAAACCTACCCAGAAAAAGCCCAAAGACAGTCAATTTTACGTGACAATCAAATGGTGTCGCAATTAGTACAGACCACCGCCATCGTCGCAACCAAACCGGGAACTTACACCCTACCTAAAATAAAAATCCCTTGGTGGAACCCGCACTTAAAACAGCAACAATTTGCCACTTTACCTGCGCGAACTGTAGTTGTGGTTGCGGGCGAGCAAACCGCTGCGGTTATCATGCCAACGCCCACTGAAGGCACTACCAATAATGCTGGTTTTTGGCCATGGTTAACCGCAGGTTTTGCGCTGTTATGGTTAATAACACTTGTGCTTTGGCTTAATGCTAAAAAACAGCCATCTGTATCTAGCGTTAAACCTTCGCGCGAAAGTAGCGATAAAAACCGCCCAAATAGCCCTCGCAGCCAACTCAAACAAAGCTGTGCTGAGCAAGTACCGACCAAGGTTATTAATGCACTGATTGCCTATTACTCACAGGTGTATGCAAAACCGATGTCGCTGCAAGATATTGGTAATACCTCAACGGTGTTGGCAGAGCTAATCACCAGCTTGCAACAATCAGCTTATAGTCCAAACGAGATTAAAATTGACTATAACCAATTACTCAAATTGGCTTTATCAGCTAAAGTCGACAAAAAAAAGCGCAATGCATTGTCACTTAATTCACTTAACCCGAGCTAAGTCATATGTGTACCGACTGATTTAGCAAAACCCGACCTTCATATAATGGCGCTCTAAATTGAGCGCCATTTTCATCTTTATTGGCTGCAGTAGACCATATTTAGTTCGGCTAAAAATAATACAATGTAATTATTTTACTTAACCTGTTTCAGTAATTGGTATTCGAAGAGGAACAGGGTTAGACTTAAATTATTTGATCCAGTTAGAAAATTATAATGTTTGATAGTTGGCGAAATAAAAAGTCTGGCTCTGCGGTCTCTTCTGACATGCTAAGTAAACAAATACGATACGACAGTCTTGTCAGAGCACTCAATAGCGATATTTACCGTTACGCTTATTGGCTGTGCGGTGATAAACATGTCGCTGAAGATATCACCCAAGAAACTTTTCTGCGTGCTTGGCGCTCGCTTGATTCATTAAAAGATGAAAAAGCAGCAAAAGCCTGGCTGATCACGATTCTTCGTCGTGAGAATGCTCGGCGCTTTGAACGCAAGCAGTTTGATTATTCAGATGTTGAACAGGAATTTCTGGAAGATACTTTTTCAGGAAGCACTGAAGAGCATGCAGAGCAACACTTAATTCAAAGACAAATTTCCAAGTTGGAACTCGAATACCGTGAACCGTTATTGCTGCAAGTAATTGGTGGTTTTAGTGGCGATGAAATCGCCACCATACTCGAATTAAAACGAAACACCGTGATGACACGTTTATTCAGGGCTCGAAACCAATTGAAAGATGTACTTGAAAACACGACTATCAGAGGTCAATCCAATGGATGAACTGACATTTCGCCGCCAAGCCTATGGTGAGCCAAATAACCGAGATCCAGAGTTTCTTCATGCCACAATGCAATCGGCAGAAAGAAAAGATTTTGTATATGATCTCAAAAACCTAGATAACAAAATTGAAAAAGCACTCAGTATTAATGTTCCAAGCGATTTTGCGGCCAAACTGCTGTTACGTCAGCAGCTACAGCAGCACCATCAGCGACAAGGTAAAACACGTTTTGCTTTTGCGATGGTGGCTTCGGTTGCATTTTTAGCCGGGATGACTTTTACATTAATGCGTATGGGCCCTGTAGATTTAGGTCAGCATGCACTGGCGCATGTCCACCATGAAGACAAAGCACTGCTGCTAGACAATAATGTGCAATACCAAGATGTGAACTTTCAGCTCGCTTCACTTGACACAACTGCGGCTGTAAAGCTTAGCCAACAGCCAGGAAAAGTGTATTACAGCACTTATTGTGACTTTCAGGGAGTAAAAAGTCTCCACTTAGTCATGCAAGGAAAAAAAGATAAAGTCACCGTGTTTATTGTACCTCTAGAAGATCGTATGGTACTTGATGAAGCTTTTGCTGATACGCTATATAAAGGTATCGGATTTGAAACCAACAACACCTACATGTTAATGATTGGTGAGCAAAATTCTGACATCACATACGCTAGAAACCAGATAGAGCAAGCATTTATTTAACCACTTAGAATCAACGGCGGCACACGCCTGACATATATTACATTTCAATAACATGCACTTAATCTATTCAAATATGTTAGCATAGTTCTACAACTAGAAATGAATGAAGCATATTTAAATTATGACCATTGAATTACCAATTTTAATTACCTTCGTCGGCTACTTAGCCATGATGATGGGAATTGGCCTTTGGGCTTACAAGGCAACGGATTCTGTTGACGACTATATATTAGGCGGAAGAGGCATGGGCCCCGCAGTCACGGCACTCAGTGTTGGTGCCTCTGACATGTCAGGATGGTTACTTCTAGGGCTCCCCGGAGCAGTATATCTAGGCGGCTTAGGTGAAGCGTGGATTGGTTTTGGACTCGTATTTGGTGCTTGGCTAAACTGGCTTTTTGTGGCTAAACGTTTACGTGTTTACACTGAACTGGCCGATAACGCCCTTACGTTACCTGACTTTTTCGAAAAACGTTTCGAAGACAATAAAGGCGTTTTAAAAGTCGTCTCAGCTGTCACCATATTAGTCTTTTTTACCTTTTATGCTTCTTCAGGCATGGTGGGTGGCGCAATACTTTTCGAAAAAGTATTTGGCCTTGATTACACACTGGCATTAATCATTGGTTCGACAATTATTGTATCTTACACCTTTGTTGGTGGTTTCTTTGCCGTTAGCTGGACAGACTTTTTTCAAGGGTGCTTAATGTTAGTGGCCCTTTTAATCGTCCCTATGGCTATTTTCAGCCAGCCGGAAACACAGCAAGGGTTCGAAGCACTGGATCCTGCCATGCTAGAGTTCTTTAATGAAGACACAACTATTATTGGGTTTGTTTCTTTACTAGCATGGGGGCTGGGTTATTTCGGTCAGCCACATATTTTGTCACGCTTTATGGCAATTAACTCTCCTAACGATATAGCAATTTCACGCCGCATCGCTATGAGCTGGATGTTAATTGCACTAATCGGTGCATTGGCTACAGGTATTGCAGGCTCACTGTTTTTTGCTACCAACCCGCTAGACAATCCAGAGACGGTGTTTATCCACTTAGCACACGCTGCTTTTAACCCGTGGATTGGTGGGATTCTGATTGCCGCAATTCTATCTGCCATTATGAGTACTATTGATTCGCAGCTACTGGTTTGCTCAAGTGTGATAACAGAAGATTTTTACCGTAAATGGTTACGCCCACAAGCTGAAAGTAAAGAGCTGATGTTAGTGGGCCGTCTCGGCGTTATTGCCATTGCCGTAATTGCAGGTATTGTAGCTTTAAACCCAGAAAGCAGTGTATTGGGGCTTGTAAGCTACGCTTGGGCAGGCTTTGGGGCAGCATTTGGGCCTGTGGTTATTTTGTCGCTGTTCTGGCGTAATTACAGCCGTAATGGTGCGGTGGCAACAATTGTTGTAGGTGCGGTAACCGTAGTCGTATGGAAACAACTAACCGGTGGTATTTTTGACCTCTATGAAATCGTGCCTGGGTTCCTATTAGCGACCTTTGTAGGTGTACTAGTGAGCAAATTACAAGCACCTTCAGCTATTGTTAAACAACAGTTTAGTGATTTTGAAGCCAAACTATAGCGTCGGCTAAAGTTACAAATAAAAAAAAGCGTACAGGTGTACGCTTTTTTTATATGCCAAATTCAGCCTCCATATATCTAAATGTTACATACAGTTCACCATTAGTGAAAACTAAACCTCTACTCAAGTCCCTTTGCTACATAGATTATTTGATTTCAAGCGACAAAAATGACACCCCACCAAACTAGCTACAACAATTAATCATCTAATAATTAACATTTTATTATCACTGGTCGGAGTTGTACGCGCCCCTTAACCTCCCTACTATGCAGTGGATTATTAATTGGATCTTACCGCTAAAACATAATTAGCAATAAAATAAGTAAGACCAAAACAAGAGATGAAAATAATGAAGTATTTCAACAAGACTCTTATTGCAGTATCAGTTGCTTTAGTTAGCACACAAACAATGGCTTCAGGCTTTCAGCTTAACAGCCAATCAGCAACAGGTATTGGCCGCGCTTTCGCTGGTGAAGCCGTTATTGCAGACAATGCCTCAGTGTTGTCTCGTAACCCTGCAGCAATGGCATTGTTTGACGAAAAACAATTATCAATGGGTTTAACATACGCTGATTTAGACGTTGAAGTTCGCGATGTGTACACCAACTCTAATATTGGCGACATTCATTATGGTCACGTGCCTGATGCTGCTGAAGCTAAAATTATTCCTAACTTCTTTTACGTCAGTCCAATCAATGACAAGTTTGCTTATGGTGTTGGTGTATTCAGTAACTTCGGTACTGGTACCGACACTGGCGAGCTTTCACAACCTAAAACTATTTTAGATGGTGCAGCGCAAATACCATCACCTTTTGACTTACTAGGTGAAACAGAAGTTACTACCATCGACTTTAACCTTAGTGCCTCTTACCGCATTAATGAGCACTTCAGTGTTGGGGCTGGCGTGGATATCATTTACGGATTAGGCACACTCACGCGTTCAGGCGAGTTGCCTTTAGGCACTGATGGTTCATATGTGCCTGTTGATCTTGTTGATGTTGATGCCAATGGTATTGCCTTTGGTGGTATCGTTGGTGCAGTGTATGAAATAAATGCCGATCATCGTTTTGGTTTAAGCTACCGCTTTAGCCCAGAGTTTACAGCTGACGGTACAGTCAACTTTAACGGGATTGAGTATGAAGAGATTGTCATTCCTATTCCTGATATTTTCCAGGTTGCCGGTTTCCACCAGCTAACTGACACGTTTGCATTACATTACACCGCTCAGCTTACTACTTGGGGTGACTTCCATGAAATCACCGTTACCGATCCAGATGAAGCACAACTTAAGCAATATGCCTGGGATGACTCATGGTTATTCAGTGTTGGTGGCACATATACACTCAATGAAGACTGGACATTACGTGCCGGTTACATGTTTGATCAAGGCGTAGTTGGCGAAGTAAGCTCTATTTCGATCCCAGATTCGGACCGTCAATGGTACACATTTGGTGCAACTTATGATGTGTCAAACCAAACCAGTATCGACTTTGGTATCGCCTTTGTTAGAGGTGAAGAAACACAGTTAACCGAGCATAGCGCAGTGTTAGATGCTATCGGCCAACAAATGCCGACACTAGGCGATGACCTTGGTACTGTACATGCGACAACGCTTTCGAATGCAACTTACTACTCGATTCAGTATAACTACAAGTTCTAATCCTTCTGTTGCCTAATATTAAAAAAGCCGCATTAATGCGGCTTTTTTGATCTTTTTTAGCTTCAAATCCAACAATAAAACCATGGTATGTCGCGTAATTGCGGATAAACCATAATGGTGATGCTCTAGTGTAAGTTTACATATTCACATAGCTCATTTTACTAAACCTATATCCATCGTATTTTTCTAATGAATAATGATTGCGCCACAAACACACATCCATTAGAATAATTGCATGAATGTTTTTCAGGTAATTAAACGATGGCGACTGACACTTCACCTAAAGTAACCCTTTTATTGTTCTTACTATCTTGCATCGCATTTTCAAGCTCAGCTAATGTACACCCCACTGCCCCAAAAGCATCAACTCTAACGGTTGCGCACAAAACCTACCCCAATTGGGTTACCCTCGATGCGGTTATCGAACCAAGCAAAGCGGCGACGGTGTCAGCACAAACCTCTGGGCGCATTATAAAAATCAATTACGATGTCAACGATGTTGTTGCTAAAGATGCGCCGTTATTAGAGATCACCAGTAAAGAACAAGGCGCAGCATTAGCCGCAGCGCAGGCCGATTACGCTAAAGCCAATGCACTTAATATTGAAGCTCAAGCCACATTACAGCGCTATAACACTCTATTTCCACAAGGTGCCATTGCCGCAGGTTTGATGGACGAAGCGCGGGCATATGCAAAGTCCACTCAACAAGCTATGCACGCGGCAAAAGCTGGGATAACACAAGCAACCGAATCACTAAACTATACGGTGGTTAGTGCACCGTTTGCAGGAGTGGTAACACAAAGGCATGTGCAGCAAGGCGAGACTGTAAGCCCTGGCCAAGCGCTCTACTCTGGCTACTCATTAACAAATATGCGAGCGGTGGCTTATGTCCCCCAGCGCTACATTGATGCTTTAGCGCATCAGCCAAAGTTTAAACTCAGCTTAGCCAATGGTATGCAATTGGCGAGTGATGAAATCAACATATTCCGCTTTGTTGATAGCATCCGTCGTAGCTATAAAGTCTGGATAACCTTGCCTAACTCTACCGACCTTCAGCCTGGTAGCCTGATCAAAGCGCAGTTTGTCAGTGGTCAACGCGAAACTCTCTTTATTCCCCAGTCAGCACTTATTAGCGCCAATGAGTTAAATGCAGTGTATTTAAAACAATATAACCAATGGTTATTAACCCAAGTACGAGTAGGGAAAAAACAAGGAGACCAAATTGAAATTTTAGCCGGATTATCCGACGGCGATGTCATTGCAGTTGAGGCTGACCAAACCTTATTGCAGTTGAAGCAAAACAAGCAAAGAGGGTAACTGCAGTGACAGATAAATCATCATATAACGCAAATTTGAGTATTTCTGGCCGTATTGCCGCCGCTTTTCAGCTTAATGCCATTACACCATTATTAGCCTTACTCGCCCTATTACTCGGGTTGTTTGCTGTCATCGTGACCCCAAAAGAGGAAGAACCGCAAATTGATGTCACCTTTGCCGACGTGTATATTCCGTTTGTTGGCGCATCGCCTGCCGAAGTTGAAAGCCTAGTCACATTACCGACAGAGCAAATTATCGCAGAGTTAACCGGCATCGATACCCTGTATTCATTTTCACAGCCTGATGGTGCCCAGTTTATTGTGATCTTTGAAGTGGGAGTTGCACGTAATGACGCTATCGTAAAGCTCTACAATCAAATTTATGCCAATTTAGATAAATTGCCTCGCGGCGCAGGAGTTGGTGAGCCCATCATCAAACCCCGAGGTATTGATGATGTACCTATAGTGAGCTTAACGTTATGGTCAACTGATTTAACCGTCTCCGCCGAGCAACTCACCCATATTGCTAATGATTTAGAAGCCGAATTAAAGCGTATACCTGGTACGCGCCAGATTGACTCTGTTGGCGGACAACCACAAGTGCTTAATGTGCGGATAGATCCGGCAAAGATGTCGCATTATGGCGTGTCATATGATGACATCAATACGGCATTAATCAGTAATAACCAAGTATCGCCTGCGGTTTCATTAATCCAGCAAAACCTAGAGATAAAAGTTCAAACCGGGCAATTCCTATCGTCCATTGCAGATGTAAAACAGCTAGTCATCGCCATTAAAGAAGACGCCGAACATCAAGCTGCGCCCATTTTTTTAGCCGACGTTGCCGACGTTACGCTAAAAGCCGATATTGCAACTCAAACAGCTTGGCATGGTGATAAACAGCACATTTACCCAGCGGTCACCATAGCAATTGGTAAACAGCCTGGGGTTAATGCCGTTAATATTGCAGATTCGATTTTGAGTCGTATCGGCTCGCTCGACAATGTTTTGCTACCCAAAGGGGTTAATATTACGGTTTCACGCAACTATGGCGAAACCGCAGGCGATAAAGCCAATACCTTAATAGTAAAACTGCTGTTTGCCACCACTGCCGTCGTTGTTTTGGTGCTGCTCACCATGGGCTGGCGCGAAGCGATTGTCGTTGGAATTGCCATAGTCATCACGCTCGCGTTAACTTTGTTTGCATCTTGGGCATGGGGCTTTACTTTAAATCGAATTTCCTTGTTTGCGCTGATTTTCTCAATCGGGATCTTAGTCGATGACGCCATTGTGGTAGTTGAGAACATTCATCGCCATATGGCGATGGGCAAAAAAAGTTTTACACAGCTGATCCCAGTTGCTGTAAATGAAGTGGGCAGTCCGACCATTTTAGCCACTTTTACTGTCATTGCGGCGTTGTTACCAATGGCATTTGTATCAGGCTTGATGGGCCCCTACATGAGCCCTATTCCAATTAATGCCAGCATGGGCATGCTAATTTCGTTAGCGGTTGCGTTTATGGTTACACCTTGGCTTAGCCGTAAATTACTTAAGCATAAGTCGCATACTCCAAACACTGCAGATGTTAATACCGCTAATGCATCAATAACAACTCATGGGTTTATGCACAGGCTATTTACGGCCCTAATTGGCCCGTTTGTCACCAGTAAACATGCCCGCAAAGCACGAATGGGGTTGGCCGCTTTTATTGCAGTGCTAATTGCAATGGCACTGGCGTTACCGATGGGCAAGTTAGTGGTGCTTAAAATGCTACCTTTTGACAATAAGTCGGAGTTTCAAATCATTGTAGATCTACCTGAAGGTACGCCAGTAGAGCACACTCAACGAACACTCAAAGCGTTAGCTTTACGTCTTAATCAAGTTGCAGAGGTCAAAAACTATCAACTGTACGCAGGTACTAGCGCACCGATTAATTTTAACGGTTTAGTCAGGCACTATTTTGAACGTCAAACTCCAGCCCAAGGTGACATTCAAGTAAACCTCGTAGACAAGCATCATCGAGACCGTGACAGCCACAGCATTGCCATTGCACTTAGAGAACCCTTACAACAAATAGCAAAGCAGTTTAACGCCAACGTTAAGCTCGTTGAAGTGCCACCTGGCCCGCCAGTGTGGTCTCCTATTTTGGCTGAGGTGTATGCTCCCAGTGAAGCCTTGCGTCAACAAGCCGCCACCAAAATTGAAGCGCTATTCCATCACACCAATGATGTGGTTGATATTGATATCTACTTACCCGCTAACCAAGCAAAATGGCAGGTTACCATTGACCGTAGTAAAGCCCATTTACTCGGTTTGCAATACAGTCAAATTGTCGATTTAGTTACCACGAGTATTGGCGGTAAAGACGCCAGTTATTTGCATATGCCAAACCAGCACAAGCCGCTACCTATTCGGCTGCAGCTGAATGAAGCTGACAAGTTTAACTTAGAACAAGTTTTAAACCTTTCATTGAATAATCAACAAGGCCAAGCCATTGTGATGTCTGAGGTATTACACATAAACAAAGGCATTATTGAGGCGCCAATTATCCATAAAAACCAGATCCCAATGATCATGGTGGTCGCCGATATGGCAGGCCCTTTAGACAGCCCTCTATATGGCATGTTTGATATGGTCAACCAAATCAATGCAAGTGCTGGGCTAGGTTACAAACAACACTATACAGAGCAACCAACAGGATCAGACAGCGTTGCCATCTTATGGGACGGAGAATGGAAAATAACTTATGAAACCTTCAGAGATATGGGCATTGCTTACGCTGTGGGGATGATCGCCATCTACCTGTTAGTGGTCGCACAATTTAAGTCATACATTGTACCGTTAATTATCATGGCTCCTATTCCACTCACACTTATTGGCGTCATGCCTGGTCACGCATTACTTGGTGCCCAATTCACTGCGACATCGATGATAGGTATGATAGCACTCGCCGGGATCATTGTTCGAAACTCAATTTTGTTGGTGGACTTTATTCATCAACAAACCGCGGCAGGCGTGCCGTTCCAGCAAGCGGTGATTCAATCGGGCGCTGTCCGTGCTAAACCTATAATGTTAACGGCATTAGCGGCCATGATTGGCGCGCTGTTTATATTAGATGACCCAATATTTAATGGACTGGCCATTAGCCTTATTTTTGGCATTTTGGTCTCCACCCTACTCACTTTGGTTGTGATACCGGTTTTATATTTTGCGGTAATGAAAAATAGGCGCTAAGTGTAATCAAAGCAACAGCCTGCTTAATATATGTAGGCTGTTGCCAAACTATTGTTCTACACAGAAAGCTATAATTGTTAAATATCGCCACAGTTTTACCGCAAAAAAAACCATCTCAGTAGCAATATCACAACTTTATCTATTTGCGTGATCTAGCACAGAGCAGGCGAATATCAAAAGCCTTATAATTGCGCGAAATTTATTAATAGTATGTTGCCATAAGTTAAGCTTTAACTTAGGACCGATAAGGTTAATTCGCTCGATTTATCTAACACTCGTACCCTTTATTGCTTTAAACATTATCAACACACATGAAATATTAACCATATTGAGGAACCTCAATGAGTCACTTTTTTAACAAGCTTGCGAAAACAACGACCGCCGTTACCTGCCTAGTTATGAGCGCTTTAGTGCTTATCACTTCTAATACCGCTTTTGCCGCTGAAAAAAATGCCAAAGTCGCGTGGGAAAAAATAGATGCCGGTGCTCTCGTTGTCGACGTCCGTACCGCCGAAGAATTTGCTCAAGGCCATTTGGCAAATGCAATCAATATTCCATTCGCGGAGATCTCAGCTGCTTTCATGAGTAAAAACATCGCTAAAGATGCCTCCATTGTGGTTTATTGTAAAAGTGGTAAACGCAGTAGCAAAGCCCAAAAGTCGCTGATAGAAGATGGTTACACTAACACCTATAATGGTGGTGGTTATAAAAAATTAAACTCATACCATGAAGGTGGCGCACTCGGTGGCTCACTGCTTGTGTTATTGGTTTTGTCAGGCTTACGCCGCAAATTTAATGCATAAATAACTTTTTAGCAGTTATTGGCTTTAAAGCGCTAATTACTAGCACTTTAAAGCCTTTCCAGTATCTTTTGATTACCTCTTCTTGTACAGCCGCACCAACCTGCTTGCATTACAGCCTGATCTATATTCTATCCAGTTAAATCAATTATCGAACTAACTAATCTATGCTGCATGTTTCACGTAAGAGCACCAAAGGTAATAGAAGCATTTCTAGCGGCAGGTTTAGCCGTAAATGCCTTTTACGATCAGCTCAGCTGGCGTGATTTTGATTGCTTTGTATTGAACTGATATTTTGCAATTTAACTGATATAATTATCTTAATAGTATCTGCAATGAACATAATCATGACACAAGCAAATAACCCGTTACACGGTATTAAGCTAGAAGCTTTACTTACTGATCTCGTTGAGCATTATGGCTGGGAAGAGCTTGGAGAACGCATTAATGTGCGCTGCTTCAAACATGATCCAAGCATCAAATCGAGCCTGCGGTTTCTGCGAAAAACGCTTTGGGCGCGAGAAAAAGTTGAATACCTGTACCTTAAAATGAATAAATTACCTTTGCCAGCAAGAAAACCAAGGGAAGACGGCTATCAAGCCAGTGATAAAACCCTTCGAGCAGCAAGTAATAAATTGGCAGAAAAATCGCGTAAACAGCCAGATAATGACACTCAGATTAATGCGGATATCTGGGGCCGCTAATCTGCGACAATAAAGGCTTAACAAGCTAAATTGTTAAGCCTTTAAAGTACACTAATGTTAGATAGGAAAATCAAAAATTAATCGCCACGCCTGAATACCATCACCTGCACGGTAGCTTAATCCCAAATGGCTAATATTAAACAGCTCCCAGCCTAAAGATCTCGAAAAAGCAAACGTCACCCCAGCTTCAAGACTGTTTTTAATCATTACATCTTCATTAAAAGGGGTCACAAATCTTAGTTTATCGAAATACCAATAACCTACGACAAATAATCGCGGTTCAACCCCTACATCCGCTACCTGAAAGTGATAATTAGTGCCAACATCAAAGCCAGACTGCACCGCTGAATAAGTCTCTTTTGCGGCGTCATCAAAGCTATTGTAGCCAGCAAAAAAAACTCGGTTAACCCAAACCGGTTTGCTCTGCTCAAAATCGAGCTCAAGTAAACTCGACATACCAGCGGAGTATATAAGCACATTATGCCCATTGGTTGAATTAGCCCCAACACCTAAATCAGTATAGGCCTGGAACTCATGGGTACTCGATGTTTGAACTCGATATTCTACCCCTGGTGTGAGCGTAGCTGTACCAACACTTGTAGGTAGATCTCCATCTGGGATATCACGCCAAGTAAAATCGACAAAACCCAGTGATAACGGCGTATGTAAAACAACAGACTCTGTTTCGGTGCGGTGCAAATCAAAACTCAGTGGAATATTAACTACGGTTGCATTCTGCCCTTCTGTTCGATATACACCACTGCCTAAATAATTGGCAAACGCATAATGATGATAATCCGTTTCTGCAGTCGCACAGAAGGATAATAAGATGAGTGAAATTGAAAAGTAACGCAAAAAGGCCATAAATTAAACGTATCTTAGCTGCTCGTTAATTAATGGCCCCGAATATAGCGGTATAACAGTATAAAATCTACGGCTAATATAGCTTAGCCTTTAGACGACTCGGTAAAATGATGCTCCGACATCATATGCCCGAGTTCTGTCGACTTGGTCTTGAGGTAGTCTTCGTTGTATCTATTTTTACCCACTTGAAGTGGTACACGTTCAACGACCTCTAGACCAAAGCTTTGCATGGCTTTGACTTTACGCGGATTGTTGGTCATAAGCCTAACCTTGCTGACACCAATTTGCTCCATCATTGGAATAATCATGTCATATTTACGCAGATCAGCAGCAAAACCTAGACGCTCATTTGCTTCCACGGTATTGGCGCCTTCATCTTGTAATTCATAAGCGCGAATTTTATTAAGCAAGCCAATACCACGGCCCTCTTGGCGTAAATAGAGAATAAAGCCTTGACCTGCTTCAGCAATATTTTGCATCGCTGTTTGTAACTGAAAACCACAGTCACAACGTAAACTAAAAAGCGCATCTCCCGTTAAACACTCGGAATGAATACGACCTAAAATGGGACTATTGGCATCAAATGCGCCTAATGTAAGCGCAACATGCTCTTTACCTGTCTCGCTATCTTCAAAGCCATGCATTTCAAAGACACCCCAAGGTGTTGGCAATTTTGAAGACGCGATAAATTTAATCGACATGATAAAACCTTAACGACTACTCTCATTTCTGAGACTGCTGAAATCTGATAAAGAAATAATGGGATACGAAATTGATTTCAGAACGACGTAATAAGTGTGAACGCTAATATAAAGTGCTAACACGTTATCTAAAACAAGCACGCAGCATAAGCTGCGTGACAAAACTTAACCATGAAGTTGCTCACTAAATGGATACCTGAGCAGTCAACTGATTAAAATTCTTTCGCTGCAAAGCCGGTAACTTGTTTAATGCCCATTTCACGGCCTAATGCCGTCATTGGATGAACAACAACTAGCCCTTTAACAGACTTTTTAAGTTTGCCCATGTCTGCTTGTTCAGCTTTAGTCAGTACACGGCTAAACTTAAGTTCTTTAACCGATGAACCTTCTTTACTTAACTCGCGATTTTGCTGATTTTTAACGTTAGCAATTCGCTTCGTTAAAGTGGCAATTTCACGTTTAAATTGGATGATAACCCCTGGGTCATCGCGCTTTTCAGCTGCTGCTAACTTACGACGAAACTTATCGAGCTTATCGTTGAGCGTCTGCAGCTCCTGCTTTAAATTCATTTACAAACCTTAAATTCAAATCTAAATAACATATCTAGAACCAAAAACAGTTCCAATAAAATATTGATGCTGTTTGTCATTATTATTCCATTATAACAGCATATAGCCCAATATTAACTAGCTTTATCTCTAGCTTATCTAAGATAGTGAATTACTTGATTACTACTGCCTCTAAAAAGCAAACTTGGATCAGCAAGTGCCTGCTCAAATTTACCGTCAACAACCACATTAACCAGATCCACAACTTCTTGTTGTTCAACTGACAGTTGGTCTAACGTGTAACCCGTCCACAACCATATATCTTTGCCTGGACAGTCTGTTTTTACGCGCTTAACCAGCGCAAGTATCGCACTTAGGTTACCCGGAAATAACGGGTCGCCACCAGACAGTGACAGCCCACGTCTTTTAATACGCGTGTCATTTAGATCATCAATAATGGTTTGCACCATTGCATCATCAAACAAGTGCCCTGAGCACGGATTCCAAGTCGACTGGTTATAACAACCACGACATTGATGCTCACAACCAGAAACAAATAGTGTGGCACGTGTGCCAGGACCATTGATGACATCGGTTTGATAGTATTGATGATAATGCATATTAAACTCTTCCTAAATAACAAAAAAGGTGCTGTTTAGAGCACCTTTTAGCGATAATGACTGACCTAAACTATAAGTTAAAGGTGTTTGACTCGGCGCTTCACTTCTTCTTGCTTACCGTAGTTAAACGGTCTTGCATCTGGGCTGCCTAAGTAACCACATACACGTCGGGTAACTGACACTCGACTTGGCTCATGGTTACCACATTTAGGACAAGTAAACCCTTTACTTGTACAACTAAACTCGCCGGTATAGCCACAATCGTAGCATTCATCAATTGGGGTGTTAGTTCCGTAATATGGCACTCTTGAATAGCTGTAATCCCATACGTTTTCTAACGCTTCCATATTTTGTTGCATGTTAGGAAACTCGCCGTAACAGATAAAACCACCATTTGCGATTTCAGGGTACGGCAATTCAAAATCAATCTTGTCGTATGGGTTAACTTGCTTTTCAACATCTAAATGGAAACTATTAGTGTAGTAACCTTTTGCAGTGACACCTTCAACAACACCAAAAGTTTTAGTATCGAGGCTACAGAAACGGCTACACAAGTTTTCACTTGGTGTACTGTAAAGACTAAAGCCATAACCCGACTCTGCTTTCCAGCTGTCTGTAGCGGCTTTAAGGTACTTAATGACCTCAATTGCTTTTTCACGTAGTTGTGCGTTGTCGTATAGATGC
This sequence comes from Shewanella youngdeokensis, assembly GCF_033180165.1. Classification (GTDB taxonomy): domain Bacteria; phylum Pseudomonadota; class Gammaproteobacteria; order Enterobacterales; family Shewanellaceae; genus Shewanella; species Shewanella youngdeokensis. Next base: position 2,807,568 of record NZ_CP136522.1, read on the forward strand.
GTTTCAGTGCCGTAAAGGGCATTGATTGTTTCATGCAAACCAATGTAACCAAGTGAAATTGACGCTCGGCCATTTTTAAAGATTTCTGACACGTCGTCATCGGCGCGTAAACGAACGCCACATGCGCCTTCCATATACAAGATCGGCGCAACACGTGCTTTAACACCTTCTAAACGTTCAATACGTGTGTCTAGTGCTTTACGAGCAATAACAAGACGCTCATCCAAAATACGGTAAAACTCAGCTTCGTCGCCGTTCGCTTCAAGCGCAACACGAGGTAAGTTTAAGCTAACTACACCAAGGTTATTACGCCCTTCATGAACCAGCTCTCCGTTTTCTTCAAAGGTACCAAGGAAGCTACGGCAACCCATTGGGGTTTTAAATGACCCTGTCACTTTTTCTACTTGTTCGTAGTTAAGAATATCTGGGTACATACGTGTTGTGGCACACTTAAGCGCAAGTTGCTTAATGTCGTAGTTACAATCACCAACCTTGTGGTTAATGCCGTCACGAATAGCAAAAACTAACTTAGGAAATACCGCTGTTTTACGGTTTTTGCCTAAACCAGCAATACGTACTTTCATCATAGAATCTTGAATTAAGCGTGATTCCCAAGATGTTCCCAAACCAAAACCAAAAGTCACAAACGGTGTTTGACCATTGGCGGTATGCAAAGTATTAACTTCATACTCAAGCGATTGGAATGCATCATGACATTCTTTTTCAGTTAACGCTGTTGCAAACGCTTTTGCGTCTTTAATACCCCAAGTCAAACCAACTTGGTAGTGCTTGTCGAAGCTTTTTGCCACAAATGGTGCAAGTACTTCATCAATACGGTTGATGGTGGTACCGCCATAAATATGGCTAGCCACTTGTGCAATAATTTGTGCAGTAACCGCGGTTGCTGTCGAGATTGACTTAGGAGTTTCAATCTCGGCGTTGCCCATTTTAAAGCCTTCGGTCAACATGCCACGTAGATCAATTAACATGCAATTGAACATCGGGAAGAAAGGTGCGTAATCTAGATCATGGTAATGAATTTCGCCAGACTCATGTGCAGCAACAACATCTTTTGGCAAAATGTGGCATTTAGCATAGTGCTTAGCCACGATACCGGCTAATAAGTCACGTTGAGTTGGAATAACTTTAGAATCTTTGTTGGCATTTTCATTAAGTAAAGCGGCATTGCTTTGCTCAACTAAGCCACGGATCTCTTTATTAAGTCTGCTACTTACTTCGCGCTTAATATCACGATCATGACGATATTCAATATAGACTCGCGCCAGCGATTTATAAGGACCTTCCATCAACAAATTCTCTACGGCATCCTGCAGAGCATGAATGTTAACTTCTTCTAATTCAGACACTGAATCAGCTGCTAATTGCGCCACTTTTTCTGCGTATTCGATGTCTTTAATACCTGCAGAGTTAGCAGCTGCTATCACTGCATCTCTGATCCTTGTTGCGTCGAAAGGCGTTCGGTAACCATCGCGCTTAATAACCACTGGCATTGTTTAAGTCCTCTTTACATCATTTACAATTAACACTACATATAGTGTCGACTTGAATCTAAATCACAATATGTTGCGCATTAGGCTATAAAAAGCCGCTCGATACTTTGATCTAGATCAAAGTTTCAAACAACGTAGTCAATAAGAAAAAATAAGTGCGTCTGATCACACTTATCTTATATTATGCTCTTGACGACAAGCTTTAAGCCAGCTAGAGAAGGTATAGAATCGGGATAAAGTGTGGATAAATATCATTGCCATATCATGCGACAGTCCTAACTAACTGTTGTGACTGATGCAATAGGATCAACACTGTCATAAAACCGAAAGATTAAGCAATTTCGCTGTATTTATTGTGTTGATTTATAGGTCAGTTGGTGATGGATGAGGGCTAAATATTCTCTGTGCTTCAAAATGAAACACTCTGATTAACTAGTGCTGTTTGGCCAACGCCAAATAACTATTTAACTGCCCAGTGGCATGCTGATGCTCGCCGGTCATCGAAGACAACTGCATAAGAGATTTAATACCTTGATATTGGTTTTGCTGCAGCTCGGTTAGTTCCTTGTCAGAATCTAATACTTTTGTCATCTCACTCGCCACTCGGTTCGCTTTTTGGGCCACCACTGGCGACTGTATTAAATCCATATTGCTCATAACCCACGACGCTTCATCGAACGTGGCAGCGAGATCTCTGTCCTGTTCACTGTTAGATAACGTTAGTCGTTGCTGCTCAATAAAGTGTGTTAGAGGCTGTGCCTGTGCAGAAGGCACGTCAAAACCACTACTACTTAAGCGGTTGAGTTGCTCGTCAGACAAGATCTCATCTTGATAAAAACGCTGGATCAACTTAGGAAATTGAGCCGTGTTAAAATCACTCTCTTTAAAAAAATCATTCGCCAGCGCCTCAATTTTTTGCGCTCGAGCTGCACGCCCCGATAATACTAAACCTTTATCGTCTTGGCTTAAGGATTGATTTAATGACGCTGATGCAGCATTGCCGTTTTGACCTACCCCAGCATGACGCTCAACACCAACTTGGTTTCCTGCCGCACCATAAGTGTCAGCCAGCACTCCAGCGCTATTGCTAGCTGTATTTATAGGGGAATTTATACTACTGAGAGAGTTCATCGTCAAAAGTTCGGCACAATTAAGTAATCTCCTCAAATAGCAGGAAACGTGCCGTTATAAGCTAAAAATAACTAACCGCTTACTTTTAATACAAAAAGAAAAAGTCGAAGCCTAACTGCTTCATGCAAAGGTGCGCGCTATATCTTGTTATATGTTGTCGTTAATCAAGTGTGCACGCTATGGAGTTAAATGCTCGCTGCCGATTTTGACATTTATAACAGTTGACCGAGATTAGGTACATGCACTCAATGTATCAATCGAAATATTGGGATGTGAATAATGCGGGCAATGCTGTTTACTTATATAGGTGTAGTCTTGCAACTAAGGCGATAGTAGATTGGCTAATCAACTACCGCCCAATGATGTGGCGTAAAGCTTTTTACGCGCTCGTAGCTAGCACAGCTTCAATAAGATGTGCCACTTGCTCTACTGCGGCTTCGCCTGCGGCTATGGCTTCTTCTGCTCGGTGAAACTCCATCGTGCCAATGTCACCTAGATCTGGCACGATGCAAATATCTGGCGGATCGCCCATTAATCTAGATCGCTTATGCCGCTGCTCTAAAATGTCCATTGATTGCGACATCACCGCCAACATTCCAGGGTTGGGTTTACTTTCATCACTGGGCTTAGATCCCAAAGAGAATTTTTCTGTTAACCCGGTAATATAGTCTTTGCCACGCGCAAGTAGATCAGTAAAGCCTAGCTCTTGTTGCTTTTCGGCCTCAACCACTTCTTGCGTCGTCGGCTTGTTACTCTTCATATTTACAGGAGGCATTTGCATGCGTCCACGGCGGATCCCGTGTAAATCAACTGCAATAACAATATCGACATCCATAGCACGACTCAATGACACAGGCACAGGATTAACTACGGCACCGTCCACCAGCCAGCGGTTACCCACTTTAACCGGCGGTAAAATACCAGGCATCGAACATGAAGCTCTTACCGCATGTCGTAAATCGCCTTCAGTAAACCATACTTCTTGGCCTGAATAGAGATCGGTAGCTACTGTGGCAAAGGGCTTTTTCAATTCATCGATTTGCATATCGCCCATTTTTTGTTGCAACACATCAAAAACCTTCTCGCCGCCGATAATTCCACCTTTACGCCAACTAAGATCCATCAACCCAAGTACATCCCAACTACTAAAGCTCAAAACCCACTTCTCTAACTCTTCTAATTGGTCATTGGCATAGGCCGCACCGACAAGCCCACCGACTGAGCAACCTGCAACTTTGTCTGGGTAAATGCCCATTTTTGCAAGACCATTTAACACACCAATATGCGCCCAACCTTTTGCTGCGCCGCTACCGAGTGCGAGTCCAATTCGAACTGAGTTATTTTTCTCCGCCACGCATTTAACTCCTATTACTAATAAATATATCTAAAATGAGTTTACCGCCATCGCGATGTAACAGCGCAATAATAACGCCAAGACTAATGAGGATAGTTACCACTGCAAATGTAAAAACAGGACACGCCAACATTTAAAACAATTTTATTCTATCAGGCTATTTTTGTGAACAGTATGTTGTGATATCCGAGTACATAAGAGCATATCAGTTGCTTTACGATAAAGTTAAGGGCTAATCATAGCCCTCCTGTAACTATCTAGGCTATAATACTCGGTCAGATTATTTAAGGAGTTCACCTTTGCAATTCACCGATTTTTCACTGGATCAACGTCTTTTACAAACATTAAAGCACATGGGGATAGACACCCCAACTGAGATCCAGGAACAAGCCATCCCTATTGCCCAAGCTGGCAAAGACTTAATGGCATCATCTAAAACAGGTTCAGGCAAAACCTTGGCGTTCTTGTTACCTGCAATGCAAAGGATGATTTCGTGTAGAGCATTGAGCAAGCGTGATCCACGAGTGGTCATTTTACTACCGACTCGGGAGCTTGCGACTCAGGTTTATAGCCAACTACGCTTACTGGTTGCAAATACTCAATATAAAGCCACTAAAATTTTGGGTGGTGAGAACTTTAACGACCAAGCAAAAGCATTGTCTCGAGACCCACACTTTGTCGTGGCCACTCCAGGCCGTTTAGCTGACCATTTAAAGCAGCACCATATTCACCTTAATGGGTTAGAACTACTGATCTTAGATGAAGCTGACCGCATGCTTGATTTAGGCTTTGCAGAGCAATTAAAACAGATAAACCAAGCAGCTGATCATAAACGTCGCCAAACATTAATGTTTTCAGCCACGCTTGATCATGGCGATGTCAACGAAATTGCAGTCGAACTGTTAAAGTCACCTGAGCATGTGTCTATTGGTGCGGGTAACTTAGAACATAAAGACATTACTCAACGTATCTTCCTTTGTGATCACCTAGATCATAAAGAAGCTCTGTTAACACGCATTTTGAAAGACGAACAACAAAAACAAATCATCATTTTTACCGCAACCAGACAAGATACTGACCGTTTGGCTAAAAAACTGGCTGATGATGGCTTTAAAACCGCATCACTCAGTGGTGATTTAAAGCAATCAGCCCGTAATCAAATCATGGATGAATTTAGCCGCGGTTTACAGCAGGTACTCGTCACTACAGACGTTGCCTCACGTGGACTTGACTTGCTTAATGTATCGTTGGTGATCAACTTTGATATGCCAAAGTTTGCTGAAGAATATGTCCACCGTATCGGCCGTACCGGTCGTGCAGGTGCTAAAGGTGACGCAGTGTCGCTGGTTGGCCCTAAAGATTGGGTTAACTTTACTCAAGTACAAAGCTTCTTGAATAAGCAATTTAGTTTTAGTGAACTTGAAGGTTTAAAAGGTAAATTTACCGGCCTTAAAGCGAAGCCTAAGACCAAAGCGAAAACTAAATCAACAGCCAAGAAAAAAGCCGTAGTCGCCAAGAGAAAGTCAGCTGCGAAAGCCTCTGCTAACCGCGACAGACGCTTTGCAACCGGTGTAGATATTGGTGATGCGCCCATGCTTAGAAAGCCTAAGTCTAAGTTACAAGACACTCCAGAAGACTAAGTAACAACTTTAATCGCAACCGCGGTGATAACTCAGTTAGCACCGCGGTTTTTTATTGGATAAATTTTATAGCCAGCTTGTTGTAAGCCATGGAATATATGTTCGTGTAACAACTTCAGTGCTGTAAACCATAGTAAATTGCCTACTGAACTTAGCCCTATCGCAACAGCATATAAGCCAAACCTAATGTACCACTACATTAACGAATAGAGCCACGGTGTACATAGCCAACACAGCGTTATCATCGTTAGCAGTTTCAAACCTATGTATAAATATAATTTGCTGAAATCTCGTACAACAAAAATAAATATATTTAAATTTGCTAGTGCTAAACACTGACCAGTGAGCGAAATAACGCTACAATATGCGCAATATTGTTATTTGCTAAGGTTTATCATGAGAGTTTGTGGCGTAGAGTTAAAAGGTGGCGAAGCCATCATCAGTTTATTAAGTTATGAAGGCGAAACCTATAATGTGCCTGATTGCCGTCAGAAATCATTCACCATTTCAAATTCAGCGAAAACTGAAACGATCCGTGATTTTCATTTTGCATTTAGTAAACTGTTAGAAGATTACCGTGTTGATGAAGTTGTGATCATTGAGCGTGAGCAAAAAGGTAAAGGCGCTGGTAGCGTAACAAGCTTTAAACTTGAAGCGGCGATCCAAGTGCTCGACCTTCCAGTAACAATGGTTTCGCCTGTGACCATTAAAGCACAGCTAAAACGTAACCCACCACAAGTTGACTTTGAAGGCCTTGGCCTTAAGCGTTTCCAAAAAAATGCCTTTGAAGCGGCTTATGCATCTCACAATCTGACTATCTTCAAAGTAGAAGGCGAGTAGTCATTTAAAGAGTCAAACTAGGGACGTTATTCCTCTGCCATTCAATGCTGCTTTTCATCACGGTTAACAGCAATAAGGCGGCATGGATTATCGGCCCTAGTGACGCTGTCAAGTTAAGTAAACTATGCAAACACTGCCCTACCTAAATGGCTATCAAGCCGAAATCCAACAGCAAGTCCTCACTTTATTAGCGCAAGGAAAACTGGGCGAGTTTTTACTAAAAAGACACCCAAAAATTCATTCTGTACGCACAGATAAAGCGCTTTATGACTACACCATTGCAATTAAAAACCAATATTTGCGTAAGTCGCAACCTTTGGCCAAAGTTATTTTTGACGACAAAATTTCACTAAAGCATCAAGCATTGGGCCTGCACTCATACGTGGCTCGTAAGCAAGGCGCTAAAATAAAAGCTAAAAATGAAATTCGTATCTCTTCACGCCTAAAAAAAGTCCCTGAAGGCCTACTGAGAATGGTGGTAGTTCATGAGCTGGCACACCTTAAAGAAAAAGAGCACAACAAAGCTTTCTACCAACTTTGCTGCCATATGGATGGCGACTACCATCAGCTTGAGTTTGAATTAAGATTACTGCTGACCTTGGTTGACGCTAACCAAAACCCATATAGCTGATCTGATAAACGACAGCATAGGTTATAACATCAACCACTTTAATTGATAACGATTTTCATTTACAATATTTACTATCAATTCAGATTGTGCCCTGTTGTAGGTAATGATGAGCTCAAAAATGCATATTAAGCATCATAAATATCTGCTTAAATTAATTAGCGCACAGCATAAGCTGAATCTCTATTTGACGTTAAGCACAAACACTGCAACACAAGACTTACATGCACATCAAAAGTGCGCCGCGAAAATTATCAAATACCAACATAAAATTATAAAGTACCGCACTAAACTCGCTAACTGCAGCCCCATATGCTGCGATACTGTGACTTATAAACCCCTGCATAGCGCTAATGACAACGATGCTTTCGCACCAGTTAATTTAATAACGCCATTAAACTTTTGCCACTGCGGTAGCCAGCCTAAGCCTTACAAGGCTACTCCCTGTAAAAGATGCCCTGCACTGCGCGGAAAAGCATGTTTATGTGCCATGAAAAAACAGGCATAACGACACCAACGCGTTAATAGTGTTCATCAAAAAACTAAAAAGCCATCAAATGATGGCTTTTTGAATGTTTCGCTAGAGCTCCCGCTGTTTATGGCAACTTAAGCCCTTAAACATGCCCCATCATCATTTTTCTTACCCGCACTATGCGCTCAAAGTCAGCCATTTGTTGTGCTGATAACTGGCTTGCCATGGGGATTTTGGCTTTCATCGGGTTTACGGCACGACCGTTGATATGAAATTCATAGTGTAAATGTGGCCCTGTGATCCTGCCGGTATTACCAGATAAAGCTATTACTTGCCCACGAGACACTCGCTGACCTTTATGAACTAATGACTTAGATAAGTGCAAATAGCGAGTACGGTACTTATTACCGTGGTCGATAACCACGTATTTACCCGCAAAACGATGATCGGTAACCAATGAAACCACACCATCACCGGGCGCAATAATTTTAGTGCCTATTGGTGTAGCAAAGTCGGTACCATTGTGCGGCGATGTACGCCCTGTTACAGGATGATGACGGTGCGGATTAAACCGTGATGAAATGCGGTAATTACGCGCCAATGGAATGCGCTGAAAAGCTCTAGCTAAACTGCGGCCTTGCTCGTCATAAAAGTTACCATCTGTGAACTGATAAGCATTAATACTGCTTCGGCCACGATCAATTGTAACCCCCAAGATTTCGCTAGAACCCGTTGCAGTTCCATCAATAAACTGATCGTTGATTAATACAGAGAACTTGTCACCAGCTCGTAAATCACGCGCAAAATTGAGCTTTTCTTTTAATAACGATTCTACGCGCTGGATCTGAGCAGCATTAAGCCCTATTTTCTTTGCTGACAGATAAAATGAGCCGCTGATCTCGCCGACGACACTTCTATTGCGCCAAATGCCTTCAACGTTTACTTCATCAACATTAAACGAACCGTCATCAAAACGCGTATAGGTAACTTGCCTAGCCGCACTAAAATAAAGAGTTAATTTTTCCAGCTCATTAGCATTGTTTAGCCAAAATTGAATATGGTTACCTGGCTGCAAAGTATCCAGAGCTAGTACGTTTAAATCCGCTTCTAACACTTTGTACATTGTTTGCTGATCAACTCCGCCACGCTCAAACAAGCCACTTAAGGTGTCACCTTTTACAATGACCTTATCAAAGCTTGGCGCATCATTTGGTAGCGGATCAAAAGAAACTGAACTTGACTGTGACATCAGCGCTGCGGTATCTAACTCAACAGGAATGCGCTGTGGTAAGTGCTGTTGATTTTGTGGGAGCAATAAAGCTGCACCAAATAACAAAACAGAGCCCATTAATATTTTTCGCTGAAACGACGGCAGAGCGGCGAAACGAATTATCGACATTTTAAAAAGAGATTTTTTACCTGACTGCAACCTAAGTCCAACCTTGAATTATTATTTGTTTCATTCGCGCTTAATGCCGTCCATTAATGAAGGCTAATTCTCAATTTATAATAGTCGTTGCCCTTTTACAAACGCTTTTACGGTAAAAAATAGTTCTTTAAGCTAATTTAATCGCCAGTTTAAAATTATAAATAACACTAAAGTTTAAAGGATTCGCTTATGCTCTTCACTTGAACATAAGCGAATATTTAATCGATTTAACGAAAAACATGACTCACGGTAAGCGGCCAAAACATTTTAAGCCGCATCAATAAACGTTAAAGTGTCGTTATGGCAATACAATCGATATTTCACTACCCTGTGCACTCTTGTTGATATCAATTCGAGTACCAATTTGTTCTTTCATTTCGGAGACGTGGGAGATGACGCCAATCATGCGCCCTGCCGACTGCAGATCCATCAAAGTTCGCACGGCCAAATCTAGCGAATCTTGATCTAAGCTACCAAAGCCTTCATCAATAAATAAGGTATCGAGCTTGATTCCGCCCGCATACGCTTGCACAACATCCGATAAACCTAACGCCATAGATAAAGCGGCCATAAAGCTTTCACCGCCACTTAACGTTGCCACAGGTCGTACTTTTGACGTATAGGCATCTTCAACCTCAAGCTCAAGACCTGAAGCCTTATTGCCTTTTGCACGGTCTTCTTTACGAATAAGCCGGTAACGGCCTTTGCTCATTAACTGTAAACGCTCACTGGCTTCAAGCAATACATCATCGAGTAATACACTAAGTACAAAACGTTGTAAGCTGACTTTATTACCCGTTTGACCGTTAGCAACGTCCGCTAACGTGCCAACTACCGCATATTCATCTTCAAGTAATTTAGCTTTAGCGTCGGCGTCATCAAGCTGCTGCTGAGTTTCTTGCAGCTGTGTGACCCGTCCTTGTATGCTTTGCCACTGCTGCTCTGCTTGTTGTTGCTCAGTTTGAGTTTGCAGCAAACGAGCCTCTAGCTGATGGAGTTCAGGCTTAGTTTGTTGCTGGAGTTTATCTTTTAATTGCGCCAAGTTAGCTTGATTGGCTACGCAATCTTGTTGATATTGGTTCACTTCAGCGGTTATGGCCTTTAACTCAGCCTCCGAGAGCAACGCTTGTGTTAGCGCTGGTTTATCATTAAAACCGGATCCCGACAAATGAGCTGTCAGTTCAGCCTGCGCCTTATCATTTAACGTGGCCGCCTTTGTTTGACTCTCTTGCGAACTGGTTAAGCTTGCTGCACAAGCAGCATCTTGCTCAAGCGCTTGAGTATGTGACTCACGAATAGCTGTTATACGTTGCTGCACGGCTGCAAGTTGTTGTTTCAACTCGCCAAGTGCATTGTTAAGCGTATCCAAACTACGATATTGTTCTGGTATTGCTGCCAAAATTTGTGCAAGTTGCCCTTCAAGTGACGCCACTTTGGTGTCGACGTCTCGATAAAGGTCACGCTCAGCTTCAAGGCTACTGCGCAGCCCTTGCTCGTTCACTTGCCAAGCCTGCAATTGTGCTCGTAGTGAGACCAATTGCTTAGAAGCATGATTAGCCTGATTAACTTGTTGTGTGAGCGTGCGCTGCTGGGATTGTAGTACCTCGAGTGTTAAAGCCGCAAAATCACCAATTTTAAGTTCGATACTCAACTTGAGTTCGGTCACTGATTTGAGCTGTTCTTGCAACTTGGTGCTTAACCCTGAATACCGAGTTCGCGCTTGTGTTAATGCTTCGTTTGCTTGTTCTTCAGCTTGCTGCGCTTGCTGTAGTTGCTCTTCGCTCGGCAGTTGCTGTTCGCTTTGCGCTGGATTTGGGTGTTCAGCACTACCACATACAGGGCAAGGCTGCCCTTGAGTTAATTTTTGCGCCAACATCGCAGCCTGGCCACGGTGCCAAACCAGTTGCAATTGTTGATGGTGTTCTCTTGCCTTGTCAAAAGTCGTTTTTAGCTGCAAACCTTGGTTTTTTGCATCAGCTAAAGCAGTTTGAGTTTGACTAACCTCTGTTTGCCCTTTTTGCCACTGCTGAAAACGCTCAATAAGTTCAGTTTGTGCGGTTAGTGCTTGCTGCGCATCCACGAGTTCGTTGGCAATGAGCTCTAATTGCGGTACTTGCTCTTGTGCAGCCGTTTTATCAGCTAATAGCGTATCTAACACGCCTTTAGCGTTAATCCCTTTTTGTTTAGCTTGCTCTCGCTTAGTTCGGGCAAGAGTCAGCTCCGCTTGTAAACGGTCAAGCCCCTGAAGCTGTGGCACTAGTTGAGTGAGTTGCTGCTGCTCATTTTGTATTTGCTGCGATTTAAGCTCAAAGTCAGCTAGCTGGTTAAATTCACTTAAGCTTGATGCCAATACCTGCTCACTGCGCTGTTTATCTGCTTGCGCTTTAGTGACGGCAGCTGCGGCTTGTACTAACTCAGACTCTCGAGCTAATGATACATCGAGTATGGGCTTAAGTTGTTGCGCTTTTTGGCCACGTTCGAGCTGCAGCTGACGCTGGTCTATCACTGGCTTTTGTTGCATTAATGCCGCAGCGGTATGGTTAAACTTATCAAGGGCATCAAAGTCACGCATTAATAGCTTTGCAGTTTCAAATTGCTTGTTGATGTCAATTAACGCGCTTTTTGCCTGCTCTTTGGCCGCTAACGATGCGGCTAATTGTGGCGCTAGCTCTGCTAATTGAGTGGATAAGGCTTCATCCGACTCAAGGGCAACGTTGTGTAGCATACCGTCGCGTTTATTACGGTGGTCACGTACTGCGCTTTTAATCGCTTGTGCTTGATACTTTAATTTGTCTTCAATTCTTCGGTAGATTTGAGTTTGAAACAGTTGACTAAATATTTTCTCTCTGTCTTTTGAGTCTGCCATCAACAGCTCACGAAACTTACCTTGAGGCAACACCATCACTTGCCTAAACTGATCAGCGTCCAGCCCAGTTAATTGCTCAATTTCAGACGTGGCTTCAGACACTTTGCTCGCGACTAATAAATGCTCGGTGCCGTCTGGTGCAATTTTAAAAAGTTGCGCCTCGGGCTTTTGGACTGTGTAACCGTCGCCACTTTTTTTAGCACGTTGCTGCTCTGGTACGCGGCGAATGCGGTATTGGTTGTCAGCTAAGGCAAAGGAAAAGGTCACTTCGGTCAGCAAATTGTCCTGCGCGTTGTCGCACCGCATCTGACTTCCTTCACGCTCGTCACCTGTGGTTTTACCATAGAGGGCAAAACACATAGCATCGAGCAAGGTGGTCTTGCCTGCGCCTGTCGGTCCATTGATTAAAAAAAGAGGGTGCTGACCTAGCGCTTCAAAGTCGGTTTCTTGTTGGCCACTAAAGGGGCCAAATGCGGCCATGCTTAATTTTATCGGTCTCATGACTGCTCCCCTTTATGTAAAGCGTCAATGGTTTGCACTATTGTATTTTGTTGCTGCTCGGATAGTGGCTCGCCATAAACTTGGGAGAAAAAGTCGTTAAACATCTCTAGCTCACCTTTTTTAATATGATCTTTTTCAAGATCTATTTGCCGTGTTTGTGCCATTAATCCCGTACGTTCAAGATGCAGAACATTAGGATAAACTGCGCGTAACTTACCCATGGCATCCAAAATGGCGTGCTTATCAAGTAGCCTTACCATAAGGTAATCTTCTCGCTGAGGGTCGGTTTGTCCGGCCAGTAGTATTGCGGCTAACTCTCCTTCAATAATGCGCACATCACGTTGAGCAATGAGAGGCATTAAACTCACATCCACTTTACCACTGCAGTCAAACTCAACTAAGGTGACCGACTTCTTTTGATGCTGCTCGCTAAATGAGTACTTTAATGGCGAACCTGAATAACGTACCTGTTCACCCCCTTTTTGCTGTGGTCCATGCAAGTGCCCAAGCGCGGTATAGTGGTATGAAGCAAAAAGACTAGGCGATATTTTATCGGCGCCACCAATACTAATTGGCCGCTCAGAATCCGACTCAGTACCACCATCTAAAAAGCAGTGGCTAATGACCACTTTGGGTAAACTTTCGGCATCATGTTGATTGACTTGCTCAAGCAGAGTTTGCATTGCCTCTTCGTGAGTACTGGCTTCACAGTCAAACACATGTCGCACTGTGGCTGGGTCGGCATAGGGTAAACCGTAAAACACTGCACTCCCCTGCTTACCTTTAAGCGTAATAGGGTTAAGTTCACGTGTTAACGGGCCAATAATATGCAAACCACTGTCTTGCATCTGTCTGGAGCCAAAGCCTAAACGCTCATGTCCGTCGTGGTTACCGGCGATCATAATCACCGTGATATTGAGTTCATTAACAAGTGTATTGAGTACTTCATCCAATAATGCAACGGCGTTGGCCGGTGGAACTGAGCGGTCATAAATATCGCCGGCGATGATCACTGCATCAACATCTTGCTCTTTGGCGATGTCGATAATTTGCAGTAACACATGGCGCTGATCTTCAAGTAAAGAATGGTTATGTAATTGCCGGCCGATATGCCAGTCCGATGTGTGGATAAATTTCATTATGTCTCGTTAAACAATGGGGAAGATACGGACGTATCGAATGCAGTTATAGTAAGAAATGTAGCCACAATAGGCAATAAACATAGATATTTACCCTTGCTCAATAGTGGTGTTAAACGGCTTATAGCAAGAAATCACTGCGACCAATCAAACTGATCGCAAATATGTAGGACTAGGATATAAAGCCGTATTGGTCGGCCAATAATTTAACACTCATCGCAATAGACATCACAACCACTAAAGGCTTAATAATTTTACTGCCTTTAGTTACAACAAGGCGCGACCCAAGCGTTGCCCCTAACGCTTGGCCAACTAACATGACGCCGCCCAGTAGCCAGAATACTTTACCACCAAGCGCAAAAAATATCAGAGAAGCTATATTGGTTGAAAAGTTGAGCACCTTGGCATGAGCAGTGGCTTTAGCCAGCCCAAAACCTGCTAGCGACACAAATGCTAGAGCAAAAAAACTCCCCGTTCCGGGACCAAAAAAACCATCATAGAAACCTATACTCAATGCAGCCGTAAACGCAAATACCATTGGGGTGATCAACTGGTGCTTATCTTGTTCATTGATTTGCTTAGAAAACAAAAAGTATGCACCGATACCTAAAATAAGAAACGGTAGCATCACTTCTAAAAATTCGGTATTGATTAACTGTACGGCAACCGTTCCCAATGCGGCCCCTGCAAAAGCGCAAAAAATACTGAATTTCATGTCTGCTAAACTAACCAAACCTCGACGAACAAAGTACATGCTGGCAAAAAAACTGCCACCACAAGACTGTAGCTTATTGGTTGCTAAGGCTGCAGTAGGGGGAAGTCCGACCCATAATAGTGCCGGAATAGTTAGTAACCCACCTCCGCCGGCAATTGCATCAATAAATCCGGCGAGTACTGCGACGAAAAATAATAGACTTATTAATTGTATGGTTAATTCAATTGTCATTTAGGTTATAGCTTGATGATTAAAGTGCCGTTATTAGACGGGGTTTACAGTTAAAATACAAAGGATTTATGAGGTTATAGTGTGAGAGAAAGTTACAATAATAGTGGTCCAATGTAAAAGCCCATTGACGAAAATACTGTTACCTCTGAAGTTAAACGATATTCTCAACCAAATAATGACTTGAACGCGCTAGCTCCCCTGCACTTTGCCAGATAGCTACATGCAACAAAACCCACGACAAAGTTAAGCTTGGGGTGTTTATCTAATTCCCCTCAACATTGAAAAATGTGCGATTGATACAAACTATTGTCTTCAACCAGAGTTATAGCTTTGGGGTGGCATAATTTATTGTCAAACTTAACTACCGATGCTAATCAGGTACAAAAAAGCCACTTGTAATAAGTGGCTTAATAAAAACTGTCAACCTATTGTAGGACTAGACAGACTAGTGTTTGCAGTCAGCACCGCATTCATGCTCATCATCAGCGAAGTCGTCGTCACCTTCTTGATGCTGCATCACGCCCCAGCCGTCAGTTGCTCCGCCAAACTCTTGAGCAAACTCATGTAAGTTGAGTTCTTGCTCTACGATGGTATCGTAGTCAGGCACCATGTTTAGGCACACAATAAGTTCCCACTTGCCTGAGTCATCATTTAATAGAAGCTCAATCTCGCCGTCTAGATCTGAATTGCCTAACTCTTCAAGCGCTGATTCTGCATCGCGTTGGTCGTCGAAAACTAAAAAGAAATCAACATCTAGTGCAACTGATAAATCGATACCTGCGTCGGCCATAGCTTGAAGCATTTTGCCGTTATCATCATCTGGAAACTGCATATTAATCCTCTAATTGCTTACTTAAGATTCGGCAATGATTTGCACTGACTCGCCGTTAAAGCTGACTATTTCGCCTGCAATGACTTTTTTACGTTTACGGGTTTCAACTTCACCGTTAACCGTGACTTTGCCTTCTGAAATAATATGCTTAGCTTCGCCGCCAGCACTAATCATTCCTTGTACTTTTAGGACTTTGTACAACTCGATGTATTCTTCGCCTGACTTAAGGGTCAGCGTTGGAGTGTCTGAACTCACTTGTATTCGCCTTTAATTTACTAAACTGTTTGCATTATAACACTCAAATCAGAAACAACGTGCACGCTTTATCTACCAGTTAAACACTTGTAGGCCCCATAAGGCCATAAAAACGTTCGTCTAGCCATGTTGCACCCACTTTCCAATTATGTCGTAATAAACCTTCTTGCAAAAAACCACATTTTTCGAGCACTTTTGTTGATGCAATATTCAAATCGGCACAGTGAGCAATAAACTTATGTGGTCGATGACAAATAGAGGCCCAATCAATCAAGGCTCTTAAAGCTTCTGTTGCATAACCTTTACCTTGGGCATTATTATGCAGCATATAGCCGACTTCCAATTGTCCAAGGGTTTCACTGACATTGTGCACGCTTGCCAGGCCGACAAACCGTGCACTATGTACGCTTTCAATAACCAAAGTTAACCGTTGGTCTTCTTTAAGGCTATTAGGGGTGAGGGCCAACTCAAACTTTTGACGTATAACTGACACGGCCTGAGGAACTCGAATATATTGGTTCAGTTCTTTACTTGAACTCATATACAAAAAGTCATCCCAATCGCTTGAGACAATCGTTCTGAGCCTCAGTCTATCGGTATACAGCTCGAGCATGAAAAAATCCTTTTTAACAGCCACCCCGTTTTGTACATTTAAACCGTGCGGTTTAGCCTCGGCTTGTTACTTCAAGCAGGTGATAACCGAACTGAGTTTTAACTGGGCCTTGAACTGCGTTCAACGGCGCGCTAAATACCACTTCGTCAAACTCTTTAACCATCATGCCAGGTCCAAATGAGCCTAGATCTCCACCTTGAGCAGAAGATGGGCAAGATGAATTAGCTTTAGCCACGTCACCAAAGTCAGCACCATTAATGATTTGTTGCTTTAGTTCTTCACATTTTTGCTCAGTATCAACGAGTAAGTGTCTTGCTGTTGCTTGTACCATGGAGTAACCCCTATTAAATAAAAATTTGCCAACTTGGCAAAAAATAAACCCGGCCAGTATATACCATATTTTGAGGTACATCCCAATCGGGTTTAACCATAAATAGCGCTACTTTTGTGAGGCTATCCAATCGTTCACTTTAAGCTCCATGACTTCCATTGGTAGCGAACCGGTGGTGAGGATTTGATCATGGAACGCTTTTAAGTCAAATTTACTACCCAGCTCTTTTTCAGCTTGTGCTCTAAGCGCCAAAATCTTAAGCTGACCCACTTTGTAAGACAGAGCCTGCCCTGGGATCGCCATGTAACGTTCAACTTCTGCAATTATGTCCGATTTTGCCAGTGGCGAGTTATCAACCATATACTGTATAGCTTGCTCACGAGTCCAACCTTTGGCATGTAATCCGGTATCAACCACTAACCGCATTGCGCGCAGCATTTCGTCAGATAATTTACCAAAGTACTGGTATGGGTCGGTAAATAGTCCCATTTCAATACCTAAGTATTCAGCGTATAGCGCCCAGCCTTCTTCAAATGCGGTGTAATTACCGAAACGTTGAAACTCTGGCACACCAGTTAGCTCTTGTTTTATCGCAATTTGGAAATGGTGGCCAGGTGCTGCTTCATGCAGTGATAAAGTGGTCATTCCCCACTTAGGCTGCGCTTTAAGATTAAAGGTATTAACATAAAATACCCCAGGACGTGAACCGTCAACCGCCGGAGACTCGTACGATGCACCTGCAGCTGACTGCTCTCTAAAACGCTCAACTGGCTTCACAATGTAATCGGCTTTAGGCATTACATTAAAGTATTTAGGTAACTCTTGATTAATCTTGTCTTTAATAACCATGTAGCCATCTATTAGCTCTTGGCGCTCTTTAAACGAGTATTGTGGTTCCGAAGATAGCGAGTCGAAAAATGCCGTTAAATCACCTTCAAAGCCTACTTGTTTACGAACCTTATCCATTTCAGACAAAATACGCGCCACTTCAGCAAGACCAATGTTATGAATTTCATCAACTGGCATTGTGGTAGTGGTATGCGAGTTAGCTAGGTGTTGATACCACACTTTACCATTGGGCAGCCCCCACCAACCGTCTGTTGCACGTGCCGACGCTAGATAGGTATTTTTAAAATAATCACGTAACGCTGTTAGCTGTGGCAATAACTCATTGCTGATCAAATTAGTATATTCAGTAGTAAGCGCTGCTTTATCTGCTGCTGAAAATGATTCAGGAAGCAACTTAATGGGTGTATAGAACAAACTCTCTTCAGGGCTTGCTACCAATTGTGCTGTAAGTTGGGGAATAATACGGTCAACTAGGACACGCGGTAACACAACCTTACTTTCAATCCCTTCATCCATACGCACTTGTGCTTGCTTCATCCACAGAATAAAACCTTGCAAGCGTTTTTGCCAATTACGGTAATCTTCGACAGTCTGGAAAGGTTGAGCACTCTCACCACTTCCAAGCTGAACCATACTAATTACAGTGCTGTAAAACTGATTCATTGGAATGAAATGATTTGGGAAAGTTTCATCAGCTAACGCAACATTACGGTCATAGGTGAACATGTCGTAGCTGAGCTTTAAATTCGTTGATAGTGCGTTTCGATCAAGCTTTTTTACTTGAGTAAGGTAGTTATTATTTAAGTCATGACGCTGCTTCAAATATTTATCAGAGAGGCCATCACCAAATTGGTCATTGTAATCATTGACCCCGACAAAAGTTGCATAAACAGGCTCAAGCGCTAATAAGTCTTTAAAGTATTGCTCAACTAATGCTAGATACGCCTGCTCTACCGTTTGTTCTTGGCTTACCTCCACTTGAGGTGCTGCAACTGCTTTTATTTTAGTGTTGGCGTTATCACTGCAACCAGACATACCAAGTGCCATACCAATTGATAGTGCAACTATCGCTTTATTCATTTTAATTTTCCTTCTTATCAATTTAATTGAGCAATATTTTTATATTTACCATAAAGCGAGTAACGCTGCTTTTGGGTTTGCCCTTTAATTATTCAGCTTCAATACTTATATTTTTTTTGAAAAAATAGCTTTACTATGCCTAATTCAACAAAGACTTGGTCTCATCACTGTTTAATACCTATTGTATCGATGCTACTGCGCTGATGAAACTCTATTTATAATTAGAATTGTTAAAATTAGTGATAAAGCAGCCGAGCGGTAACAACACTAAAATAACGCTACAAATCTTGCTGTCCCCCTCCTAAAATAATCACTAATAAACCTTTTGCCCGCCGTCTCATACTTAGGTAAAAATTAATCGCTAGACAAACCAAGTAACACCCAGAGGCGAGTCATCAAACCTTAAGGTTACCAAGTGAAACACTAGGTTAAAGGTAACAACACACAGCATAGTAATGCTGCTTAAGCTAAATAAACGCAATCTATAAGCCCCCATAACTGTCTGGTAAGCTATATTTTAGGCATAAAAAAAGCCTCAAAATAGAGGCTTTTTATAAACATTTAAAAGTTAAATTGCGACATTATGAATACGCGCTTTTTCTTTTATGTAAGACAAGTAACCTTTAGCGGCTTTGCCTTTTTTCTTATCTTTAGCGGCAATACTGGCATATTTATATGCATTTTTATATTGCTTCAAGTCAAGATAAGCCAAGGCAAGTTCAAATTGAACTTCAGCAGGTGACTTAACACCAGCATCAAGTGCCTTTGTTAGTGCTGTAACAGCAGACTTACTCTCACCATCTAAAGACAAAATGCGGCCTTGACGTAAGTATAACTTGCCATCATTGCTTATAGCAGCCGCTTTACCGTAAGTTGAAGCAGCGTTTTTTAGCTCCTTCGCATTGTGGTAAAAGCCCGCCAAAATTGTAAGAGTCTTTTCATCCTCTTTAATCAATCCTGACTTCATATGCTTAGAGTAGATTTGAGAAGCACGGTATGGCGAACCACTTTGCGCTAATAACTGAGCTAAACGTTGAATGTTACCTGCAGTTTCCAAAAATCCATTTTTATAAGCTAAGTCATATGTTGCAAGCGACTTGGTAAAGTCTTCAGTCATTAAGTAAAACTGTGCTAACTGAACCCATAAGCGCTTATCGTCTTGAAATAATGGCACCATTTGCTCAAGAACTTTAACAGCATTTTTATATTCTTTCTTGTTGAAATAAGCAGTTAGCTTCATTTGATACAAGCCTTTATCAGGCTTATCAGATATAGCTAGACCTTTATCTGCAACTTTAAGAACATCATCCCACTGCTTAAGCTCAGAATGTGCAATACCGATGCGGCGATAAACCATTGCATCTTTCTTACACGTAAACTCCATCCAGTTATAATAAGCTGGAATCGACTCTTTAAACTTTTTCTCTTGGATCAAAAGATCAGCATAAAGGCGTTGAGTTTGAGCATGGTCTACACCACCAAGGATATCAGCATTAACTGCAGTTTTTAAATACTTAACTGCGGTTTGCATCTCGCCTTTTTCGGCATAAAAGTTACCCAACATACGGGCAATGTAAGCTTTATCAAAATCATTTTTAGGGTTAGCTTCAAGTAAAATTGTGATTGCTTCATCAACATTACCTTCAGTGTACGCTTTAAAAGATTTTTGCACTTTCTTTGCTGCACTTTGACCAACGGCTTTAGATTTTCGTAAATCAATCGCACATTTTTTGTCTGCAGCCACAGCAGGAGCAATCGCTAAACTTCCAGCTAGGGAAAACATTAAAGCAGTTGCGATAGCATTAACTTTACGCATACTTAATTATCTCCTTTAGCTAAAGTGAAGTCTAACTGGACTGTTTGCCCAGGTACTCTCTGTGCTTTACCGTCAATGATTCTTGGCTTGTACTTCCACTTTTTAAGTGCGCGACGAGCTTCTTTATCAAATACACGCTTAGGTTTTGACTGAATAACTTTTACGTCTTCAACACCACCTAATTTGTTAATCGTAAAGCTAAGTTGAACCCAACCTTCTTTACCATCACGTGCCGCTGCAATTGGATACTGTGGCTCGATTCTCACGATAGGCGTAGCATCGCCATCACGTGTCATCATGTTACCCAGTTTAAATCCGGTGCTAGCTCCACCCGCTGCGACTCCACCCATGTTAAATGACATATTTGTATTAATGTCAGATGAACTGTCAGGCGGTGTTACATCCGGTTTTGGCGGCTGCTCTGGCGGCTTAGGCGGTTTAGGCTTAACCCTCGGTTTTTTCTGCGCTGATGCATCATCTTTGTTCATGGTAATTTCAATGACAGGTGTTTCTGTCGAGGCTTCGTGGCGGGTTGGACCGCCACCTACCAAAAACGCCATGAAAACAAACAAAGCAAAAGTCACAGCACCACCAATGATGAATGATACTATTCCTCTCAGCATATTACTCGTCTCCCGCCGACACAGATATCTTATCGACACCGGCCGCTTTAACGTTATCCATAACCTTAACCACTAAGCCATGTTTCGCTTCTTGGTCGGCCTGAATTAACACTGCTGCTTCAGGAGCTTCTGCAAGCATACGTTCTACGTTTGCAGTGATACGTTCTACATCAACTTGACGGTTTTCCATCATGATGACACCCGTTTTGCTGACACCAATAAAGATGTTAGCTGAAGGCTTCTTAGTCGCTTGTGAGGCTTCTGGCTTGTTATAGTCAAGACCAGAAGGCTTTACAAACGAAGTTGTTACAATAAAGAAGATAAGCAAGATGAACACGATGTCGAGCATCGGGGTCATATCAATCTGAGCTTCTTCTTCTACACTTGAATGCTTTCTACGTGCCATATTCAATCTCTCTCTAGTGGTGCGGCATGCTGTCGTTTAGCTTGGCTAAACTTAATTTCATTTTTGCGTCAAGACGAGTACTAAAGAATACTCCAGATAACGCGGCTACCATTCCGGCCATAGTCGGCATGGTCGCCATTGAAATACCAGCGGCCATCATACGAGCATTACTCGTACCATGAACTGCCATCACATCGAATACTGAAATCATACCGGTTACGGTACCTAGTAGGCCTATCATCGGACAGATTGCTACTAGTGTTTTGATTAACAGCATTCGAGCAGTTAACTCTTGCTTCGCTTGGGATACCCAAGCTTCACGGATGCGGTGAGCGTACCAAGAGGTTGAATCCTCTCGAGCTTGCCATGCGGTAATGATTACGTTGTGTTTCTTTGGTGATATCCAGTTTAGATACCAGTAACGTTCAAGCATCAATACCCACATAACAAACAATACGGCAGCCACTAACCAGAGGACGTTACCTCCAGCGGCCATGAAGCCCCTGACGGAATCCCAGATATCCATCAGGAATAACATTAGGCTTTCCTCTTCTCAGCGTGTGTAGCAACAATGCCTGCACTTTGCTCTTCAAGAACCTGTACGATTGACTTGCTACGTGTACTAACAATTGCATGCAACAACATAAGCGGTAGAGCAGCAACTAGACCTTGTACAGTTGTCATCAATGCCATAGAAATACCACCAGCCATTAGCTTAGGATCACCGGTACCGAACAGTTGGATACTTTGGAACGTTGCAATCATACCGGTTACAGTACCTAGAAGACCCATCATAGGTGCAATAGCGGCTAATACTTTAATGATTGAAATACGAGCTTCTAGCGCAGGTGTTTCTTTCAAAATTGCTTCATCAAGTTTAAGTTCAAGAGTTTCAACATCAACGTCTTTGTTTTCTTGATAAGCGTTAAGTACACGACCTAATGCGTTATTACCTGGTTTTTCAACATTCTTACGTTGCGAGTTAACTTTTGCACCAACAACACCAAGTGTGATTAAGCGCTCTAATGAAATTAACGCACCAAGAATAAGTAGACCGATAATGATGTAACCGATTGTACCACCCGCTTCAATACGCTCTTCGATTGTTGCTTTTTGCGTAAAGATGTTTAGTAACACACCGCGAACAGGGTCAACATAAACACTAGCAGTACCAGATGTTACGTTTTCAAAAGCGGCAGCAGACTTAACTTGGTAACTACCAGGTTGCTGTGAAAGCTCTTGGATGATGTTAAGGTCAGCGTTGTATACCATGTATTTGCCATCGGCAATCAGGTTGTATGCACCAATACGAGTAACCTTTGTATTATGAACACTACCGTCAATTGAAGTTACAGAACCGTCAAAAGTAACAACCTTTCCAGATTCAGCCATTTCAAACAGCTGCTCTTCCCAGAAACGCTCTAGTTCATCAATTTTTGGTAGTTGCTTGCGAGCACCAAGGTCAGCAATAAATACATCACGGCCAGGGTACTGAGCAGAGATGTTTGAGCCAGCTAGTTTACCAGCGAAATCACCAGCATCACCTTTAACAACACCGAACATTTCACCCAAGTCACCTTGAGCTGTTTTTAGGTCTTCTTCTAACTGAGCAATTTTACGCTCGTTGTCTAAAAACGCTTGGTTTAAATCTTTACCACGTTGACGCTCAGCAGCTAAAGCATTTTTCTCACGCTTTAGTAAAGCAGCTTTATCGCCACGCTCATTTTTAAATTCTTGCTCACGTTTAGCATTAACTTTTGATGCATTCTCACGGTCAACTTTAACTTGATTAAGTAGTTGGTCGATAGATTTTGGTGCATCGGCAGCAGTTGCAAAACCAGCAGTTAGTGACAGGCTTGCAGCAACGATTGCTGTAGTAAGTAACTTCTTCATTATTGTGCAGCCTCCGCAGCAGGAATTGGTAACGAGAATAGATCAGGAGCACCCTGTTTACGAGCAATACGGATGCCTTTGGTTAGTTCACGTAGATGAGTATCTTCTAGTGAATCCCAAGCTTTAGTTTCTTCGTTAAACATCCAAGCTGACTTTTGGTCCAAGCTCATTGCATATAGAGATACACGACCGAAGTTGAAGAAGTCTACAAGTACGTTTTTACCATCTAACTCTAATTGGCCAGATTTAACTGACAAAGTCGTACCGTACTCACGTTCAATTGAGTAAGCATCAAGAATTAGACGATACTTTTCTGCTAGTGTTACTTCAGCACTGTTAAGAAGCACTTTAAGATTTTCAACACGTGCAACACGTGTTTCAGTGTTAAATGGAAGATCTAGCGCAACAAACTGCTCTAGTGCGTCAACCATTTTAAACATCAATGGCACAACACCTTGACGTAGTGCATCAACACCGTTGATGTCACCTTGAATTGAGTTGATGGTAGCTTGTTGGTCTGCAACCAATCCTGCTACGTAGTCATTGTATGACTTAAGCGATTCACGCTCATCGACAACAGAACCGTACTCGAACATCATGTCTTGAGCTTGGTCAAAATACTTGTCAACTTTCTTTTGAGAAGTTGCAGCTTCAGTGTGGATTTTGCTATCAGCTTTCTGTACGTCAGAAAGTGGATCGGCCATCACTAAGTTACTGCCTGCTAAGGCTAGCGCGCCAATGAGCGCTGTAGCGATTTTTGTTTTATTACTTACCTTGGACATAGTTCCCAACCAATTTGAAGTGATTAAAAAAGCTTTAACTTATCGACAACAGGATATTTTTGCTTAATTACGCTCTAGTTTCCAGTGCCTAAGCTTGTCTTTCTATTGTGATTGTTAATTATTATCTTTCTTTTTCTACACCATCGAGGGCGTAGACCAAGTGCATCATTTCACAAATTGTTGACCGATGTCAACAATTGAAAGAACCTAAAACTACCTAAAAACAAGCTTTAAGGCTGCAAAACACACAAACCGTCGATATTTTACATATTAGAGAATAGAAAATTGTAGTTAAAATAACTAAAACTTGAGCAGCCAAACGTAAGATACTGATAAAAAAGAAGTTAAACAGACACCCAGCAAAAGCCAGGGTTCAACAGTTTTTTAACAAATACTCATTGTACCAGCAGATACAAAATTAAAGGCATGTTCCAGTCGTTAAAAAACACGCTGAAATGTTAATTTTTACATCATTTTTTTATTCTATCGAACTTCTAACTGAACAGATAAACGGCAGAAAAAAACTTGCAAATAAAGGTTGAGGAGCTCAGGTTTTACATTCAAAGAGTTTTACGTTTGATAAGAAAAGAATAATCACAACTATAATTAATTATTGAAGCAATTACTTACCCTGAACTAACATCACTGATTTACAACCTTCACAACTGCAACTTAGCCATCTTTGCCCCAATCCACCACATCAATATTTACATACATAAAGTCACAGTAAAAATCAACGCTAACTATTGCCTTTTTGATAGTCGACTCCAATAAGTTATGGTGAATATTTAAAATATACAATTCTATAAGGCTGTGAGGGTCCAATTATCTGTTCAAATTAGTGCTTGTAATTTTCCCCTAATATTAGTTCCGCATTAGCCTGAACATCTGCAATTTTTTCTTCAACTTTACACACTTTAATTTTTCTATTGCTACCAATTCTTGCGGTCATTTCGCAACGGACACCTACCTTGGTTACTTGGTCGACTGAATTACTCTCTCTAAACATATCTTGTGAAAACTCACAAGCAGTTGATGTAATAGCAACACCAATAAATATTTCATCAAAAAACCATTTTTAGATTATAAAAAAGGGCGCAAATGCGCCCTTTTAATTGCTACTTTATCAGACTGTTAGAACTTAAATCCTGCACGAACATAAATAGTTCGCCCAATAACATCATAAGTTGAAACATCAGTGTTGGCACCAAATGCAGAATAAACAAACGGCGGTTGTTCATCAAATAAGTTGTCAACACCAGCTGTCAGTGTTAAATGTTCAGAAGCTGCATAGTTTGTCTGAAAATCAACAGTTAGGTTTGAACTAACATCTCTGTCAAATGGGTTTGTCCACCAACCAGATTCTGTTTCAGTAACTCCACTAATGTAACGCGTAATAAGTGAAGAATCGAAGTCAGAAATTGACCAATTTACAGTGAAGTTTGTTTTTAACTTCGCAAACATTCCATCATGCGCTTCTTCAAACCGGCCAACATGGTCAATCACTGTACCATCTGCAAGGAATTTGTCGTATTCAAGCAAATATGTACCGTCTAGACCAAGAGCCCAATCACCATATTCAGACTCGAATGTGTAGCGCAAGTCATAGTCAATACCTGCAGTGTTAATTCCACCCACGTTGACGGTATAGTTATCAACTGTGATGATACCACCTGCTGCTGCACTATCAGCGCCAAAACGTGTGATAGTTTCACAATATGTACCAGAATTATAACAACCATCTAAACGCGTTTGCGTACCTACAGTCGAAATTGCATTTTCTAGCTCAATTTGCCAGTAATCAATACTAACTGAAAAATTCTCAATAAACTCAGGGTTATAAACCACACCTACGGTGAATACATCTGCAGTTTCAGGAGTTAGATCAGTTGCTCCATCCCAGTTATCTGACCCCCCGCCATTTGTAGGTATTTGCTCTACTCCGCCTGAATCATAACCAGCAACTGGAACACCGGTAGAGGTACAGTTTGCCCAATTAGGTGATGCTTTAATTGCTGCATACTCAGCGTCTGTGTAGAAGTTTCCATCACAAGGGTCTATTGCTTCTGGGAAGCCAACTGACGCGCCACCATACAAATCAGATGTCGTTGGTGCCCGGAATGCTTCAGATAGTGTTGCACGAAGCATTAAGGTTTCAACAGGCATCCATTTAAGCCCTAACTTACCACTTGTGTTAGTACCAAAAGTACTATAATCCGAGTAGCGAATTGCAGCCTCAAAGTCTAACATGTGTGCCATAGGCGCATCAGCTAGAATGGGAACGATAAGCTCACCGAAGAATTCTTGAACATCATAACCACCAGCGGTGCCAACTGCCGAACCAGCTGTTGTTATGCCTTGAAGAATTAGAGAATCAGGTGTGTATGAGCCAGATTCTTTTCTATACTCCCAACCTGCAGCAAAACCAACAGAGCCCGCGGGTACATCAAACCAATCTCCTGAAACAACTGCAGATAATACTTCTTGCTTATTCTGGCCTGTTTCAGTGGTATTATAATCACCTGAAATGTATTGAAGCATCTCAGGTGAAACTTGGTCAGCTGAGCCTGGTGTACCAAAAATATTCAGCGGTACACAACCATCAATAACGCCACCGTCAGCATTTAAACATACGAGCTGAGAGCCGTTCGCATTAACAATCGCATCACCATTAGCATCTTCGATCAGACTTCCATTAGCATCTAACCAACCTGATGGGCCTACAGCTTCAGCAACACGGTCTAAATTAAAGTAACCAGCTGCTTTCTCAACTGAATCACTTTGACCCCATACATACGAAACTTCCCAATCCCAACCATTCTCAAGTACACCGTTAAAGCCTACTGCAGTTCGGAAAGTTTTATAGTCACGTTCGTTTGCACGTCCACCTGTTTCAAGCATACGGCGACGCCAATCATCAATGACATATGCATTCCCATCAGCATCTTTAGGTCCCATTTGTTGGTTATAATAGTTATTCGACGAGTAAGGAGCTGCGCTACCAAAAAATACTAATGGTGCTAGAGGCTCTGGAGCAATCAACCTATCGCCTGTGGTTTGGACATAACTAGCTTCTGCAAATGAATTAACTTCGCCCAAAAAGCCAAATTCACCTAACGTGTAATTTGCAAATACTGATGCATATCGACGTTTACTCGGTGTTTGAAGATAGTTTACAGGGTTGTAATTATACGAGTCTGTACCACCATCGTAAGCTCTCCAGTCACCATATTCAGGACCTCGAGTAACACGCCCATCAGCCGTATTGGCGTTTACCCACGGTGGCGCTGAAGAGCCACCTTCTTGTGTTGTACCATCTTCATAGGCACGCAGTTCAAATTCAGAAAAGTCACGATCGCCCATGAAAGCATCGCCTTGATCACTATAACCAAGTGCAACAACGACATTACCTCTATCACTAGCAGCACCAAAAGTAACATCTACGCCTTTAGTGACCGCATCGCCTTTATCACTACCGCTATAATTTACTTTAGCTTCAAAGCCTTCAAAATCATTTTTAGTGATAATGTTAACTACACCAGCAATCGCATCAGATCCATATGTTGCAGAAGCACCATCTTTTAATACTTCAACGCGTTTAACAATTGCTGTAGGTATAGTGTTTAAATCAACAGAAGAGTTAGCTCCTGCACCGCCTGCTACTGCACGACGCCCATTAATCAACACTAAAGTGCGTTCCGAACCAATACCACGAAGTGAAAAACGTGTACTCGAATCACCACCGTTGTTTGTTTGCGTGTTTACAGCGGCACCTGCTGACGAAGACAAGTTTTGAAGAAGGTCACCAACGTTAGTAACACTCATTTTTTCAATTGCTGCTGCATCTATAACCGTAACAGGGTTTGCACCTTCCATATCAGTTCTTTTGATACGTGAACCTGTGACTTCAATTCTCTCAACGGTTGCTTCTTCTTCGGCTGCAAATACTGTTGGAGCCGTGAAAGCGGCAGACATAGCGCCACTAACTAATGCTAGGCGCACAGAGTTAGCGAGTAGTTTATTCTTAAACATTGTAAATCTCCCTGGACTTGCTCTTATTGTTTTATATGACTGACAGCTTGTTGATAAAATGTTACCAAACACTGTTCGCGTACAGATAAAACCACAACTGCAACAAATTTACAACAAAAGACTTAACATCAAGCAGAACCGGCCCAAAGTTCCGCACTAATTAATCAACTTCTACTTTAGCAAGATCCAACAAGCTGTTTTTTTAGGGTTATATAAGTGGGGTGAGACATACTCATTTTGAAGAAAAGTAAAGGCCGAGCAGTATTATCGCTATCAAAAGCCGAAGCAAAAAACTCGCACAAAAACCCATATAATTAAATCAGTTACCTCAAGATAAACATTTAACCCTACGAGTTTACTTCGGATCAATATGCTATAAAATTCAACTTAAAGAATACTTATCACTTAACTTTATCAATAGCGTATTAAATGTTGGCATTGTAAATATGCTGGCTAAGATATAGATATTTATTTCATTTATATGTACAACTGTAAACCCAGAGTTACACATAATCATAACGACCATAAAAACATTAACCAATTGAATATCAAGCACATAAAGGAAATTCATCAGAAAACGAAAAAACAGTCACCAAATTGACCTCAAAAATATCGAAAGTGATCCACCTCACATTCACAGCGATCAATGCAACATGCGCGTAACAGAAATTTCTTTGCGGTTACATCCGTATTTGGCCATATTGAATTCGCTTAAATAAATTGGAATATGGATGCAGCTAAATAGTCAAGTTAACGCTCACACTTTTCCGCCCGCATCCTTTTTTAATGTATGTAGTGAGCCTAAAGTTAAACACTGCAATATCCCTAGATATTCGTTGTGTTGAAGCGAATTGTTCAGCCGAGACAAAGCTTGATGTGATAACTTTATAAGACCAAACCAGCAATACAAATTACATAGAGTAATTCATTACAGACAATTGCCTTAGCGCTGTATCGGAAGCACTGACTAAATCGATAAAACACCATTAGCTTCGACATCATTTCAGCCGCTCAGCTGAATTTATTCAACAAAAAAGCCAGTAGCGTTAACTACTGGCTTTTCTATAATAAGCATCTAAACACCGTTTAAATGCTTAAATGTCTTGGATTACATGTAGTATCGGAAACCGATAGAAACACCATCGTCTTCTGAATATTCCATCGCAGCTTGCTGAGCTTTATCTGAGCTGGTGAAATCACTGTAGTCTTTACGACCTTCAAGATACAACATGGTGTTTTGATCCCAAACGTAGTGTAGACCTACCACTAGGAACTGACGTTTGAATACGTCGCCATTATATGCATCAGCGTAATCATCGCTTGCTTCTAGAATGTTGAAACCAATTAGCGGGCGTAAACCATTATCAAAATGGTAAGAAGCTAATGATTCCATGCCCCATGCTTCTGGGATATAACGGTTTAGGTTGTCAGTATCGTGGAACTCTTGTTTGTTAAAGTTAATCGCACCGTAAAAACCTTTGCCATTAAATTCGCCCCATGTTGCACCCGCACCAAATATGAGGTCAGTTTCAGAAACTGATTGGCCTGTTACGTAATCAGCTTCAAACTTACCAATGTTCGCACCAGCGGTAACAATTAGGTCAGCGGTAACATTGTAAGTTGCTGAACCACCGTAAGTGAATTCGTATTCAACGGTGGCGATAGGGTTGCTGTCAGCGATAGACACGCCATCAACAAGACCTGGAAAATTGTCGTCTTCATACAAATCAAAGCTAGCTTGTTTTAGCTGGGTTTGTAGTGCAAAGCTGAAATCACCAAATGCATTACGGTATTGAATGGTCTTGTCACCACGACCGGTACCATTAATCGCGCCATCGGCTTTGTTTAATGTGTATGTACCAGAAGTATTACCGTCCCATGTGTTAACTAGGTTGGTATTGTAAACAACATCGTACCAAGCGCCCCATTGCTTACCAATAGTTAACGAACCATAGGTGTCATGCGCAATTCCGCCGTAACCTAAACGAGTGCTTAAAAAGTCATTGCTTTGCGAAGTAAACTCACTGTTTGAGTTATCGATTGAAGTACTACCAACTAGGTTGACGCCCCACTCGATTTTAGCAAATGTTTTCCAGCCTTCACCCATATCACGAGTAAAACCAAAGTTAATGCGTGACGCCCCATTTTGAACTTCTGTAGCACCTTGAGTGTTTATAACTCGTGCATCTACCCAACCACCGATCGCTACTGCATTCTTATCATCTTTATAAATTTCGATTGCTGATGCTGTTGGTACAAAAATCACTGCGGCCAAAGCCGATGCTACTAAAGTCTTTTTCATGTAATGCTTAACCTTTAATTATGTTCAGTCTGCTTCATTCAATATTCTTTCCATTCCGTTGTTTTCTTACTGTCCTGATTGCAAACGAGGTTAGCAAAAGATTAGCATTCACTCAAAGAGCAAACGTACAAAAACAGCTGCATTTTTCACCCAGTTAACCCACCAAGCCCCAAGCTGTAATAGCCTGAACTAAAAGTTAACATCAATACACCAAGCGTTAATAAGTGAGCACTTATATTAACGTCATTTGATTTGATGAGATGTCATTGAAACTTTTATTCAATATGGTAAGTATTGGTTCAGCTACCGGAGCCAATTGCCGAGTAATATAGTATTCAATGTCGATTGCAGAGGTCTGGTGGGATACAGGTTCAGCGCCACACAGTGTCATGACATATTCTATCCGAGCGCCCTTTCGGGTTACGGTTTCGTCTTGAGTGGCATTAAATAATAGTTTTGCTGCCTTTATATGCGGTGAGGATTTTGCAGTGTAATCTTCAAGGTTACGACGTAAATTTTTAACAAAGACTAATTCATTTAATAGTTCACCATTATTGAGCTGATCAATTGTCTGCTTTAAATAGTTCTCTACATCTTGCTGAGCAAATAGCCTGTCGTATAGTTCATACTGTACTCGCCTAGCCAGCGGTGACCAGTCACTTCGTACTTGCTCCATGCCTTTAAAAACCAAAGCTAACTCACCGTCAGGTTTTCTTTGTGTGCCAACATAGCGTTTTTTTGAGCCTTCAGTTGACCCTCGCAGTGTTGGCATAAAAAACTGGTCAAAATGCGTTTCAAATTCAAGTTCCAAAAAGCTGTCAATACCAAGCTGTTCGGCTAATGTTTCACCCCATCGGCGATTGATTTTTAGCGCCAATGCATTACCAATTGCTTGCACTTTAGTTTCATCAACGTCATTACCTAACCAAACAAATGTCGAATCTGTGTCACCATAAATGACTTGGTAGCCGTCGGCCTCAATCCAATCACGCGTTTGTTTCATGATCTCGTGCCCGCGCATGGTGATAGAACTTGCAAGTTTGGCATCATGAAAAACACAACCTCGTGAACCAAGCACTCCGTATAGAGAGTTCATAATGATTTTGATGGCTTGTGACAAAGGTGCATTAAGGTTAGTTTTGGCCTGTTCACGCTGCTCTGAAAGGTGTTTAATCAGCTGAGGTAAAATAGGCTTATTGCGACTAAAACTTGCGCCTAAGTACCCAGCTACAGTCTCAGCCTCTGGCAGCAAAGAGGCTTCAACAAGGCCTTTAGGATCAATTAAAAAGGTGCGGATAATTGATGGATATAAACTTTTAAAGTCGAGTACAAGCACATGTTTATATAATCCTGGTATTGAATCCATGACATAACCACCTGGGCTTTCAATACCATCACTTGCTGGAGCACTTGGGGCAATGTACCCACTACGATGTAAGTGAGGTAAGTACAAGTTCATAAAGGCGGCAACAGAGGCACCTACCCGCCCGAGCTCAAGCCCCGTGAGCTTGGCTCGCTCAATGGCAAAGTCAAACAGCTGTGTTTTCTCAAAAATGTCCCAAACTAAGCGACTATCTGTAAGGTTATAATGTGCTAATGCCGGCTTATTGTTTGCAAAAAGATCGTTAATCTCATCCATTCTATTGGTAACGTTATTAATTGCTTTTCCTTCGTCCAGCAAAGCTCTTGAAACAAATTCAAGAGAATAACGCTCGAATTGATAAAAAGCCGCTTTCAGCCAATCAATACCATCTAATACAACACGGCCGGGCAAAGATAATGTCTCAGGCCGATACTTATCTTCTACTTTCCAACTTAATGACTGATTATTGCGCCCAATCGATAAGGCTATGCCATGATGTTTAGCCCGGCGATACAATAGCGCTAAGTCAAATGTGACCACTGACCAACCGATAATAATATCGGGGTCATAATCATTAAACCACGCAATTAGTTGATGAATAAGACTGGGTTCATCTGCCACCCAGTCAATGTAGGTCACATCTGTAGCTTGTGGCTCACCCACCATCAGTACTTTTTCAAACACCACACCCGATGGCGTTTGTCCATATAGCGCCACAGAATAAAGCTCACCACTGAAACTACATTCAAAGTCTAAAGAGATAGCTTTAAGCGGCTGTTTAAGCTCTGTCCGTCGACCTCTATTAGCAATAAACTTGGGGTGTTCACCAGGTTTTACAGCCTCAAAATAACCGCTAAATTCAGCATCCAGAGCAATAAAACGTTCAATTAAAAAACGATGTTCTACTTTTATATCACTTTCAAATAGCTCTATATCTTGGTCTTTAGCAATGCGAATAAGGTTTCTTTGCAGCCGTAGGTCCCGGCAATAGACCGCAGTAACATCTTCATGCTTAAAATTTTTAAGTGCTACTGGCTGACTTGATATCTGGCTTAATTCAGGATGCTGCTTAAGCCATTTTTCATCCACTGAACGGATAAAACAAACGTGTTGTTGCTGCACAATTTCTACAATTACCGGGCCAGTTGCGGTCGCCACAAAATACTGCAAGCTTAGCCCGTCCTGGCGATGAAGCGTATGCCGAGTGAGCACTCGTCCCTTTATCGTTTGTAGTGCATTGGAACTCGATTTCATGGCGGTCTACTCAAATAAATTAACGAATAATCACTTAATACTTCTTAGGCTATGTAATCACTGTTATTATGTACAGCATTATTTATCAGCCTAGTGCATTCATGTTAACTGCAGACGTTAAAACCCAGATCCGTACCATATATAAAGGTATTGCAGCGTCGTTACCTAATTTTCGTTCGCGTCGTGAACAAAATTATATTGTGGCGGAAATTTCAAAAACACTTGCAGGTGAATATGACAAGCAGCGGCCAATTATCGTGGTCGAGGCCGGTACCGGTATTGGTAAGTCTTTAGCCTACATTTTAGGCACAATCCCTCTCGCACTAGCCAACAAAAAAAAGGTCTGTATCGCAACAGCAACGGTAGCCCTTCAAGAGCAACTTTTGCACAAAGATCTACCGTTTTTTTTACAGCATTCGGGCCTAGACTTTACCTTTGGCCTAGTAAAAGGCCGCCAGCGTTATGTGTGTTTATCTAAACTCGAAATGCTTATCGGGCCTGACAACAGCAGTCAAATGGCGATGTGGCAAAGTAAGCCAGACAAAAGTCAAGTTGATATGCTTGAGAAACTATACACAGATTACAAAGCAGAACGCTGGAACGGCGAGCGCGATACATTAACCCAACCTATTCCAGATCATTTATGGCAGCAAATAGTATGCGACAAACACAGTTGCCATAAGCAGTTGGCTAGCCATCGTCTATGCCCTTTTCATAAAGCCCGCGAAGATATTGATGACTGGGATGTGTTAATCGCCAACCACAGCTTACTATTTGCAGATTTAGAACTTGGCGGTGGCGTCATTCTACCTGATCCCGCTGATTTGTATTATGTAATCGATGAGGCTCACCACTTACCCGTTGTCGCTCGTGATTTTAGTAGCGCACAAAGCACAGTTCGTGGCGCGAACGATTGGCTAGAAAAGCTAACCAAAACCACCACGAAATTACAAACCCAAATTAAGAGCAATTACATTATTGCCCCAGCACAAGCCATGCTTGACCATATTGGAGATATTGGTGGCTTACTCAACCAAGTAGCCCATTTTTGTGACGCGCAAAATAAGCAGTTTGATAACCCCGAGAATCGCTTCCGCTTTGAACACGGTAAGCTCCCAGCAGCTTTGCTAGTGTTAGCAGAAAACTTATCTACGGCTTCCAGCATTGCCTTAAAGCAATTTAGTAAAATGCAGACCTTGCTTAACGAAGCAATAAAAGACGGTGAAATTCTTAAGCATCAATCCGAAGTGCTACTGTCTGAAACGGGCTTTATGTTGCAGCGCCTTGAAAACTTGCAAAAGCTATGGAAAATGATGGCTAAGCAAGATAATCCAAAAGGTGCACCAATGGCCCGCTGGATTGAGCAACTGACCGGCAAACAGCCAGACTACTTATTTAGTGCTTCACCGATTGAAGTCGGTTTTATGCTGGAAAATCTACTGTGGGATAAAGCCGCTGGGGTAGTGTTATGTAGCGCAACATTAAGGGCACTAAATAACTTTGACCACTTCACTCATCAGGTGGGGCTGTCTATAAATGATGGTAGCCGTTACCTTGCTTTAGATTCCCCTTTTGACTTTGAAAATAATGCCACTCTATTTTTACCCAAAATGGATACAGAGCCCACTCACGATAACTACACAGACGAATTAGCCAAACAGATCATTGCTCTAATTGAAGATGAAATGGCCAGTCTAGTGTTATTTGCCTCATACTGGCAAATGGAAAAAGTCGTTGATTTAGTTGAGGGGAAAATTAAAGCTGGCTTGTTAGTACAAGGTACAATCCCAAGACAAGAAATTCTAAAGCAACATAAACAGCGCTGTGATGATGATAAACCCAGTATCATTTTTGGGACCGGTAGTTTTTCAGAAGGGCTCGATTTACCCGGTGAGTATTTAACTAACTTAATCATTACCAAACTACCTTTTGCCGTACCGACCTCGCCAGTTGAGCAAGCGCATTCAGAATATATTAAAATAAAAGGTGGAAACCCATTTCTACAGCTCACTATTCCAGATGCTTCACGCAAATTGGTACAAAGTTGTGGTAGATTACTGCGAAAAGAACAGGACTATGGCCGGATTACCATATTAGACAGACGCTTAGTCACTAAACGCTATGGCAAATCATTATTAGATGCCCTCCCTCCTTTCCGACGCGTTATTGAATAGGACAACCATTGGATTTATTACTCGAGCCAAGTAGCTGGGCTTTGTTAGCCATAATCGGACTAATGGCAGGCTTTATCGATGCTGTTGCCGGTGGCGGCGGACTGCTTTCGATACCAGCATTACTAACCATGGGAGTTTCTCCCCATATGGCACTGGCGACGAATAAGTTAGCAGCCTGCTTTAGCTCATCAATGGCAGCTTACACTTATTATAAGCAAAGGTTATTCTCCCCAATTTTATGGTACCACGCTTTTATAGCCACTTTTATTGGTGCTGTCGTCGGTACATTGGTGGTATCGATTATTGACAAGCAATCGTTAGAAAAGTGGTTGCCACTCATTATTATCGCAATTGCTATTTATACATTGCTGCAACCCAATGCAATGGGCTGTAAGAATTGCGATATTCCTACAAAGCCAAAACCGAAGGTAATTCAATGGTTACAGGGCTTAATACTGGGATTTTACGACGGTTTTGCAGGGCCTGGCGTTGGTGCATTTTGGACCGTATCGAGCACTGGCTTACACAAGGTACCATTGCTCTATAGTTTAGGGCTTGCCCGTGCAATGACCTTTACCAGTAACTTAACCTCACTTATTATCTTTTTTGCTATGGGTAAAGTGCATTTAGCTATCGGGCTCGCGATGGGAACATGCATGATGGTTGGGTCTTATATCGGTGCACATTCTGCTATAAAGTTTGGCCAACCGTTTATTCGCCCTATTTTTATCACCATGATTTTGCTAATTGCAGCGCAGTTAGCCTGGAGCGCTTGGGTATGACCACGAATGAACTACTCAAAAAATTACAGTTTCAGCTACGGCAGTTAGAACAAGAAGTATTGCAACATGACGCCCAATTGCCTGCAGGTCAGCGCAAAATGATGCAAGACGTTGAACGGTTTAATAATGAGTTATTTATCCAAGAAGGAGCTCAATTAAAACCTTGCATTGTTCAACTGTCTAAAAGCATCAATCAACTAAAACAGCTTATTTCCGCTAATCGCTCTCACTTTGCAATTATTTCAAGTTGTGAAAAAATTCAAGATAGATTTAGCGCCGTGCGCCGTGCCCTAGCCACCACTAATATCAATATTAAATCATTAGAGCAGCAAAAGCGCACTCGTCGCGCCCAAGCCATAAAACGAGGAGTTAGAGCCCACCAACAAAGTGGCTTTAGCTGGATAGCATCGAATGTAATGCAAAACAGTCACCAACTTTATGAAGAGCTCAATAAACACTTAAACTGGGCTAAGGTCATTGAACAAAAAATTGAAAGTTTGCAATCTTCGCTAGATAACTGTCATAGTGCTGACAAAATAAAGATACAAAATGACATCCTTACTCAACATTCTCGCCTTGGTAAGTGTCGACAAGCAACGAGCTATATTGAAGATCGTATCCAATTATTCGAGCGGCCTTTTAAAAATCAAAACCGTTAAGGAGAACAAATGAAATTGTTATTACCTGTTAGCTCTATTATCGCATTATGCGCTTCCTCTGCCGCCTTTTCGGCCAGTTTGAATATTCCGATGGCCTTTGAATACATTGCACTTGATGGCAAAGAGGTCAAAACGAGTTTATTTAATCATCAATCAAAACTTGAGCTAAATAACGGAATACACAAAATTGCGATTCGTTACAATGATCTCGTTGAAGATGACTTTACCGACAGCGAAACCAATGTAAAGTCTGCCGCATTTATTGTTACGCTCAAAGTTGATGGTGACTACCAATACCAGATGCAACCAACAGGCAATGAATACACTCAAAACCCAGCAAAGTTTGCCAAAAAACCACAAATAAAAATTAGCGCAAAAAATAACAGTAATATCGATTACAGTGTAACCCACACCGACATCACGGAATCATCATTTGTAAGTCGATTATTCAGCGGAAATACCGCTACCAACGTTGATGCAGAGGCAGTCATCGCAACCAGTACTGCAGCCGCCGTAACAGTACCAGCAACCACAGCAACCATTAAAGCCCCAGTTTCACCGCAGGTTACTGCAGCAACTGTGGTCCCTCAGCCTGCAAAGGTGTCAAGCACCAATAATGATGATGACTCCGCCAAAGCCGAGCAGATGCTGCAATATTGGTGGTTACATGCTGACGAACAAACACGTAAAAAGTTTATGGGCTGGGCAATAGAGCAGCTTTAACAACATATCAAATTGACCAAATCAGAGTGCGTCAGTCACCCATGCTGACGCACTTTTTAAGCACCTACCGACGTATTATCTTAAGCCTTCAAAGCATGACAATTTGTCTAATATTACCTAGCTATATCCACAGTTAATGAGCTAAACGCTAACGTTGCACAAACCCATATTGAAACAACTACCTTTTCGAGTGTGATTTCCACCAAGAGCACTAACTGACAAAGGCTGATGAGCCAGGGATTTGCAAAAGATGACTTGGAATATACGGTTGTTAGTTAAACACTTTTCTCTATAAAGCACATAAATGAACCCAGGAGCGGCATAATTAAATTGCAGCCATCAAAAGTGCATGGTATGAATATGCTGATTAAAATCAAGCCGGCAAAATAGCCATTGCGAGTAAGAGTAGACGCGACTACAGTAAGTGCATAGGCAACCAAATATGCGCCGCACATAATTATTACTAGCGACCAACACTTTACTTAGCTTTTATGCAATATAGATTAGTTCAGGGAGAGATATATGCAGTTAGATATCAGAAATTACTACGAAGTCCTTTTGCTTGAAATACTTTCAGATGAGGGATTGCTCGATGAGTTACCTGAAGACTACCTTGCTGATCTATGCTGCCTAACGTTAAATCAGCTACCTACCCGCTACATAAGACATTTAGTTGATACTTATTTTTTTGAGCAATACTCCGAACTAAACAAAATGAAATCGGAGATCCAGCAAGCACTAGAGAAATCACGTGCCTACTTGAAAAATAACCAAACCAAGCAAGGTTAACCATGTAGGTGAACCTATACCTAGCCAATTTGCGGCCATACACTTTATTTATATTTTTTGCACGATTGAAGGGGTAATAGTACGCTAAAAAGTCAGCACTGAATGCCTAGACTAAGCAGCTATTACTACTGACTTAGCTAAGTCGATTGTTTCGATTTAAGTTAGATCGATAAAGTTAATAAGCTTGTCATTTCGCGCTGCTGTAATAGCTATAGAGTAATTGCTACCTTTCAAGAGCCTCACAACAAAACTTCTGGCAAGACGGTTCGCCCGCGCTAAAATCACAAATTTGAAATAAAACAGGGATCGCTTAACTTACAAATATATAACCAAAATGACTATTGATTTGTATCAGTTAATATTATTAAAAGGATGTACTAAGAGATTGGAGGTTCCCCTAGAGCCACACTCCGGCACATGAGTCACTTGCTGCGGTTGCTCCCTTCCAGGCCTGGCCGAGTTCACAAGTTATCATTGCGGAGGGACCCTAAGGTCACCATTGATTTCGTTGAAAGTAGATACTCTCAAGAACGGATGCATTATCTATCAGCAATGCATTGCAATCAAGTCAAAATCTCATTAGTTGGCACTGTTTTGGTTTAATTGCTGTTTCTGTATACAAAAGCCCTCGAATGAGGGCTCACATCTGCAAAAGGCAAGGTAACAAACTAACCAATTATAAACTCAGTGCCGCTTTATTTTTTTCAATCAGCTTCTCACCAATACCTTTAACTTCAGATAAATCCTCAATTGAGTCAAATTTACCATGTGTTTTTCGGTAATCAACAATTGCTTTAGCCTTTGACTCGCCAACACCTTTTAATGAAGATAGCTGTTCAACCGATGCTGAATTTATGTTTATCACTTCAGCTTGTTGAACACTAATGGGTTGAGGTTTTTCTGTTGCCGCCTCAGCAACAGGAAGCAAACTAAAGCTTAATAATAAAGCGGGGATAAATTTGTTATACATGTCGAACTCCTTATATGATCCTGTGGTTTGTAGCCTTTTTCCATACTCCTTGGCTACGTAGCGAAATGTAGATCACGGCCACGAATTAAGCCAATAGCAGACCTCCATCTCACCCATAAGTTCTACGCCGTGACAGCCGTCACAAAAACAACATGCTACCAAACTTTCAACTTTTTGTTGTTAACATGTAATTAGGCTGAGTTTGGTTGCATATTTCGTAATTACTGGTCATACAAATCGCTATTAGTTCAAATAATGCGCATTACCGAGATATAGATCACTCAAATGAGACAACAGTTACGTTACATAACAACAACTAACAAGATTTTGCAGTTATCGATTCCTGCTCTAGAGTGTTCAAACCGACAATAATCATGGACACATATATGTCACTAGAATCTATACAAGAGCCAACTAAGATCAGCGGCAAATTAACCAGTAGAAATAAAAAGCTGTTCATCTTTGGCGCCGATATTATTTTGCTGTTTTTGCTGCAAAACTTCTTGCCATTTGACCAAGGCGTTAACACTGGACTGGCGTTATTAATTTTTGCTGCAATATTATGGTTAACAGAAGCCATTCACATCAGTATTACCGCCATTATGATCCCTATTCTGGCCGTTTTATTTGGTGTGTTTGAAACCAAAGCGGCAATGGGCAATTTTGCTAACCCCATTATTTACCTTTTCTTTGGTGGTTTTGTATTAGCTGCAGCCTTAAATCATCAAGGCATTGACCGGATGATTGCCCATAAGGTGTTAACTATCTCAAAAGGCCGTTTGTCGGTTGCTTGTGTGCTACTTTTTGGGATCACCGCAGCGTTGTCAATGTGGATAAGCAACACTGCAACCACTGCAATGATGTTACCGCTTGCACTTGGCATTTTGCACCAAATTGATATTGAAAAGCATAAAAGCACCTACCTATTTTTACTATTAGGTATCGCCTATTCCGCTAACATTGGTGGTATTGGTACGCTTGTTGGTAGTCCACCTAACGCAATTGCAGCCGCTCAAGTTGGTTTATCATTTAGCGATTGGCTTGAATTTGGCCTTATTACAGTAGCAATTATGCTGCCAT
Organism: Shewanella youngdeokensis; assembly: GCF_033180165.1. Classification (GTDB taxonomy): domain Bacteria; phylum Pseudomonadota; class Gammaproteobacteria; order Enterobacterales; family Shewanellaceae; genus Shewanella; species Shewanella youngdeokensis. Next base: position 2,847,633 of record NZ_CP136522.1, read on the forward strand.
TGATGTTAATTGCTCTTTACCTTTACTTTAAACCTGACTTATCAATGGTCTGTAAACTAGATGAAAAACAAGAAGCTCTCACTGGCCAAGGTAAACTAACATTACTGATTTTCTTCACCACAGTATGTTGCTGGATCTTCAGTAAACCAATTTCACAGTCTCTTGGTGGAATTGGACAATTCGATACGATTGTAGCCCTCACAGCAGTTGTTGCGCTTGCAGGTCTTGGCTTAGTTCAATGGAAAAAAATTGAAGCGACTACAGATTGGGGAGTACTCATTTTATTTGGTGGTGGTCTGACTCTAAGTGCCGTGCTAAAAGCAACGGGTACCAGTGTTTTTCTTGCGCACTGGGTAACAGACATTTTTGGTAATGCTCACATGGCACTGTTTACTTTTGCAGTCATTGCATTTGTTATCATGCTAACCGAATTTGCGAGTAACACGGCTAGTGCTGCATTACTGGTGCCAGTATTTGCTGCGATTGCAGAAGCGCTTGGTTTATCTCCTGTGATGCTTTCAGTGTTAATTGGTATTGCCGCGTCTTGTGCATTTATGTTGCCTGTAGCAACACCACCTAATGCCATTGTGTACGGTTCAGGTTATATCAAACAATCAGAAATGATGAGAGCTGGTATTATTATCAACTTTATCAGTATGTTGGCGCTTTACGTCATTGCACATACGTTCTGGAATATCTAGCATTTTAGATAATAGTATTAGGGCTGGTTGATTTTCCTAGTATTTGTTTTTGCTGAAAAACGCTGTAAGTATTTACTTACAGCGTTTTTTTATGCGTTGTTTCAACTGTGAGGTGGTAAGGCTGTTCTAAGCATGTTTTGGCATGCTGCTAGCCTGCTATAACCACAAGTTACATACCTTCATTGCAGCTTATACATTAAAGCCTGCAGCCGAGCCCAAAGGTAAACTTTACTCCACGCCTCATATAAAAAAACCGTGATAACGGCTATTTTTTAGCGACAGTTTGCTTATCGGCTTTGGTCGTTTTAGTGATCACTACAGAGGTTAACTCTTTTAGCTCCAACAACAGCTCTTTATGGATCCCTTTGAGCTTAGGTTTCGTTTGCTCACTAAACTCTAGCGGGCGGCATAGCGCCATTGCTTGATAGCCCAGCCTAGCCGTTAATAAGCCACCGCCGAGCCCTTGCCCTAAACGAGCCGACAACTTACCCGACATTTCAACAGATAATAACTGTGTGCCTAAATCAGTGACAATTTCACTGGTGCCAGCGTAAATAATATTACTAATAATTCCGCGGATCAGCTTGATACGGCTCCAATATCCCAGTTCAACACCATAACAATCTGCTATTTGATTAATCATGCTTTGGTTTCGCCAGAGTATAATTGCCATATCAAGCACGGCTAAGGGGCTTGCCGCCAACAACAGAGCAGACTCTTGTGCAAAACGTCTGACAATTTTCTTAGCAAGAAGATCTCGTTCAACCAATACTGTAGCCTCAAATAGCACCAGTTTTTCAGCATCATTATGCTCAACACTAATTTGTTGTAAATAACGCTCTTGGTAGGCACCGCTTGGTATTTTTTCAAGCAACCGGTTAATAAAAGGATCAGCTTCACCCATCTGCATACTGCTAAGTAAGCGCATCCCCGTTGCTTGAGTGTCTGTTACATGCCTTAGATTTTTAAGTTTACGCCACTCGGTAAAACTGAGTTTAACAGTCCAAGATACAACTAATAACACCACCACGGCATATAGCGAAAATAACCACGCGCTTTGAGTAAACGCCTCATATAACCCGATGACGGTCTCGACGACTGCAACCGACAATATACCAAGCAGACAGGCTTTTCCTAGCCAAGATCGCTTGCTTGACTTTGTCTCTGACGACTGGTTAAGCTGTTCAACCTTGCTAAAACCTTGGTCTAACTGCCCCTCTAATTGCTCCTCAGACAGCGTATCAACATCAATAAATGGTTCGGTGGCACAGAACGTTTCAGCAGGCGCTATTTTGACTTCTTTGCAGCCATCAGCGTTATCTTCGATATGTTCAAACCGCTGCTGTTTTTCTATTGTGGGAGTCGTCGCCATGGGGTTCACTTAAGTTTGTCGCCAATTAAAAACTGTAATACATGGTCTAATCGTATATGTTCAAAATCGGCATGATGGGGTTGCTGACTAGCCACAGTTCTTGGTGAGAAACTGACAAAGTCGAAACCTTGCTGTAGCCAAAAACCTGCCGACGGTAGTGATTTAGGCACTTCGCCAGGAAACAACGTTATGGGTTGTGAGCTGGCTAGCTCTAGCCCTTTCACAACTTCTATATCGCGGCCATTTTGTTTTACCATGCCATGTGTGGTTGACTTTATCGCGCTGATCGCCATGGTCTCAACTTCACACCCTTCAAATTTGGCGTGTTGTTGGCTTTGGTGAACTAACTGAGTGAGTAAGGACAACACATTGCCTTGTTGATTACGCGTTACATGATCTACCTTGCTTGCCGCAAATAATAATTTATCAATTTTAGGAGAAAATAGCCGTTTAAGCAGGCTCGATTGACCAAACTGAAAGCTTTCCATCACTGCTTGCAGCGCGGTCTGCATATCATCAAATTGTTCATTGCCACGGTTAAGCGGAGTAAAGCAATCAACTAGCACTAACTGCCGATCAAACTTGGCAAAATAATCATGATAAAAAGGTTTAACAACTTGCGCTACATACTCAAAATAACGCTGCTTTAAGGTGTGATAAAAGCTCGTTGATGCGCTCTTATCCAACGCAATATATTGTTCGTCACTCACATGGATTAAAGGAAAAAACGCCAGCACAGGGCTGCCCTCAAGCTCTCCAGGCAACAATAACCTGCCTGGCTGAGCATAGTAAAAACCATGTTTATCAACACTGTCTTGCAGCAACTGTTGATAGCGGTCGGTAATTTGCTGCAACGTTGCTTCATTGGCTGTTGATGCAAGGTCAATACTACTCAATGCATCGATGAACGCCGCATAATATTGAGAATGCTTAAATATTGAAGTACGCGCAATTTGCGCTGCTGACCACTGCTGAAAGCTTTGTTTCAGCATAGGTAAATCCAATAACCATTCACCGGGATAATCAACAATATCAAGGTAAAGCGTGGCGCTATCAGTCAGCTTAGACAACAGACCTTTGGCGGGACGATACCGGATAGCGAGTCTTAACTCACTAATGTTTCGCGTAGATTTAGGCCATGAGGGTGGCTGAGATTTTATCGTTCTAACAGCGCTATCATAGTTAAAACTAGGAATGGTTAAGTCTGGCTGCAAGTCACGCTTAACTCCATAAAGGCGGTTTTCCCTAGCGACTTCCCATAATGGCAACTGCCTGTTGCCCTCGCAGTTATCACAATGCAGAAGTTGATTGACTAGGCCGCTAATAAAAGCAGTTTTCCCCGCTCCGGCAAGGCCTGTTACCGCTAGCCTTAAATGCTTATCTGTCGTACGAAGTGCAACGGCTTGAGTATTTCGCCCCAGTTTTTTAAGAGACCCTTTAATACTGACCATATGTAACAATTCAACCTGTTAAGGAAAGTTCAAGGGCAGAATTAACGTTAATTCTGCCCTGTTTAGAACTAAAGGTTATTAATTTCATTTTTAAGATCGTAATTGTCAGATGTGACATGACGCTCTAGCCCCTGCAATCTGATTTCAAGCGTTCTAAACTGACTGTTTACATCTCTCAGTGCATTTTTAGCAGGTTCGCCTGATTGCCAAACTTTCTTCTTAATTTCGATATCTTTATGACTATCAAAACTCTTACTGGCATCCGGCTTAATGTCTAAAATCATCCACAGTAAAACGTAGATAATAAACACGAGCCCTGAGCCCCCCAATAGAAATACAGAGGCCGCCACCACACGCACTAACCAAGTTTCAAAATTGAAGTAATCGGCAACCCCGGCACAAACCCCGGCAATTTTACCTGATTGAGGAATTCGATATAAAGTTCTGCTTTTGCCTTCACTCATGCTCACCTCCTTCCTTAATTAATAGTAGCAATTGGATTGAACACCATTGCAAAGTTCTGTGATTTATTCATCACGCCCTCTCCATTGGGGTGACTCGTTATCTAAGATAGCTTCAAGTGTTTCGATTCGTTGTGACATTTTGTCAGCTTTCGCTATCAGCTCATTTAACTGAGTAAACTCTTCGTCTGTTAGCCCCTGACTCACTTGCCTTTTGCTACGGTAGTGTAATATCAGCCAAATGGGAGCCACGAAAACCATAAAAATAATAATAGGGGCAATTAAAATATCCAGATCCATAACTCACCTCTTGTTGGTTACTATTTTGCTTTTGTCTTATTTGCTTTCATTTTTGCTTTTAAAGCAGCGAGCTCTTCATTAACAGAATCTTCCGCTTCTAAAGCTGCAAACTCATCAGTTAATGATTTTTCATTGCCCAAGTCATAAGAGTCAACTTGCGACTCTAGCCCTTCAACTCTACGTTCGTACTGCTCAAACTTGCTCATCGCATTTTCAATTTTGCTTGAATCAAGTTGCTTTTTTACTTCAAGGCGAGATGATGCTGTTTGCTTGCGCATGATTATTGTCTTTTGACGAGCTTTAGCATCGGCTAGCTTGTCTTGTAACTGGTTAACTTCTTCTTTCAATCGTAAAATATGTTCTTCTACAACCACTAATTCTGTAGTAAAAGTGCTACCGAGTTCATTGGCTTTTTGCTTTTCAATCAACGCTGCCTTAGCTAGATCTTCACGATCTTTTGACAACGCAAGCTCAGCTTTACTTTCCCAATCTTGTGCCTGTGCTTGCACTTTAGCAATACGGCGAATGATCTCTTTTTTCTCCGCAAGTACTTTGGCTGATGTTGAACGCACTTCAACTAACGTATCTTCCATTTCTTGAATAATAAGACGAACCATTTTTTCAGGATCTTCTGCCTTATCAAGTAATGCGCTGATGTTAGAGTTAATGATGTCTGCAAAGCGTGAAAAGATTCCCATAATATTTGCCTCAAATTAATGTTGGTGTCGCTATGTATATTCAGTATTCATGCCAAAACAACAAAACACTTATTATATAGCCACTTAACCAAAAACTTAACTTTTACTTCCATTTATATTAAGAGCATCATATTATAATTTTCACCAATAATTAGCGATTAAGACTAAAACTTACTGTGAGAAAACAATTTCAGCAAGATAACCTCATTGGTCAATCAAATGCATTATTAGAAGTGCTTGAGCATATTTCAAAAGTAGCACCACTATCTAAGCCAGTGCTAATTATTGGTGAGCGCGGAACTGGCAAAGAGTTAATAGCCGAGCGGTTACATTTTTTATCTAAACGCTGGGATCAGAGCTTCATCAAACTCAATTGCTCGTCTCTAAGCGAGACTTTGTTAGAAAGTGAGTTGTTTGGTCATGATGCTGGTGCTTTTACGGGCGCGAGTAAAAAACACGAAGGCCGCTTTGAACGTGCCAATGGTGGAACCTTATTTTTAGATGAGCTTGCTAACACATCAGGTCTCATCCAAGAAAAGCTGTTAAGAGTCATTGAATATGGCGAGTTTGAACGGGTTGGCGGGAATAAAACCATTCAAACCGATGTAAGGTTAGTGTGTGCCGCTAATGAAGATCTGCCCGCATTGGCTGAGGCTGGTGAGTTTAGGCCGGATCTGCTTGATAGGTTGGCTTTTGATGTTATCACCCTTCCCCCACTGCGCCATCGTAAAGACGACATTATGCCGCTGGCTGAGTATTTTGCTGTAGGGATGGCAAGGCAGTTAAAACTAGAACTATTTGAAGGATTTAGCCCATCAGCTGTCGAACAATTGACAGATTATCGCTGGCCAGGAAATGTACGTGAACTTAAGAATGTAATTGAGCGCAGCGTTTACCGCAACGCTGATACTGGAACCGCTATCACTGATATCATTCTCGACCCATTTGCCTCACCTTACCGACCAACGACACGAGTCAAAACCAAAGAACGCCAACAAACAATCGAGCAAGCTAAAACAGATATTGCGCCACAACCCGTTAAACCTGACACGACTAATTTTCCGATCGACTTTAAAACCCACTGTGAAGAACACGAAATTAGTATATTAAAACAGGCATTAGAAGCCGGACAATTTAATCAGAAAAAAACGGCCGAGCTACTGGGCTTGAGCTACCACCAACTACGTGGAATTTTAAAGAAATACAACTTACTGGATAAATAATTGTTGTTAAGCTCAAGGCACTGTTAAAATGGTTGCTATCGTCCAGCTCAAAAAATGATTGCTTAATGAAACAGCAGCTAAAGCGACTAGGCCGAGTAACGTGTTTATCATTGATAAGCCTGTTACTGGTAGCCTGTGGCCCGCAACATATTCCCACAGGCCTTGTCTATTGTTCTGAAGGGAACCCTGAGAGTTTTAATCCTCAGCTAGTGACTTCTGGCACAACTATCGATGCAACATCACAGCAATTATACAATACGCTAGTTGACTACGACCCCGTCACGAGTTCTTTTACGCCCTCATTAGCCGAGTCGTGGTACAGCAGTGATGACGGACTTACGTACACATTTAAATTACGCAGTGGGGTTAGGTTTCATCATACTAGCTTTTTTACGCCAACTCGCACCTTTAATGCTGACGATGTTTTGTTTTCATTTAACCGCATCATTAACCCTAAAACGCCCTATCATAATGTAGCAAATAACGGTTACCCCTTCTTTGAAAGCATCGGTTTTAGCCAAACTGTCAGCTATATCGAAAAAATAGCTAATGACACAGTAGTGTTTCACTTAAACCATCGTGACGCCTCTTTTCTGGCAAACTTGGCAACCGGGTTTGCAGTCATTTTATCAAAAGAGTATGCCGACGTATTACTGGCAAGTAACAACACCGAGTATTTAGACCAACACCCGATAGGGACTGGTCCTTTTAAGCTAACTAAATATGTTAAAAATGAATATATTCGCTACCAGAGAAATGAACGCTTCTGGCGTACACTACCTGAATTTGAAAACCTAATTTTTGACATAACCCCAAGAAGTACAGCCAGATTAACCAAGCTTATTACTGGCGACTGTAATGTATCAGCCTTACCTAAAGCAGGCGAATTACCCGTTATAGAGCAACATGATAATTTGGAACTCGATACTCAGTTGGGTTTTAATGTTGCTTTTTGGGCTTTCAATACCAAAAAAGCCCCATTCGATAACCCTATCGTCAGAAAAGCACTGGCATATGCGGTCGACAGAGACAATATTATTCGCGCGGTTTATCAAGAAACGGCAATAAAAGCGAGCGGACTATTACCACCGCAATCTTGGGCTTACCATGCAACAAAAAATAAGTATGAATACAATCCGCGCAAAGCCAGGTCGCTACTTAAGCAAGCTGGAGTAGATAAATTAACTATTGATGTGTGGGCGATGCCTGTCGCGCGGATCTATAATCCAAACGCATTAAAAACGGCCGAGTTAATTCAAGGTGACTTAGCCAATATAGGGGTAACTGTAAATATTATTTCGTATGACTGGAGTGTGTTTAACCAAGAGTTAAACCGAAAAAATTACGACTCAGTCTTGATTGGTTGGAATGCGGATAATAGCGATCCTGATAACTTCTTTTCGCCCATGTTAAGTTGTGACTCCCAAGACGCATCCAGTAACCGCGCCCAATGGTGTAATAAACAGATGGATGAATTATTAGCTCGCGCCAAATCAACAACAACCAGAGCCGAACGTAAACAGCTATATCTGCAGGCAGAAAAGCTGTTCAATGAACAACTGCCCATGCTACCGTTTGCACATGCTACCCAGCTCACTTTTAAACAGACAAATATTCTACAAACCCAACTAACACCTTTTGGTGGAATATCATTTGAAAACACCACCAAAACCGTCGTTGAGGACATTCAATAATGGCTCGCTATTTACTGAGAAGGCTCAACTTGTTTATCGCGACATCCTTGCTGCTGATTGCCGTAATATTTGTTGCGACCCATAATTTCCCTGCGAGTAAGATTTTTGCTTTAACAGGAATAGAAGCGCCAACAACACAGCAAATTATTGAAACTCAGCGTGATTATCAGCTAAATAATAATGTGTTCAACCAATTTTTAGCCTATACAAAACAAAGATTAAGCGGCAATCTTGGTATTTCTATCACATCACAAAAACCAGTGGTTGATGAAATTAACCAAGTTTTACCAGCATCTTTTGAATTATCGATTGTGGCTTGTGTGCTGGCTATGTGTTTTGGAGTGCCATTAGGTATTTTAGCCTCATTAAGCAAAAACAAAGTCACCCAATACAGCATTATGGCTATCACACTCACAGGTTACTCAATCCCGGTATTCTGGCTCGGGTTAACGTTGTCGCTCTGGTTTGGGGTTGAGTTAGGTTGGCTGCCTATTTCTGGCCGGATTAACCTCTTATTTGAAATAGAACCTGTTACAGGTTTTATTTTAATCGATACCTTGATATCTGATTCCCAATATCGAATTTCGGCATTTATTGACGCCATTCAACATATTGTACTACCGGCAATCACATTAGCTGTATTACCGTTTACGGTTGTCGTAAGAATAACTCGTTTGGCCATGCTTCATATTATGAACCAGCCGTATATTAGAGCAGCCGAGGCACGTGGATTACATACAACTACAATAGTATTGCGTCACGCATTGCCTAATGCGCTAATCCCGGTTCTTAAAAACTTAGGCCTGATGTTGGGAACATTTGCAAGCTACGGCATTATTGTTGAAGTGATTTTTTCTTGGCCCGGTGTTGGTAGCTGGTTGGTCTCGGGGATTTATCAGCGCGATTACACCGTAATTCAAGGTGGCGTGCTCGGTGTTTCGTTACTCATTATCTTCTTAAGTATTGTGATTGATGTTTTACACAACGCTTTCAACCCTATCAGTAGGAAAGAACTCTATGCCGCGGATTAGCATATATCAAGAAGAGCAAATTCCTTCTCCAATGCGCAAATTGTGGTTGTTATTCTCAGACAACCCCTTTTCACTCATTGGTTTTTGGGCTGTTTTTTGCTTGATAATTATTGTGATTTTTGGTCCCTGGCTGGCGCCATTTTCACCAGAGCATCAGGACCATCTAGCATTACTACTCCCTCCCTCTTGGGATGCCAGTGGTACAGTCGAACACTTTTTAGGTACTGATGACCTAGGGCGAGATATTTTCAGTCGATTACTACATGGAGCGCACCTAACCTTTGGAATGGCATTAACCATTGTGATGGCTTCGCTTACCGTTGGTTTGGTTATAGGATCTATCTCAGGCATGATGAAAGGCTTAAAGTCGTCAATCTTAAGCCACTTACTCGACGCTCTTTTATCAATTCCATCGCTTTTGATGGCTATTTTAGTGGTTGCCGTCACCGGACCTGGGCTTGAAAATGTATTCTGGGCTGTTGGTATTGCATTAACCCCGCAATTTGTTCGTGCAATACATCAAGCCGTTCATGAAGAATTACAGAAGGATTATGTCACAGCTGCGAGGCTTGATGGCGCAAACTCGCTACAAATATTTTGGTATGTGATTATGCCCAATGTATGGGACACCTTAATTATTCATACAACCTTTGCCATATCTGCTGCTATTTTGGATATTGCCGCACTAGGCTTTCTTAACATAGGCGCGCAAGCTCCAAGCCCTGAATGGGGCGCGATGGTGTCACAGGGGCTAGACAATCTGTTAACCGCTCCGTGGACCGTCACCATTCCTGGTGTCGCTATCTTATGCAGTGTCCTTGCCATTAACCTTGTCGGTGATGGCCTAAGATCGGCGTTACAGCCGATAAGAAACTAACAATATGCCGCTTCTCGATATTAGAAACCTCACCATCGAACTTGATACCCCTCACGGGCGAGTCAAAGCGCTTGAACGCGTAAGCTTAACCATCAACCCTGGTGAATTACATGGTTTGGTTGGTGAATCAGGCTCAGGTCGTAGCTTGTTAGCCAGAGCAATATTAGGTGTTCCAGGCCATAATTGGACTATCACAGCCGACCGCATGATGTGGGACGGACATAACCTAATGGATATGTCATCAAAACAGCGCCGAAACCTGATGGGCAGCGAAATCGCCATGATTTTTCAAGACCCGTCAAGCAGCCTAGATCCCGCAATGTCGGTTGGCAGTCAAATTATTGAAGCTATGCCAACCAATAAAAAAATCCCCTTTTGGAAACGAAGTAAATTCAAACGAACAACGGCTGAAAAGTGGATGCATAAAGTCGGGATCAAAAATCCTGCAAAAGTAATGAAAAGCTTTGCATGGGAGCTGTCGGAAGGCGAATGTCAAAAAGTGATGATCGCGATGGCGGTGGTCAATCAACCCAGACTATTAATTGCTGATGAACCGACAGATTCAATGGAGCTAAGTACTCAAGCACAAATTTTTAGATTACTGAGTAAACTTAATCAACTGCAAAATGTATCAATACTGCTGATTAGTCACGAACTTGAAACCTTATCCGGTTGGTGCGATCAATTGACGGTGCTATATTGTGGTCAAGTGATGGAGTCAGGGCCAACGGCAGAATTACTTGCCAAACCGTTTCATCCCTATACCGCCGCATTAGTCGAAAATGCACCGGACTATTCAGGTTCACTTACACATAAATCTATGATGAAGACATTACCAGGGTCGGCCTCTGCATTGCAGCATTTGCCAATTGGATGCCGTTTAGGACCACGTTGCCCGCAAGCACAGAAAAAGTGTGTCAGTCGCCCTATTCTTTGCCATAAAAAAGGTCGTTATTTCGCCTGCCATTTTCCTAACCACAATGAGGCTTGTAATGACGACTCCACTTCTTAAAGTGACCGACCTTAGTAAGCGCTACAACGCTGGCTATAAACGTTTTAAGCGTCAATACAATCAAGTGTTGTCACCAGTATCTTTCGAGCTAAATAAGGGAGAAACACTCGCGATTGTCGGGGAAGCGGGTTCAGGAAAAAGTACAATAGCCCGAATTCTAGTTGGCGCAGAAGTCCGAAGTGGTGGCGAAATATACTTTGAAGGAGAGTCACTTGAAAAGCGCGATTTAAAGCAACGCTGTCGCATGATCCGTATGATTTTTCAAGATCCCAATACTTCATTAAACCCAAGGTTAACCATCGGCGAACTACTCGATGAGCCTCTAAAGTTTAATACCACATTGTCAGAAAAAGATCGCCGAGCAGTGGTGATCGATAAATTAAGAAAAGTCGGCCTGATCGCTGAACATGTTGATTTTTACCCTCACATGATTTCTGAAGGACAAAAACAGCGTGTAGCTGTTGCACGAGCGCTAATGCTGGATCCTAAAATCATTATTGCTGATGAAGCCCTCACGGCACTTGATTTATCAGTTCGGGCGCAAATTATAAACCTGTTACTCGAATTACAACAAGAAATGGGCCTTTCTTACATATTCGTATCTCATAATATGAACATTATTCGTCACGTAAGTGATAAAATAATGGTGTTGAAAAAAGGCGACTTGATTGAGAAAGCAACTACCGAACAACTGTTTAATGCACCAAAGCATGAATACACACAGCGACTCATGCAAGAGCAACGTTTGTTTACTCGTAAAAAGTAAACTGCTCCAACCACTGATAAAAACACTCAAAATTGCTAAAATTTAGATGCCATTTGACGTGAGTTTATTTATCCTAAAGACAATTTTTTCAGAGAAATAAACAAAATGATAATCAAACCTAGAACCCGCGGCTTTATTTGCACTACAACTCATCCAGTTGGTTGTGAAGCCAATGTACTTGAACAGATCAACATTACCAAGACTAAAGGTAAAATTGCTAATGGGCCTAAAAAAGTTTTAGTTATCGGCTCTTCTAGTGGTTATGGTCTTTCGTCTCGTATTACCGCAGCTTTTGGTAGTGATGCTGCAACCCTAGGTGTCTTTTTTGAAAAACCAAGCACTGAAACCAAGCCTGGCACAGCTGGTTGGTATAACTCAGCATCATTTGACAAGTTTGCTAAAGCTGAAGGTTTGTATTCGAAAAGCATTAACTGCGATGCTTTCAGTCATGCAGCAAAACAAAAAACCATTGAAATCATTAAGCAAGATCTTGGTCAAGTCGACATGGTTGTCTACTCACTGGCATCACCAGTACGTAAAATGCCAGATAGCGGTGAACTGATCCGCTCTGCGTTAAAGCCTATTGGCGAGACGTACAAAGCAACTGCGGTAGATACCAACAAAGATGTGATCATTGAAGCTAATGTTGAACCTGCAACCGAGCAAGAAATTGCTGATACCGTTACCGTTATGGGCGGCGAAGACTGGGAACTATGGATGGCAGCACTGGCTGAAGCAGGCGTGTTATCTGACGGCTGTAAAACAGTAGCCTATAGCTATATTGGCACTGAGCTAACTTGGCCTATCTACTGGAATGGCGCGTTAGGTAAAGCAAAAATGGATTTAGACCGTGCAGCCCACGCACTAAACTCTACCCTTGCCACCACTGGTGGCAGCGCCAATGTTGCAGTACTAAAAAGCGTTGTCACCCAAGCCAGTTCAGCAATTCCAGTAATGCCGCTTTACATTGCAATGGTATTCAAAAAAATGCGAGCTGAAGGCCTTCATGAAGGTTGTATTGAGCAAATTTACCGTATGTTTAGCGAGCGTCTGTACAAAGCAGATGGCAGTGCTGCCGACGTTGATGATGCTAATCGTTTACGGTTAGATGATTGGGAGCTTAAAGAAGAGATCCAACAACATTGTCGCGACCTATGGCCGCAAGTGACTACAGAAAACTTATCAAGTTTAACTGATTACCTTGAATATAAAGCAGAATTTTTAAAGCTATTCGGTTTCGGCATTGACGGCATTGATTACGAGCAAGACGTAAATCCTAATGTTGAGTTTGACGTAGTGTCTATTTAACTCTACTTTGCTATAACAATCTAACGCCACTAAATGTGGCGTTTTTTATAACCGTACGTTTAGCTTAAACCAACGCCTTCATAAACAGCTACTTTGCCAATCAACTTAACAAACAGCACTAAACAACGCCTTTTAAATGCATGCTACAACGCTTAAAGCACAGCTCTAGTCATACACATATTCAACCGGAATTTCCGCGTTATTGAGTGTTAGAGCTCAACGGACAAAAGCGTTACTCAATATCAATCCGCCTGTCTGGACTTCCCACACTTTGCAATACCACTAAATACACAAACCAATCATGTGATGCTATTCAACCTCGTTTAATAGGCACAAAAAAGCCGGCAAATGCCGGCTTTTAAGAGATTGATAACCTACAACTTACTCTGCAACAGGGTAAAGTACTTCACCTTTGGCTTTTAAGCTCGCAACAACTGCACGGTAACCATTCTCGCTATACTGAGAATTCAAACGCTGCTTAAGCGCATCAACCAAGCTTTGGTCAACTTTTTCAACAGTGTTAACTTTATTCAGAACCACGACTGCGTAACCGTTAGCCAGTGCCACAGTGTCAACAACTGGGGTATCAGCTGGTTGTGTCATCGAAAATGCTTTTTTAACAACAGCACTGTCAACGTCTTGCTCAAAACGCGCAAGATCAGCTTTCGCAAGGTAATCAGCGCTAAGGCCGTCAGCTTTATACGCAGCCATAGCATCTTGTGCTTGCTGACGTGCCGACTCTTTAGCTTGCTCCTGCTTCAAACGCTGTGTAATGCCATCTTTAACTTCTTCAAGCGCCATAGTGCCTGCGGCTTGATGAGTGTTAGTGCGAATAACCAATACATGATTTGATTCAACTTCAAGCACGTCACTGTTCATACCATCAAGCAAAACAGTAGCCGAAAACGCTTCTTTTAAAATAGCTGGTTTACTAAATAAAGCCGGTGCGTTATTACGTGTGAACTCTGCTGTTGTTTTTACTTCAACGCCTAACTCTGTAGCCGCTTCAGACAAAGTGTCAGGCACTTCGTAGCTAACATCAGCAAGTACTTGCTGTAATTCATAAAACTTGTCTAATGACTTAGTTTCTTGAATTTGGGCAACAATTTTACCTTTAACATCAGCAAATGGTGCTTCTGCGCCCGCTTGAATATCTAGCGCTTTGATAATGTGGTAACCAAAGTTAGTTTTAACCACATTTGAGAAGCTGCCTTTTTCAAGTGCAAATAATGCTTCGTCGAACTCTGGCTCCATTACACCCGCTTCAAACCAATCTAGCTTACCGCCTTGCTCGCCACTGAATGTATCTGAAGATTCTGTTTTAGCAAGTTCAGCAAAATCAGCACCATTTTGTAGTTTCTGATAAATTGCTTCTGCTTTTTCTTCAGCATCATCTTCTTCAAGAGTCACTAGAATATGCGCCGCTAAACGTTTTTCAGCTTGTAGGTACTGCGCTTTGTTATCAGCGTAGTAAGCTTGTGCTTCTTCGTCGGTCACAACGATGTCTGCAGCCAATTGCTTGGCATCAAGCTCGATATACTGCAAGCTTACCGCTTCTGGGCGGATAAATTGCCCAAGGTTGGCATTATAAAAAGATTCGATTTGCTCATCTGTTACATTCGTTTCAGCCATGAAAGGCGCAGAATCAACCACTAAGTAATTGATATCACGTGTTTGGCTTTGAATATCAGCTAAATATTTTGCTTCGCCACTTAATACAAACTCAGAACCAATAAGGGTTGCAACCAATTGACGACGAGTCATATCAGTACGCATCATGTCTCTAAATGAGTTTGCTTGGTAACCCAGTTGACGCAAAATAGCTAGGTAGCGTTCGTTATCAAAAGCGCCATCAGTCTGGAATGCTGGTTCACTCATGATAGCAGTTTTAATTTGTGCATCAGACACACGTAAACCAAGTTCAGCTGCATTTTGGTCAAGCAATCTTTCAGCAATTAGACGCTCTAATACACTTTGCTTAACGCTCTGCATATAATTGTCGTCAGCAGAAAGCGAAGCAAACATGTCACCTAGCTGTTGCTCAAGACGGCTGCGCTCGTTCTCATATGCTTGATCTAAAGCTGAAGTACTGATTTCTTCACCGTTAACAGTAGCTGCGGCAATCTCAGTTGAAGAGCCTAAATAACTACTCACACCCGTAAATGCAAATGAAAGAATCACCAAGACTAGAATGCTTTTTGCAATTACGCCTTGTGACCCTTCACGAATCTTTTCTAACATCAGATTTCTCGCTGGTTGCGATTAATAAAATAAAAAGGCGCATCACTCGTTGGATGCGCCTTTTTGTAATTTAATAATAAAATGGATTAACCACTTCACTTTTATATGACGATTAATAATATCGCTTATCAATCGACCTTTTTCGTAAAAAGCACCATCTATGCAGCGCGTCTCACAATAACCTTACAAAGGCTGCAGTTAACGCTTTCTTAGTTAACAGCGTCTTTTAGCGCTTTACCCGCTTTAAATGCAGGAATATTTGCCGCAGCAATTTTGATCTCTTTACCCGTTTGAGGGTTACGACCTGTACGTTCTGCACGTTGACGCACTTCGAAAGTACCAAAACCAACAAGAGCAACCTTATCGCCTTCTTTAAGACCTTCGGTAACTGCGCCAATGAAAGAGTCTAAAGCACGGCCAGCCGCAGCTTTAGAAATGTCAGCACCAGAAGCGATTTTCTCGATTAGTTCAGATTTGTTCATGTCATCCCCTTGAATGTATTTGTGCCGCATCCTTTTCCAGAGCGGTCTGCGAGGCTTTTTATATCAAGCTTAGAACTAAAGTTCAAGCCTTATAGGAAAACCCAATAAATAATTTAGAATTCTGCTGAAAACCAGTCACTCCAAGGGCTGGAGCGACTAATTCTGCACGGACTTAGGCTAACACAGCTAGCCTCAATGGTAAGCCCCTTTTTGCACTTTATTTGGCGTAAAAACTGTATTTTGTGGTGTTAGCCCACGTTTTCGATAACTTCAAAGCCTTCAACCGGTCGTTCAAGTGCCAGCTTAAGAACTTCTTCAACCCATTTAACAGGGTGAATTTTCAAGTCAGCGATAACATTAGCCGGAATTTCTTCCAAGTCACGTTCATTTTCTTTCGGAATTAGAACGACTTTGGTTCCACCACGGTGTGCTGCAAGTAATTTTTCTTTCAAGCCACCAATTGGCAGAACTTCACCACGCAAGGTGATTTCACCTGTCATAGCGACATCTGCACGAACAGGGTTACCCGTTAAGCTCGACACTAATGCTGTGCACATTGCTGCACCAGCTGACGGTCCATCTTTTGGCGTTGCCCCTTCAGGTACATGCACATGAATATCGCGTTTTTCGTAAAAGTCTGGGTTAATACCCATTTGCTCTGCACGCGCTCGCACAACAGTCATCGCTGCCTGAATTGACTCTTGCATCACATCACCCAATGACCCGGTGTATGACAACTTACCTTTACCTGGTACTGATGTCGCTTCAATGGTGAGTAAGTCACCACCGACTTCGGTCCAAGCTAAGCCGGTCACTTGCCCTATTTGGTTGTTTGATTCCGCTTTACCATAATCACAGCGTTGAACCCCTAAGAAGGACTTAAGGTTATCTTGGTTAACATCAACATGTTTAATGTGCTTATCTAGCAAGATTTGCTTAACCACTTTACGGCAAATCTTAGACAGTTCACGTTCAAGTGCACGCACGCCCGCTTCACGGGTGTAATAACGGATAATGCCGATAATCGCACTATCATCAACAGTGACTTCTTTCGCTTTAAGTCCATTTCGCTCAATTTGCTTTGGCAATAAATGTTGCTTCGCAATATTCAGTTTTTCATCTTCGGTATAACCCGATAGGCGAATAACTTCCATTCGGTCTAATAATGGACCCGGAATATTCATTGAGTTAGATGTTGCAACAAACATCACATCTGACAGGTCATAGTCGACCTCCATGTAATGGTCGCTGAAAGTTGAGTTTTGCTCGGGATCAAGTACTTCAAGCAATGCCGATGCAGGATCGCCACGCATATCACTACTCATTTTGTCGATTTCATCCAGCAAAAACAGCGGGTTTTTAACTCCCACCTTTGACATTTTCTGAATAACTTTACCTGGCATGGAGCCAATATAAGTACGACGATGTCCACGGATCTCAGCTTCATCTCTAACGCCACCTAAGGCGACACGGACATACTTACGACCAGTGGCTTTCGCGATAGATTGACCCAGTGATGTTTTACCTACACCTGGTGGTCCAACAAGGCATAAAATTGGGCCATTTAGCTTTTTAACTCGACTTTGTACGGCTAGGTACTCAAGGATGCGTTCTTTAACTTTTTCAAGGCCGAAGTGATCGGTATCAAGTACATCTTGTGCTTTTGCAAGATCTCGCTTGATTTTAGAACGCTTATGCCAAGGCACAGCAACCATCCACTCAACATAACTTCTCACAACTGTCGCTTCAGCAGACATAGGCGACATCATTTTAAGTTTGTTCAGTTCTGCAGTCGCTTTTTCTTGTGCCTCTTCAGGCATTTTTGCTTCTTCAATCTTTTTAGCTAAGCTTTCAAACTCATCGTGGGACTCATCGATATCACCCAACTCTTTTTGAATGGCTTTCATTTGCTCATTCAAATAATACTCACGCTGGCTTTTTTCCATCTGCTTTTTAACACGGCCACGAATGCGCTTTTCGACCTGTAATAGATCGATTTCAGACTCCATCATCGCCATTAAATATTCGATGCGTTTACCAACATCTCCCATCTCTAAAACCGACTGCTTATCTTCGAGCTTCAACGGCATATGAGCTGCCATGGTGTCAGCAAGCCGCGCAGCTTCTTCGATGCCAGAAAGCGAGGTTAGCACTTCTGGTGGGATTTTCTTGTTAAGCTTGATGTAGCCTTCAAACTGCCCAACAGCAGAGCGAATTAAAACCTCTTCTTCTTTTTCCGTTAATGGCTCAGATTCAAGGTAATGTGCTGTAGCTTGGAAGATATCTTCTTGTTCAACATAACTGTCTATGCGTGCACGCTGTGCACCTTCAACAAGCACCTTTACAGTGCCATCGGGCAGTTTAAGTAACTGCAAAATTGAAGCAACGGTACCAACATCGAAAATATCATCAATGCTGGGGTCATCTAGCTCAGCATCACGCTGAGCGACCAATAAAATTTGTTTGCCTTGATCCATTGCTTTCTCAAGGCAGCGAATAGACTTCTCTCGCCCTACGAATAACGGAATGACCATATGAGGGTAAACGACCACATCTCTCAGTGGTAGTACGGGTAGTTCAATTCGCAAATCATGCTCTAGAGTCATAAGTCGAGTCCGTTTTATATGAATACATAAGAGTATATTGGGATGATTCGTTAGGTTTCAATGGTGAATCACAATTTAAAAAAATTTAAAAAAAAGGAGCCATTAGGCTCCTTTTCAATCCACTATAACAATAATAGTAAAACTTATTCTGCGCTCGCAGCTTGGGCTTCGTTATTGGCATAGATTAGGATTGGAGCCGATTCACCTTTCACAACCGACTCGTCAATCACCACTTTAACAACATCATCTGTTGAGGGTAGATCGTACATGATATCAAGCAAAATGCCTTCTACAATTGACCGTAAACCACGAGCACCGGTTTTACGGGCTTGTGCTTTAGCAGCTATTGCTTTTAATGCATCTTCTCTAAATTCTAGTTCAACATCTTCCATGTCAAATAACGCGGCAAACTGTTTAGTTATCGCATTTTTGGGTTCTGACAGAATTTGAATAAGTGCGGCTTCATCAAGTTCAGCAAGTGTTGCTAATACAGGTAGACGGCCAATAAACTCAGGAATAAGACCAAATTTAACTAAGTCTTCTGGCTCAACTTGCAATAACGTATCAGAGATAGTCGCTTTGTCTGCTTCGCCTTTAACGTCAGCACCAAAACCAATGCCTGATCCAACATGTGAACGTTGCTCAATGACCTTTTCTAGCCCAGCAAAAGCGCCGCCACAGACAAATAGGATTTTAGAGGTATCAACCTGTAAAAATTCTTGTTGTGGGTGCTTACGGCCACCTTGAGGTGGAACAGCTGCAACCGTGCCTTCAATCAACTTAAGCAAAGCCTGTTGAACACCTTCACCTGACACATCACGTGTAATTGATGGGTTATCAGACTTGCGACTTATTTTGTCAATTTCATCAATGTAAACAATACCACGTTGTGCTTTTTCAACATCGTAATCACACTTCTGCAGTAGTTTTTGAATGATATTCTCAACATCTTCACCCACATAACCCGCTTCAGTCAGCGTTGTTGCGTCGGCCATCGTGAAAGGAACATTCAAGAAACGTGCAAGCGTCTCAGCAAGCAGCGTTTTACCACTACCCGTTGGACCAATAAGCAAAATGTTACTCTTACCAAGCTCAACCCCATCTTTAGGGCTAGCATTTTTTAAGCGTTTGTAGTGGTTATAAACCGCTACAGATAGCACTTTTTTAGCTATTTCTTGGCCAATAACATAATCATCTAGATGCGCTCTTAATTCATGCGGGGTTGGCAGTTTATCTTGATCTTGCTTAGGCGAGATCTCTTTGATCTCTTCTCTAATGATATCGTTGCACAATTCCACACATTCATCACAAACGTATACTGAAGGTCCAGCAATAAGCTTTCTCACTTCATGCTGGCTCTTTCCACAAAAAGAGCAATACAGCAGCTTGCCGCCGTCACCTTTGTTTTCGCCCATTACTTTACCTCTGTTTGCAGCATGACAGCTGCAGAATTCTTTATTTCACTTCTTTACTCAGCATAGCTCAGCAGAAAGTAAAAATCAGCCTCGTTTTGCTAAAACTGAATCAACTAGTCCATATTCAGCGGCTTCGTCTGCACTCATGAAGTTATCACGGTCGGTATCACGTTCAATAACCTCAAGCGGTTGGCCAGTATGTTCGGCTAACATTGTGTTTAATTTGTTCTTAATACCTAAGATCTCTTGCGCATGTATCGCAATATCAGACGCTTGACCTTGGAATCCGCCTAAAGGCTGATGGATCATAACGCGGGAGTTAGGTAAACAATGACGTTTACCTTCTGCGCCACCGGCTAATAAAAATGCGCCCATACTTGCCGCTTGACCAATACATACAGTGCTTACGTTCGGCTTAATGAACTGCATTGTGTCATAAATTGCCATACCAGCAGTGACTGAACCGCCTGGTGAGTTGATATAAAGATAAATATCCTTATCAGGGCTCTCAGACTCCAAAAACAGTAACTGAGCAACAATAAGGTTTGCCATATGTTCTTCAACTTGACCCACTAAGAAGATCACTCGCTCTTTTAAAAGGCGTGAATAGATATCATATGAGCGTTCACCTTTAGCTGTTTGTTCAACAACCATAGGCACGAGTGCATTTAGTACTGATTCTGGTGCTTTGTGCATGATTAACTTCCCTAAATAAAAATGGCTCGCATGAGGAACCTCATACGAGCCATTATAAATGGCTTATAGCCATTCAAGTCAAGCGATCGTTATGCGCGACCAGTAGCCTTGTTCATAAATTCTTCAAATTTGACTTCTTTTTCAGTCAAAGTTGCAGTTTTTAATAACTCTTCTACCGCTTGCTCTTCAAGAGCAACGTTACGCATGTTTTGCATAAGTTCTTCGTTACCATTGTAGTACGCAACGACTTCACTTGGATCTTCATATGCAGATGCCATTGAAGAAATTAGTGATTGAACACGTTCGTCTTCAGCTTTAAGCTCGTTAGTCTTGATAACTTCACCAAGTAACAAACCAACTTTAACGCGACGCTCAGCTTGCTCATTGAACAAGTCAGCTGGTAGTTCAGGCATAGTTGCAGCTTGGTCGCCGAAACGTTCCATAGCTTGCTTACGCAATACTTCTACTTCGCCTTCAACCAATGCTTTTGGAAGTTCCATGTCATTTTGTTCAACAAGACCGTTAAGCACTTGCTCTTTCACATTCGCTTTAAGCGCTTGCTCAAGTTCACGACTCATGTTTTTGCTGATTTCAGCACGTAATGCGTCGATGCCGCCTTCGCTAACACCAAACTGTGTTGCGAATTCGTCGTTAACTTCAGGAAGGTTAGCGCCTTGAACTTCTGTTAGAGTAATAGCGAAAGTTGCTGCTTTACCTTTTAAGTTCTCTGCATGGTAATCTTCAGGGAATGTCACTTCGATATTGAACTCTTCACCCGCTTTATGACCTACAACACCAGATTCAAAACCTGGGATCATACGACCACTACCGATTTGAAGTTCGAAATCTTCAGCTTTTCCGCCTTCGAATTCTTCACCGTCAACTGAACCAACGAAGTTGATTTTAGCTTTATCGCCGTCAGCAGCTTCACGTTCAACAACTTCAAAAGAAGCGTGTTGTTTACGAAGTGTTTCAATCATCGTGTCGATGTCAGCTTCTGTTACTTCAGCTTTAGGCTGTTCAACAGTAATTGACTCTAGACCTTTAAGCTCTACTTCTGGGTAGATTTCAAAAGTAGCAACAAACTCAAAGTTTTCACCTTCAGTTACACCAGGAGCAAATGTCGGAGCACCCGCTGGGTTTAACTTCTCAGCCATAATTGCTTCAACGAAGTTACGTTGCATCACTTCACCAGTGATATCTTGACGAATAGCTTTACCATAACGCTGATTAATAACGCTTACAGGTACTTTTCCTGGGCGGAAACCTGGGATACGAGCACGCTTAGCTTCACTTTTTAATGCTTCTTTAACCGTTTTCTCGATCTGCTCAGCAGGAACTGAAATAGTTAGGCGACGCTCTAGGCCTTGTGTGGTTTCAACAGAAACTTGCATTTTTTTACCTCGAAAATATGTCTATCGTCCTTTGCAATAGTCGATAACTCAACTACTAAGGTATTCGTTTCTTGATACTCAATATCAACCAAAGCGCCTAAAAATAAAGACGTTCGGCACTAGTAACACTTGGGAGATAATAATCAAGACGCGACATTATAGCTATCGAATGCGCCGGAGTCGAGCCTCAAAGCACGAATTACAGGTGTAAAAAAAGCGACCTAGGGTCGCTTTTTCAACTTCTTTCACAGAATGAGTGGGGTGACTGATGGGGCTCGAACCCACGACAACCGGAATCACAATCCGGGGCTCTACCAACTGAGCTACAATCACCACAAAAATGGTACGCCCGGCAGGATTCGAACCTGCGGCCACCCGCTTAGAAGGCGGGTGCTCTATCCAACTGAGCTACGGGCGCTCGGCAATGAAATAAATTTCACTTCCTGAACTGGGCAAATTAACGTAATACGCTAATTAAAAATGTGGTCGGTGATAGAGGATTCGAACCTCTGACCCTCTGGTCCCAAACCAGATGCGCTACCGGGCTGCGCTAATCACCGAAATTGAAACTTATCGATTAAACATTAATTGGGATGTTTAATCAGCTTCGTGTTAACAACGAGTCCTCTCGTTGGGAACGGAGCGCATATTAGCCCCTAGCCTATACATCGTCAACGACTTTTTTTAAAAAATCGCACGTATGCTCACTTAACACACGACACGGATGTTCTTTGGCGACATCATAAGCACTTTGCTTATTTTAGGTTCAAAATTTAAACCCGAAACAAAATATAGTTACTTTACCTACTAAATCCATTTCCTACTGATTTTAATCATGGCAGCAAAAGAAATTTTAAATGGCATCATCTAATTACGTTACCCATACTCTAATAAGGCCACTAAAATGAGTCATATTCTCCCTTACAATTAACAGCACATACAGAATGTAGGGCTTCAAGCGTACTCAACCGCGGCTAATTATCCGTTTTTTAGAATTGTTTGTTGGTATTCTAAATCAATGACACCTACTGTTTGTCCTGTTAAAATAGCGCCGTTTTCCATTATCGTGCTGCATAAAGGACATCTTGCCCCATGACCGCTCAAAATATCGATGGCAAAGCTATCGCTCAAACCATTCGAACCAAATTAAAAGATAAAGTTGCCGCCCGTAAGGAAGCAGGAAAAAGAGTTCCCGGTTTAGCCGTCATTCTTGTTGGGGCTGACCCCGCATCACAAGTATATGTAGGCAGCAAGCGTCGTGCTTGCGAAGAAGTCGGCTTTATTTCGCGCTCATATGATCTTGAAACCGACGCGACCGAAGAAGCTTTGTTATCACTTATTGATGAGTGTAATGAGGATCCAACTATTGACGGAATTTTGGTCCAACTTCCATTGCCAGCGCATATTGAAGAATCAAAAGTTATTGAGCGTATTCGCCCAGATAAAGACGTTGACGGTTTCCATCCCTACAATGTTGGACGATTAGCACAGCGTATTCCTGTTTTACGTTCGTGTACCCCTATGGGAATAATGACATTAATCCAATCAACGGGTGTTGATACTTATGGATTAGATGCGGTTATTGTTGGCGCTTCTAATATTGTAGGACGCCCAATGACGTTAGAGCTACTACTTGCCGGTTGCACGACAACAACTTGTCACCGCTTTACCCGCAATTTAGAGCAAAAAATTAGACAAGCGGATTTGGTTGTCGTTGCAGTGGGTAAACCAGGGTTTATTCCTGGTGAATGGATTAAGCCTGGCGCCATTGTCATTGATGTTGGGATTAACCGTTTAGAGAGCGGCAAATTAGTAGGCGACGTACAATTTGATACTGCGGCTGAAAATGCAAGTTATATAACTCCAGTACCAGGTGGTGTTGGTCCAATGACGATTGCCAGTCTGCTAGAGAATACGTTTTATACCTGTGAGCAGTATCACCCTGAATAAAATTTCACCGTATTCTAAGGCTAGTAATGTTCCAGACATAACTACCACACTTGCCCATCCATGGGTGTGGCATAAATGTTCCAGACATAAAAAAACCTGCTAATTGCAGGTTTTTTTTATGCTGTTATAAATTACTTTTTACGCCAAGTGGTGCCTTCTGGCCCATCTTCTAAAATCACACCTAATGCGTTAAGCCCATCGCGAGCGATGTCTGCCGCTGGCCAGTCTTTCTCTTTACGTGCGCGGTTACGTTCTACAATCAGCGCTTCAATTTCAGCGACTTCATCATCAGAACCTTCGCCCTTAAAAAAGGTATCAACATCTTGAGATAAAATGCCTAATACGTCTGCAAGTTCTTTAAGTGCAACACCTAAAGCTGAAGCTTGTGCAAGATCAGTCAGTTTAAGACGGTTAATTTCGCGAACCATTTCAAACAATACTGAATAGGCTTCAGGAGTGTTAAAGTCATCATCCATAGCACTCTTAAACTGCGCTACAAACGCTTCTGCTGGTGCAGCCGTCACTGATAAATCTAAGTCTTTTAGTGCTGTGTATATCCGCTCTAAACCTGATTTAGCCTGTTTTAGGTTCTCTTCAGAATAGTTAAGCTGGCTACGGTAATGACCAGACAACAAAAAGTAACGGACAGTCGTTGCATCATAATGATTAAGCACATCACGGATAGTGAAGAAGTTGTTTAATGATTTTGACATCTTCTCTTTATCGACCATGACCATGCCCGTATGCATCCAGTAATTAACATACGGAGTGTCATGTGCACAGCATGACTGAGCAATTTCATTTTCATGATGTGGAAATTGTAAGTCGCTACCACCACCATGGATGTCAAAATGGTCACCAAGGTGTTTACTGTTCATTGCTGAACATTCAATGTGCCAACCAGGGCGACCTGGGCCCCAAGGTGATTCCCAAGTTGGTTCGCCCGGCTTAGACATTTTCCAAAGAACAAAATCCATTGGGTCGCGTTTACTATCTTCAACTTCAACGCGTGCACCCGCTTGTAACTGTTCTAAGTTTTGTCCTGATAAACGGCCGTATTCAGGGAACGATGACACGCTAAAGAGAACATCACCATTAGACGCAACATAAGCATGGTCACGTGCAATCAGCTTTTCAACCATGCCTATAATTTCTGGCATGTGTAGCGTTGCACGAGGTTCAAAGTCTGGGCGAGCCATATTAAGCGAGTCAAAATCTCTATGCATTTCAGCAATCAAACGCTCGGTTAATGTTTCACAGCTTTCTTTGTTTTCATTCGCACGCTTAATGATTTTGTCGTCAACATCAGTGATATTGCGTTGAAAATTGACATCATAGCCACTGTATCGCAAGTACCTAACTATCATGTCAAATGACACAAAAGTACGTCCATGACCAATATGACACAAATCATAAATGGTCACCCCACACACGTACATGCCGATCTTTCCTGGCTGTAATGGCACAAACTGCTCTTTTTGGCGGGTAAGACTATTGTAAAGCTTCAACATTGATTATTCTCTTCAACGACTATATTGGGAATTTTAGTCAGTCTACCATTGCAAAACTAACGGTTCCAAGCAGTTTTAGCCTACCAATACCGCAAAAGCGCATAGATGCTCTTTATATCGTCTACATTGCATTACCAACGATTAAAGAATGATGCTATTTCATATAAGTATAACCCCATTAGAGTAAATAATTAGCAGTAGGCACTTTTTAAAAGCATCAACTCACTGAACACTTTATGCCGCCGTCCAATTACGTTAGAATCCAGCCACTATACACAATCTGTAAAACTGCGAGAATCAATAATATGATCACACTTCATACCAATCACGGCGAAATAAAGCTTGCTTTAAACGCTGAGAAAGCTCCAAAAACAGCAGCAAACTTTGTTAAGTATGTAAAAGAAGGCTTTTACGACGGTACTGTATTTCACCGTGTAATTGACGGTTTCATGGTCCAAGGTGGTGGTTTTACTGAAAGCATGGAACAAAAAACTTGCGGTGAAACCATTGTGAACGAAGCAAACAATGGCCTTTCAAATAAAGTTGGTACTATTGCTATGGCTCGTACTTCTGATCCGCATTCAGCAACGGCTCAGTTTTTCATCAACATCAACGACAACACATTCTTAGACTTCAAGTCTGAGTCTCAACAAGGTTGGGGTTACTGTGTATTTGGCGAAGTTACAGAAGGCATGGACGTAGTCAACAAGATTAAAGCAGTTAGCACGGGTAACCGTGGCATGCACCAAGATGTGCCTCTTGAAGCTGTTATCATCGAAAAAGTGACTATTGAAGAGTAAGCCTGACTTGACGCGCACTCTTTTTGTGGGCGATTTGCACTTATGTGCAGATCGCCCCGATATCACCCAAGCTTTCCTTACGTTCTTAGATACTCAACTTGACGCGACTGATGCACTTTATATTTTAGGTGACTTATTTGAAGTCTGGGTCGGTGACGATATTGCAGAGCCTTTTGCCAATCAACTTGCCGAAGCAATTAAATTAGCCTCACTCAAACTACCGATATATTTTATTCATGGTAATAGAGATTTTTTAATTGGCAATGAATTTGCCAGACGTAGTGGCATGACCTTACTGCCTGAAGTCTTCTGCCTGAACTTGTATGGTATAAACACGGTGATCTTGCATGGTGATAGTCTGTGCACACTCGACAAACCTTATCAGCGATTTAGAACATTCCGTAATTTAAGCTCGATAAAGTGGCTTTATGCACACTTACCAAAGTCAAAGCGTTTGGGTATTGCAGCTAAGTTAAGAAATAACAGTAAAAGCAGCAACCAACAAAAAAGTGCGACCATTATGGATGTGGAGCCTTGTGCAGTACTAGAATTGCTTAACCGCACGCAAACGCAGCAGATGATCCACGGACACACCCACCGGCCTGCCATTCATCAGCTTGCCAATAACCAACGCCGTATCGTGGTTGGAGACTGGTATGAACAAGGCAGTATGTTAAGCGTCAGCCAAGACCATATTGAGCTAATTAACCTCCCTTTAGGTAACGTAACCATTTAATGATAATCACCTATTAGTGATATCGGCGCGGGTTGTTAGGTAACAAGTGGCTTACCACTATGAAATTTAAAATCGTTATCGGCAGAACAGATTAATTCGGCTTCAATATCCGCAAAATGTGCCACTCTATCGGCAATATCACTGTTTGCAATAGTCTGTGCTAATGCTAAGTAATCTTGATAATGACGTGCTTCAGAGCGCAGTAGAGAGACATAAAATTTACTCAATTGATCATCTAAATAGGGTGCCAATTTAGCAAATCGCTCACATGAACGAGCCTCAATAAAGGCTCCAACAATGAGTTTATCAATCAATGTCGCCGGCTCATGAGTTCGGACGTGTTTCATCATCCCTTTAGCGTACCGGCCAGCGCGCACATTTTGATACTCAATGCCACGCAGCTGCATGATCTCTAGCACCTGCTCAAAATGGTGAAACTCTTCTTTAATAAGCCGTACCATTTTTTGAATTAAATCATCACTATGAGCAAAACCTTTCTTAGGCACCAAATGGGCTGCGAGGTCATTTTTTTTGCCATTTTTAGCTAAAAATGCACTTACATCACGCTCTTTTATATACACAAAATCTTCATAAGGTTTTGCCCAATCTAACAATACTTGCCCACTCTTGTTATCAATTGCATATTTACGGATCAAGAACATTGCCGTCTGCGCAGCCTTTAATTCACAATTACAATGGTCGATTAATAACCCTTTCAATTGTTCCGGTTTAATCGCCTCTGTAACCCAACTATCTGGCGTTTCGCATTTTAAAAACGAGTAAATAGGTGCAAGTAACTGCTGCATGCTTAGGCTCTTTCTCTACTTATGTGATCAAATAGCTTATCAGTAATTCCATGCACAATCCTAGCTTAAGATCTATGCTTAAGTGATTGCTGAAATGATTGCCTTGACTCTGAATGAGTTTTGTTTAATAAATAGTCACAGAGCTGTAACAAGTTCGTCTGTAGTTTGGCGAGCCAATTTAATCAAAAGTTAAATGCTAAACAAGGATAACTACAATGATATTGAATCACTTAATGGGGCTTTACACTCATCCTAAAGAAGAGTGGCATACAATTGAGAAAAGTCATGAGTCACTAAAAAGCAGCTTGAGTCACATTATGCTCGTAGCACTGATCCCTACTATTTGTGCATACATTGCCACCTCTCAAATCGGTTGGGATCTTGGCGTTGGTGAACGTCAATTTTTAACCAATGAGAGTGCGTTTATCATGTCGACCGGCATGTACTTTGGCCTTATTGGCGGCGTATTCGCTTTAGCTTACTTAGTATATTGGATGGCTAAAACCTTCGACGCAACTCCAAGTTTCACCCAAGCACTTGAGCTTGCAGCTTATACTGCCACCCCTTTATTTATGGTTGGGTTAGCGACGCTGTATCCTACTTTGTGGTTTATCATGATGGTCGGACTTGTCGGTCTCGCCTATTCTGTTTACTTACTTTACACCGGTGTACCTATCATAATGAACATTCCTGAAGAGAAAGGCTTTATTTATGCCAGCTCAGTAGTGACAGCCGGGCTAGTACTGTTAGTCGCCTTGATGGGCTCGAGCGTTATTTTATGGAGCATCGGCTTTGGCCCAATGTACCAATAACTAGGTTAGTTAAACGTTATATTTCAGACACAAAAAAGCCGACATCAGTCGGCTTTTTTAATACTAGAACTAAAGACTTAAATCAAATTGCAACTTAAGCAAAAGTATCACGTAGCGGTACAGTCAAGTTAAAGACAAGGTTGTCTTTAGTTGAATCTTTATTATCTGCACAGAAGTAACCTTCACGCTCAAACTGATAAGCTTTTTCAGCTGCAGCGTCAACTAAACCAGCTTCAACAAAGCCGTGTTTCACTGTTAGTGAATGCGGGTTAAGTACGTCTTCAACATCATCTGCAACAGCAGGGTTAGCGTCGTTAAATAAGCGCTCATATAAGCGGAACTCAGCAGGCTTAGCTGTTGATGCTTCAACCCAGTGGATCACCCCTTTCACTTTACGGCCGTCACTTGGGTTTTTACCCAAGGTCTCATCGTCATAAGTACAATAAACCGTTGTCACGTTACCATCAGCGTCTTTGTCGCAACGCTCGGCTTTAATCACATAGGCATTACGTAAACGTACTTCTTTGCCTTGCACTAAACGCTTGAACTTTTTATTCGCTTCTTCACGGAAATCTTCCGCGTCGATGTATAGCTCACGTCCAAATGATAATGGGCGTTTACCCATTTCTTCATTACTTGGATGTATTGCCGCTTGTACGGTTTCAACTTGACCTTCAGGGTAATTTTCAATCACAACTTTAATTGGATTGATAACCGCCATCGCACGTGGAGCAAACTCATTAAGCTCTTCACGAATACAAGCATCAAGCATCGCTACTTCAATCATGTTTTCTTGCTTGGTCACACCAATTCGCTTACAAAACTCGCGAATTGAAGCCGCTGTATAACCACGACGTTTAAGGCCAGCAATCGTTGGCATACGCGCGTCATCCCAACCTGTAACAATGTTGCGCACCACTAAGTCATTCAGCTTACGCTTCGACATTAGAGTGTATTCAAGGTTTAGTCTTGAAAACTCATACTGACGGGTACGACTTGGTGATTGAAAATCATCTAGGTTATCCAGTACCCAGTCATATAATCTGCGGTTATCTTGGAACTCTAGAGTACATAACGAATGTGTGATGTTCTCAATCGCATCAGAGATACAATGAGTAAAGTCATACATCGGGTAGATACACCACTTGTCACCTGTTTGGTGATGATGTGCAAAGCGGATACGATAAATAATCGGATCGCGCATACACATAAATGGCGAGGCCATATCAATTTTGGCACGTAATGCACATTCGCCTTCTTTGAATTCACCAGCACGCATTTTTTCAAATAACGCGAGGTTCTCTTCAGGGGGAGTATCACGATGTGGGCTGTTTTTACCAGGCTGCTTCAAAGTACCACGGTAATCACGTGTTTGCTCTGCGTTTAAGAAACAAACATAAGCCAAACCTTTAGTGATTAACTCAACTGCATACTGGTGCAATTGATCAAAGTAATTTGAAGAATAACGAATATCGCCATTCCACTGGAAACCGAGCCACTGCACATCATCCTGGATAGAGTGAACAAAATCTATGTCCTCTTTCTCAGGGTTGGTATCGTCAAAACGTAAGTTACATTGACCTTTGTAGTCTTGTGCAATACCAAAGTTTAGGCAGATAGACTTGGCGTGGCCGATATGAAGAAAACCATTTGGCTCAGGCGGAAAGCGAGTTTGTACACCCGTGTGCTTACCACTAGAAAGATCTTCATCTATGATATTACGAATGAAGTTACTTGGACGTACTTCGGTGTCCTCATGACTCATGGAATTCCTCTTTGCGAACGATGATTAATGACGAAAAAAGCATAATCCTATAGATCCATAATAGGGTCAACGGTTCACGCTTAAAAACAGGGCTAATGGTTACAGCATAGCCACTTAAAGACTAAAAAGCAGCGAATAGTCGCTGCTTTTGGTTTATATGGGGTAAGTATACGCTAATCGTGCTATCCGGTAATCACTTTAATACCCGGAATGATCATTTGTGTTTTTTTACCTTTTTTCTTTAGCCAAATATAAAACATGACTAACGCAATGGTAAAGAACCCAATCCATAAGCTCGATTGTAATGGATGCTTAGCAAATGTCGCACCTTGGTAGAATACCGTGGCAGCACCGTAAGCTAAACCAAAGGTCCAAAGCCCTGCAAAAGCAGCCCAGCGTCCACCAAACTCATTTACGAGTGCGCCCATTGCAGCAACGCAAGGCGTATACAACAGAATAAACAGTAAGTAGGCAAATGCCGCGGTTACACCGCTAAACCCTGCTTGCAATGCACTAAAGGTAGATTTATCAACCTCAAGCTCTTCAGAAGCCGCGGCAACAGAGCTAACGTCACCAACAGAAATAGACAGTGGATCCTCAAAGGCAATACCAAATAAGTTTTCAGGGATCGTGGTTGCAGCCTCAACAAACGTCTCAGATAGTGGCGCTAATGCTTCATCAGCAGCGCTGTCATCAGTGTAAAGACTGTTTAAGGTTCCCACTACCGCTTCTTTAGCAAATATACCGGTGATAATACCTACCGTTGCAGGCCAGTTGTCTTGTTCAACCCCCATTGGCGCAAATAGTGGTGTTACGGTTTGGCTTGCAACACTCAATATTGATTCAGAGCTATCTTCATGGCCAAAAGAGCCATCGGTACCGATTGAATTAGCAAAGTTCAGAAGTGTCACAACAATAACAATTGTTTGGCCCGCGCCCATAATAAAGCTTTTGGTGCGCTTACCAGTACGTGCCATAACCGTTTTGAACTTAGGCTTTTCGTAACTTGGTAACTCCATAACCACAGCACTGCTGGTGCCTGGCAACAACGTCGAGCGTAACAGTAAACCGGTGCCAATCGCGGCAAAGATACCAATTATGTACAGTAGGAAGACTAAATTCTGCCCTGACTCAGGGAAGAAAGCTGCAGCAAACAATGCATACACAGGCAGACGAGCTCCACAAGACATAAACGGCGCCATCATACCGGTCACAATACGTTCCCGCTCACTACCTAGTGTTCGAGTTGCCATAATCGCTGGTACTGAACAACCAAAACCAACAATCATTGGTACAAATGCACGACCTGGCAGGCCAATACGACGCATTAAACCATCAACAACAAACGCCGCACGCGCCATGTAACCAGACCCTTCTAGCACTGACAGCGCTAAGAAAAGCGTGGCGATCACAGGGATAAATGTAGCAACAGTTTGAATACCTGAGCCCACGCCACCTGCAATAATCGTGACCAGCCAGTCTGGTGATCCCAAACTACTCATCAGCGCACCGAGGTGGTCAACAAAAATTGCCCCCGCGGTAATATCAAAAAAGTCGATAAACGAACTACCAACGTTAATGCTAAACATAAACATGAGATACATGACAAACAAAAAGACGGGGATCCCGGCTATTGGATGTAAAACGATTTTATCGAGTTTGTCAGTAATGGTCTCAGCGTTGTCACTGGTTACTGAACCAGTAAAGACTTGCTCAACAAAATTAAAACGGGT
The DNA here is from genome assembly GCF_033180165.1 of Shewanella youngdeokensis. Taxonomy (GTDB): domain Bacteria; phylum Pseudomonadota; class Gammaproteobacteria; order Enterobacterales; family Shewanellaceae; genus Shewanella; species Shewanella youngdeokensis. Next base: position 2,879,474 of record NZ_CP136522.1, read on the forward strand.
TGTGGCCACCATAACCTCAATATCTTTACCGTCATCCGATAATGCTTGAGAGTATTGCTCAACCTCACCTGCCATTTTGCTGTTTTTACATTTGCCACAACCTAACCCATTAGCCAGCATAGCAAGAGCACGGCCACGACTAAGGTTGCAGTCATGCGATAATAGACTCTTTACACCAGACTCGATTTCGTTATCGTAATCAAGTACTAATGGTGCTTCAGATACGTCTCCGTCAAGCAAAGCCACAAATTGCTGCTTCACTTTATCAATATCTTGTTCATCACGCGCGCAAACGGCTACCACAGGGCAACCTAACTCTTTACTCATCTGCTCAACATCAATATGAATACCGCGACTAAGCGCAGCATCAATTTTGTTAAGCACAACAACAAGTGGGATCCCCAGCTCTCTAAGCTGTACAGTGAGGTACAAATGACGCTCAATATTGGTTGCATCGACCAAGTTAATAATACCGTCGATGTCTTGATCTGCTAAATATTGCTGGGCAATCTGTTCGTCTAGCGAACAATCACAGCTATTGCCTGCTGGCAATAAATCATAAATGCCTGGAAGATCCGTTAGAAAAACATCGGTACCTTGCAGAGTAAATTGACCGGTTTTTTTCTCAACGGTAACACCTGACCAGTTGCCCACCTGCTGGTTTGAACCAGTAAGCGCATTAAAAAGGGTCGACTTACCTGCGTTTGGATTACCGACTGTGACACAGTTAAATTGCTTATCCATTCGCTTTTTCGACCTCAATAATATCTGCTAAATCGCGGCGCATGCATAATTTACTGCCACGGATATCTAATTCAACCCCAGACCCCATTGGTGCTCTGCGGATCAAAGAAAATCGAGTATTAGGCGTAATTCCCATAGAAAGGAGTTTACGTTTTACAACAGCAGGTAGATTAATTTGCCCTACCTGAGAAATTCTGGCGACATCGCCTGGACTTAATTCACTTAACTTCATTGCACATTTTACCTAATTGCAGGCCTCAAGCCTCAATTCTCTCTGAATTGGAGCCGATTTTAAAGGAGCATAACATTGAATAACTATACCTAGATCAAGATTTCGAACTCTAAACGATAATAATTTTCAATTGTGTTATTTATTATGTGACAAAAGACCAAACTAATAAACGGATCTTAAAATTTAATTGCCGGATATCGACAACAAACCCGTATTGATAGCTTTAACCCTAATACCAGCAACAAGGCCCCCCCAACGCAACGCCAACAACATTACGCCTATAATGCCGCTGCCATGCTAAGCATCGCTTTATGAAACATTAATACACCGCAATACCCTGCAATGAAAAAAGACAATAAGCTTGCGGCCGTTAATCGATAACAGAAATACCATTTCATTACTGCATTGCAACTAAATATTACTGGCTAAGAATAGATAATAACATCGTCACCAAAACAGCTAATCTGGCGCTGATTGAGAATCAACTAACCGAGTAACCAACCACATTTGTTACTTAAAATGAATAACAGCCCTGCATTAGCAACATTCATCATCTACAACCTTAAGCAGACGTAAAATCAGCACCCAAAATGCAACATTAAACAACTAAAACTACATATAGTTCAGTCCGTTTATTAATAGTACTAACAGTGAAATTTTGACTAGACCTACCCCTTTGTAAATATGAGGGGATAGCTCACACATTAGCACCAACGGTACTGATTATCGCTCAGCGTTACGTTAGTCTTTTAGTTGGAAACACTGTTTCCAGCACTGACTTAAACACTAATAAAAAGTAGTCAACAAACACAGGCTACATGTTTAAGGCAGGCTAAACCTTTGCAGGGAAATGATGATGAAACTAATAAAATCCAAAATGGCGCGGCTGTTAACAGCCAGTGCAATATCCATGGCTTTAAGTGGTTGTGGTGGCGATGATGGCGTTGATGGCAACCCAGGCACACCTGGTGGTTCAATTGCACAATACATCAATACTCTAAACCTAAACGTCACCGGTGTGACATATACCAATGGCATACCGACGGTTAGTGTATTTGCAACTAACGAAGAAGACTTACCCGTTGTAGGCTTACAAGATCTTGGTGTCACTGCCGCTCAACTCACCCCACAAGGAGCAACTGGAGCTGGCAACAGTGCACAGTGGACTCGAACTGCTCGAGCCTCTGGTAGTGATAATTTTATCGATAATCAAGACGGTTCATATACATTCACTTTTGAGTTAAGCGAATACAACGCTGACATGACTCAGCGCTTTAACGTCTATGCTGGCGGAATTGACTCAACGCTTGCAGATGGTGTGACCTCGGTTCCCCGCCGTGAAATAGTTGCTGATTTCGATGGTCAGGGCTTTGAAGCTAAATACACTAAGAATATTGTGTCCCATGACGCATGTACTCAATGTCACGCAGAAGGTGAGCCCATTACCACTCGCCACAGTGGGTACTACACCCATGAAACCTGTGCCACATGTCATACCTCAGCTTATGGTGAATCACAGTGGAACCACCTAATCCACAATATTCACAACACTGCTAAATCATTCGAAGATAAATACGGTAAACAATACACTGGCGAAGCCGCCGAGTTACTGCTCCAAGACAACTGTAAAACTTGTCACGTTGAACCTGCAGCTGATAGCGATGAGCTAACAGAGTGGAGCAACTGGACACGTATTCCAACCATTGAAACCTGTAGCAGCTGCCACACTGACATTGACTTCTTAACCGGCCAAGGTCACTCACAACAGTTAGATAATTCCAACTGTGTTGCTTGTCATAACGCAAGCTGGACAGAAGAGCTACACACCAGCGGTTTTGACGACACCAGCGCCTTAATTAATGCCTATGGTATGAACACCTCTCTGGTGGTTAACGCCGATTCAACTGCAACAATCACGATCTCTTTTATCGACAGCAATAGTGCCGCCGTTGATGCCGCCACCTTGTTGCCAAAAATCCAACGGATTGAAGCAACCACTAACGTAGGCCCTAACTACGTGCAACTAGGTTACTACGGCAAAGACAGCCTCAACCTAGTCCTTAATGGCGAGCTAAATGCATCGGCAACAATTACTGACGCAGGTGCAATTAGCTATACCACTAAGGCGCTGAGCTTTGGCGAAGCTGGCTCAGACTCTGACACAGCCTTTACCTTTACCGGTTTATCACTGTGTTCAGACAATGCAGCTTTCGTCGATTGCGATACGGTCGCAGTAAGCAACAATTTTGATGATAGTGGTTACTTACTCAATGACTACTTTACCGGCATGAAAGCCGATCTTGCTTTTGCTACCTACTCAGGTGAAGCGGTCAGCATGCGTCATGTCGATTCCGTTAACGCCGAGACTTGTATCAGCTGTCACAGTGATAACTTCGAGATCCATAAAGGTGCTTATCATCCTGGCTTCGTTCTATCAGACCAACTTGCTCAAGAAGTCGATGGAGAAATGGTATTTGGAGTTGATGGTTGTGTTGCCTGTCACACCCCTGACGGCACCTATGCTGGTGGTGGAAACCAAGGCGCACTAGAGATGAAACTTCACACGGTTCATGGGCCGCAACAAGTTATTTCAGATTGTACTCAGTGCCACAACGACTTTAACCTTGACGCGTTCAAAGCAAAAGGTGCACTAGCAACAGCAGCTGGCAGCTATACCACGCCGATTGCCGCAACGTGTGGCTCATGTCACAACGACGAGGCGAACCAAGATGCTTATTTTGAGCAATTCGTCGCACATGCTAAAACGCAAGGCGCAATATTCAATGCAACCAAAACAGTCGCTAACGACGGCGCTCAGCTTGAAGATTGTTTATCTTGCCACTTGCCAACAGCTTACGATCACACCCAGGTGAAAATGTAACTTGTCCCGTTCTTAAAGCAACTTTAACAATAAAAAAGTGTTGAAAATGGGGGAGCACGCTCCCCTATTTTCACTAAGACGGAACAAGCTTAGGAAACCGATTATGAAGATCACTAATATGCTCAAAACCTTACTCCCGATGCTAATTGCCTCTGCAGTATTGTCACTAAGCTTTACTGGTACAGCAGCGGCGTCTAAGTGGGACAAAAAGCTCTCACCAGATGAAGTAGAAGCCACGCTCGACAAAAAGTTCACCGAAGGTAAATACTCTTCAAAAGGCGCTGACTCTTGCTTAATGTGTCACCGTAAAACAGAAAAAGTCATGGCTATTTTTGACGGTGTTCATGGTTCATTAGACTCAAGCAAAAGCCCAATGGCTGGCCTGCAATGTGAAGCTTGTCATGGCCCATTGGGTAAACATAACAAGGGCGGTAACGAACCGATGATCGCCTTTGGCGCAGACTCAACGCTCATCGCAAGTAAACAAAACAGTGTCTGCATGAGCTGTCATCAAGACGATAAGCGCATCGACTGGAATGGCGGACACCATGACAATGCCGATATTGCGTGTGCTTCTTGTCACTCTATTCACACAGCTAAAGACCCTGTGTTATCAAAACAGACAGAGTTAGCAGTGTGTACTAGCTGTCATGCTAAGCAAAAAGCAGACATGAATAAACGCTCAAGCCACCCAATGCAATGGGCACAAATGACCTGTAGCGATTGTCACAATCCACACGGCACCATGAGTGATTCAGACCTTGTTAAACCTACCGTTAACGACACCTGTTATTCATGTCACGCAGAAAAGCGTGGGCCAAAACTATGGGAACATGCTCCCGTTACCGACAATTGCGTCTCTTGCCATAACCCTCATGGCAGCGTTAATGAAGGCATGCTAAAAACCCGAGCTCCGCAACTGTGTCAACAGTGTCATGCCAGCGATGGACATGCCAGCAGCGCATATATGGGTAACACCGGACAAGGTTCAAGTGTTGGCGACAATGCGTTCACCGGTGGCCGTAGCTGCCTAAATTGTCACAACCAAATTCATGGTTCAAACCATCCATCTGGTAAGTTATTCCAGCGCTAACGGAGACGAGAAGATGAAATTCAAATTAAACGTAGTCACGCTCGCCTTGCTTGCAAGTGCTGGTGCAATGCTCCCTAACGCGGCTATTGCCGTCGACAGTTACAGCATTCAACACGCTAACACTGCGAAAGTAAAATTCAATAAATGGGTCTGTAAACGTTGTAGCGTTGAAACCGGTTACCGCGGCACTGTGGGCGTGGGCGTAGGGTACAACGACAGTGACGATATTCATTCAGCGAATGCGTTTGCCGCTGAAAATGAGTTTGCAGCAAAAGTGGATGCTGATCTTAGCTATACCGCCAAAAGTGGTTATAAAGCCGATCTAGATGTTGACAACTTAGGGATGGAAAACAGCCGCGCTGAAATCAATGTCGGTAAAGCTGGCCTATACAACCTCAACCTGAATTACCGTCAAATTGCGACTTATAAAACCGATAGCGCCATGAGCCCTTATCAAGGTGTAGGCAGCGATCAGCTAACCTTACCTGATAATTGGGTGACCGCTGGCAATACGCAAACAATGAGTCAGTTAAACTCAAGCTTAAGCCCACTGGAGTTATCACTAAAGCGTAAAAGAGCCGGTTTGGGGCTTGATTATACCTTTATTGATACTCAAGGCGCGTCAATCCTAACCACTTACATCAATTATCAACGTGAAGATAAAGACGGCGTTAAACAAGCATCTGGCAGTTTTTACAACCAGTCAACGATGATTGCGGAACCCGTTAATTACACAACCGATACTCTTGAAGCTGGCGTACGTTTAGGCGGCGACCATTGGTTTGCAGCGTTAAACTATAATGGTTCAATGTTTAAAAATGAGTACAGCGAACTGTCTTACGACAGTGCGTTCAACCCCACCTTTGGCGCCCAAACTACTGGCTATATTGCCCTTGATCCTGATAACGAAGCACATACTTTGTCATTAATGGGTCAGTACGCGGCAGGTAAAACGACTTTTAATGGTCGAGTGCATTATGGACTCATGACACAAGATCAAGATTTCAGCACTTCAGGTTATGGCTACCAAATGCCAAGTGAATCACTTGACGGAGAAGTCGAAACCAGCGGCGTAACGCTAAAACTGGTATCACGGATTAATCGTCAGCTGCGCATCAACGCCAGCTACGATTATAACGATCGCGACAACCAAACCAACGTTGAACAATGGACGCAGATCAGCATCGACTCCACAACGGGACAAGCGGCTTACAACACGCCTTATGACACGACCACCCATAAGGCAAAATTAGCCGCAGATTACCGCGTGGCACGAGGGCATAAACTGGAAGGTGGACTCAACTACCAGCAAGATGAGCGCAACTACCAAGACCGTGAAACCACCGAAGAAAGTACCGTGTGGGCTAAGTACCGCGTCAGTACATTCGACAAGTGGGATATGTGGCTTAAAAGCAGTTACAGCGAACGTGATGGCTCTAAGTATCAAGCATCACAGTGGACTTCAAGCGAGTCAAACGATTTGCTACGTAAGTACAACCTTGCCGATAGACAACGTAGCCAAGTTGAAGCACGCTTTACCCATAGCCCTATTGATGCACTGAGCATTGATTTTGGTGCACGCTTTGCCCTTGACGATTACCACGACACCCAAATTGGTTTAACCGAGTCAAAAGACATCAGTTATGATGCCAGTGTTAGTTACTTGCTGACCAAAGACATGACATTGACGGCCTATTATAACCGCCAAAATATTGATTCAGAACAGGCAGGTAGCACCAACTTCTCAAGCCCTAATTGGTATGGGCTGGTTGAAGATCAGGTCGACGTTATTGGTACTGGGCTTAGCTACAACAACCTGATGGAAAAGAAACTGCGCTTAGGGCTTGATTACACCTATTCAGATTCAACAAGTACCACCCAAGTGACCCAAGGGATCACCGGTGATTATGGCGATTACTATGCCAAAGTCCATAACATTAATGTGTACGCGTTATACCGTGCAACCGACAAAATGGACTTACGCTTAGACTATAAGATGGAAAACTACAAAGATAACGACGCAGGTAATGACATTGCGCCAGACGAGATCTGGAACGTGCTCAGTTTTGGCAGTAATAGTCACGACTACAACGCCCACCTCGTTATGCTAAGTATGAGCTACCGCTTATAATTTTTCGTCATGCACAAAGCTGAGTGCTGATAAATGCTGTAACGCATTCATCGCTAAACACTCACTGTTAGCAACAAAAAAACCCGCTAAATGCGGGTTTTTTATTGCTCCATATACAGAGTCACCAACCGAGCTCCAAGCTACTCTAATTTATAGCCCACGCCATAAATTGACTGTAGCAAGTCGGGCGCCTGCCCCATTAATACCAGTTTAGCGCGTAAATTTTTAATGTGACTGTCAATTGTACGCGCACTCACAATGCGGTCATCAACATAGCAAACTTGCATTAAACTATCACGGCTGTGTACTACTCCAGGGCGCAACAAAAACGTGTTTAATAACCTAAATTCAACTGGTGTCAGCTCAACTTCTTGTTGGTTAACGTAACATTTAAAACGTTCGACGTTTACAGAAATGTGTTTATAAATGATCTCTTGCTCATCTGTTGGCGACTGATTATGTGCCACTCTACGCAAAATGGTTTTAACCCGTGCCACAATTTCACGCGCCGAAAAGGGTTTGCAAATATAGTCATCCGCACCAATTTCTAAACCAATTAAACGGTCAATCTCTTCTACCCTCGCCGTCAGCATTAATATCGGCACCGTCGAAAACTGTCGCACCTCTTTACAAATAGTCAGCCCATCTTTATATGGCAGCATCAAATCTAAAATTACAAAATCGACTGCGCCGTTTTTAACCGTATCAACGGCATCTTTTCCGTCGTGCAACACCTGCGTGCGAAAGCCATCAAGCGATAAAAAATCAACTAAAATTTGAGCAATCTTAGGTTCATCTTCAACAATTAGTACTGTTTTATCTTGGTACGAATTAATCATATAGTTATTATTTTTTCAGTAAAGGAATGACAACTTCAATGCATAACCCACCAATATTAGATGGGCGTGCTTTAATGCTTGCACTATGGGCTTCTGCAATATTTTTACAAATGGTTAACCCCAATCCGGCTCCATTGACTCGCCGAGATCTTGAACTATCTAACCGAAATAAAGGCTCAAATAATAAATCACAGTCGGCCGAGTTAACGGTGGGCTTAGTGTCATTGATACAAATGACAGCGTGTTTGCCTTCCACCAAAATATCAACCACCACTTTACCTGGAGCATCCGTATAAGCCGCCGAGTTAAGCAATATATTTGTGATTAACTGCTGCATTCGCCGCTTATCGCCGCTAACCCACACTGCCTCGGCTTGATTGAGCTGACACTCTAGCCCTTTTTCAGCAAACTTTTGTGTTAATGATGTCATTGACTCAGCAATACATGCCTGCAAGTCTAGTGGCTCAAATTGGTATTTCAGGCCACCCAAATCAGCCAATGATAATTGAAACAGATCATCGACCAGCAGTTTTAATCGCAGTATTTCTTGCTCCAACGACAGCAGTTGCTGTTGATCAAACGGACGGATCCCCGCTTTAATAGCGTCAATTTCACCGCATAAAATAGCCAGAGGCGTGCGCAATTCATGTGATATATCAGCAAACCAGCGGTTACGGGCACTGCGGTTTTTCTCTAACGTCACCGCTAATAGATCAATATCTCGCATTAACTGGCCTAGCTCATCTTTACGATAATGGCTAAATCGCTTTTCATAATTACCGCGTGAAAGATGCGAGATCCCTTGAAGTACTTTCTCTACTGGCACCAATAATAATCGAGCTAAAATAAACGAAATCGCCCCAGCCAATAGCAAACATAAACAACCAATCCATAGGTTGGCAAATAACTGTTGATTGGCAAATTCAGTAGCAGAGTCAGAATTAACCTGCCTGATTGCCGGGCTATATAGCCGTCCAATCACCTTACCGTCCAGCATAATTGCAAAATGTGTTGCACTGCCTAAATTGCTAATACGATTACCGCCTATCCATTTATTATCAATGCTATACAAACCAGTTTTAGGCGCAGGAGGCATTCCCCCTTTTGGTTTTAAATGCGGTGGGGGCCTTTTCGGGCCTAAAGGTTTTTCACTAGGTGATTGAGACTGACTCCTAAGAGGGGGCGGCGTTGCATGTACGTTCGGGGGCAACGCATTTTTATAGTTTGCAGGAGTGTACCTAAAAGTGTCTAACAGATCTC